>JBIIJK010000045.1:0-17576 GCA_044233865.1 Limnohabitans sp.
TATTGGGGGCAAGGGCTTGAACTAAGCCGTACCCTATTGTCCAAGTTGCCAAGAATGTACCCACCATGGTGAAGGTCCAGCCAACAGAATAAAGAAATACAGGTACTCCCACGACAAACCAAACATCTCGAGCTCCAAAGAGTACAACGCGAGCAGCAGAAAGTGCATTCAGGCCTTGGTTTTTTGAAAACAATTCTTTGGCTGATTTGGAGGCTTTGCTCTTGCCGATCATGGGAGGCAAACTGCTGATGACGCCAATCAAAATCAAAGCCAGTAATCCGGCCATGGCTAACAACGACCACTGAAATCCGACTGCTTGAAGTAAAACGCCACCAAGAAAGAAGCCGAAACCTTTCATGGCATTCTTACTCCCAGTAAACCAAGCGACCCACTTAAACAACTGACCGTTACTTTGGGTTTTGGCTTCAGCCTGCGTAATCTTGATCGCTGACTTGCTGGCAGTTTTAGTCAGATCTTTTGCAACGCCACAAATACCCTGAGCAATGACCACCCAAGCAACAGACATGGCCGCAGTCCAACTCGGATCAAGTTGTGACAAGAGAATGAATCCAACAATCTGAGTCATCAGACCCACAGTGAGCATGCGTGCTATACCAAATCTTGTCGCCAGCCAGCCGCCAATCAAATTTGCAAGCACTCCAGCTGCTTCGTAGAGCAAAAATAACAAAGACAGCATGAAGGGTGAGTAACCCAGTTTGTAAAAATGAAGGAGCACCAGCATGCGCAGTGCCCCATCTGTGAGCGTGAACCCCCAGTAGGCTGCCGTGACGATCATGTAATTTCGAACAGCAGGCACCACGACGGGAAGTTGACGATCAGAAGAGCTCATCTTAAATACCAACAGATTCCATGTAGCAGGCCAAATCGACCATACGGCATGCGTAACCCATCTCGTTGTCATACCAGGCATAGACCTTGAGGAGAGTTCCGTCAGTCACCATGGTCGACAACGCGTCGATGATTGAGCTGCGGGTATCACGTGCATAGTCAACACTGACCAAAGGACGCGTTTCGTAACCCAAAATACCTAGCAAGGGTCCATTTGCAGCTTTTTCAAAAAGTGCGTTAACTTCCTCTGCTGTGGTCGAACGTTGAAGTTCAAAGACGCAATCGGTCAAAGATGCATTCAGAACTGGCGCCCTCACCGCATGGCCATTCAGTTTGCCTTTGAGTTCAGGGTAGATCAGTGCAATTGCGGTGGCACTGCCTGTTGACGTTGGCGCCAAGCTCACCATGGCGCTGCGAGCGCGGCGCAAATCTTTGTGCGGCGCATCGACAACCAAGTTGGTGTTGGTTGGGTCGTGAATGGTTGTGATCTGGCCGTGCTTGATGCCCAAGTTTTCGTGAATCACTTTGACAACGGGCGCCAAGCAATTGGTTGTGCAAGAAGCTGCTGTGACGATGTAATCTTTGGCAGGGTTGTACAACTCGTGGTTAATGCCGACCACAATATTGAGTACGCCGCCAACCTTGATAGGTGCTGCAACAATAACGCGCTTTGCACCGCGATCTAGGTGGCCTTGAATGGTTTCAGGTGTGAGAAATTTCCCTGTGCATTCGAGTACAACTTCTACGCCCAATTCACCCCATGGAATTTCGGCAGATGTGCCGAAAGAGGTGTAACGAATCCGTTTGTCTTTGATCAGAATGGCCTCATCGCCATCTGGGCGAATGTCTGCTTTCCATTTGCCTTGAACAGAATCGAAGGCCAGCAGGTGCGCCGTTGCGGCAACTCCGCCTTTGAGTTCATTGACATGAACAACATCAAGTCGGTTCAATCCTCGAGGATCATCTTCAGGGCGATCTGCTGCGCCCATTGCAGCTCTCAAAGCTAAACGACCGATTCGACCCATGCCATTAATGCCGACTTTCATGCTGAACCTCCTGCCAATAGATGAATAATTGTTGAATTATAGAAATAAAATATGACAAGTTTGTGACTAGACAAAGGGGTGTTGATTTCGACGGGCATCTAATTGATTTGTAAACGGGATTTACAAAAATTCGGACACCTTCAGTGCCAAAGCACAGCTAAACGCGCCTTAACTGGCTTTGAGTGCTTCGTGAAAGCCGATGATTTCTTTTTTGATACCAGCAATCATGGATGTGAGATCGGAGGTGATCATCACCATATCAAAGCCACGTTTAACCGATGCTGCTGCAAACTCAGCGCTTGCACAATGCATGCACACCTTTTTGCCATGGCGATGGGCCACCTCTTTAATACGGTCGCAGGTGGACATGTGAAGCGGATCTGGGTTGTCAGCGCGTGGCGCCATACCTAAAGCGTAAGAAAGATCAGCGGGGCCAATGTAAATAACATCTACGCCAGGTGTCGCGCAAATTTCTTCCAAATTGTTCAGGCCTTCTTTTGTCTCGATCATGGCCATCAACAGGATTTCGTCATTGGCTTTAGAGAAATAATCTGGGCCGTGAATTTGCAAAGCACGGACAGGGCCTGACGAACGGTCACCCACTGGTGGATAGCGGCAAGCCGAAACTGCCTTACGGGCTTCCGCGGCGTTATTGATAAGGGGAACAATGATGGCTGAGGCGCCGAAGTCCAAGGCTTTCATGATGGCGGCGGGTTCATTCCAGCCCACACGCACGACTGGCGCTGCATCGGTTGCTGAAACTGCTTGCAGCATTTCCATCAAATTGCTCAGGCCCGTAACGCCATGCTGCATATCTACACACACCGCATCAAAACCTTGTCTGGCCATGATTTCAGCTGTAAAGGTGTTGGCGATGGAGATCCATCCCAAGCTAACAGGCTTGCCTTGAGCCCATAGTTGCTTAATTTTATTGGGTTTCATTTTGATTACTTTTTGTGACCTTACTTAAGTCCTCATTATGAAGAGTATCTGCAAAATTGGGGGAATCCCAGAACTTCTTAAAGTATGTTTACCATTTCCAGTCAGACCTAGGGTTTTCATCATATTGCAATGGCTGCAAACTTGTTACTTTGCTAATGTCATCTCTGCCGACACATGGGCTGAGCTCGCACAACTCAAGGAGATCCTTCATGTTCAAGAAATTTCTTTCTGCTCTCATGGTGTCAAGTTTGTGGTTATCAGGCACCGCCATGGCACAAACCAAACAAATCAAGGTGGGTGTGATTTTTGATATGTCTGGCCCCTTGGCCGCTGGCGGCTCCAATGCCAGCTATCTGGGTACCAAATACGCCATTGATTTGATCAACGAACGCGGCGGCGTTGAGGGTCACAGAATTGTGCCCATTTACGTCGATGCACAAAGCAAAACTGAAGTAGCCATCAATGAAACCGAACGCTTGCTGAACCAAGAAAAGGTAGACGTCATCATGGGCGTTTTCTCTTCTGCCCAATGCGTCCCCATGGCCCAGCGCGTTGACCAAGCCAAAAAATTCATGTGGGCCAATGTCTGCGTGTCTTCAGCTGTTTTCAAAGACAAGAACCTGCGAAACGTATTTAGAGCGCAAGTTCACTCTGATCAAATGGGCGAAGCTTCATGCCGCTTTTTAGGTGAAAACAGCAAAGCCAAATTGGGCAAAGAATTAAAAGATCTCAAAGTGGCCATCATTTATGAAGACGGCCCTTACGGTGCAGGCGTTGCATCAGGCAATGACTCAGTATGCAAACAATTGGGAATGCAAGTGGTCTTGAAAGAAGGCTACGCTGCAACCTCCCCCGACCTGTCTCCCTTGGTGACCAAGTTGCGCCGTGCTCGTCCTGATGTGATCTTGCACACGGGCTACAACCCCGACATTACTTTGTTCTTGCGCCAAGCCAAAGAGCAAGGTTTGAAGTGGGATGCCCTAATTGGTCATGGCGCAGGCCATGGTCAATTTGACAAGTTGTTTGCAACTTTCAAAGATGATGCCAACTTGATCATGAATGTGGACCCTGTAGCCGCTCAACTGCTTGACCCTAAAACACTCAGACCAGGTATGGGCGCTCTGACAGCTGAGATGATTAAGCGCTACAAAGCCGAAGTGAAAGCTGACGAGATTCCCACGCACGTGTCCATGGGCTTTAACCAAACTTGGATTTTATTGAGCGATGTCATGCCGCGCGCCATTAAAAAATACGGTGGCTACGACCCAGAATCATTGCGCAAAGCCGCATTAGAAACTGACATCCCAGAAGGCGGCACCATTCAAGGTTATGGCGTCAAATTTTTCCCACCAGGACATCCCATGTCTGGCCAAAACGAACGCTCTACCCCCGTAGTGCATCAGTACTCGGGCAACGACACATACGTGGTCTGGCCTAGAGCCATCAAGAGCCGTGACCCTGTCATGCCGCTTCCAAAAGGCAATTCATACGCTAATTGATTGTGCTAATTGTTCAAGACCTAACCAAGAAATTCGGTGGCTTCACCGCCGTCAACCGAATTTCTTTTGAAGTCCAGCGCGGAGAAATTGTGGGCCTGATTGGCCCCAATGGCTCCGGAAAAAGTACCACCTTTAATTTATTGGCGGGTATGTTTGAACCCACATCAGGCCATGTCATGTTTGATGGCCAGCCTATGTTGGGCTTGTCGTCTTCACATATTTGCAAACGTGGGGTGGCCAGAACTTTTCAAATTCCCAGGCCCTTTCGCAAACTCTCGATTCTTGAAAACACCGCGCTTGCCGCTTTCTACGGCTCAAGTGAACCCATCACTAGAGGTGAGGCCGAGCGCCGAGCGCATGACGCCTTGTCCTTGATTGATTTGCCACGCAACCCTGGGGTCCTTGTCGATGGGCTTGGCGCGGCAGGTTTGAAAAAACTCGAAATGGCGCGGGCTTTGGCAACGCAACCTAAGTTGCTGCTGGCCGATGAAAGTTTGGGCGGATTAGACGAAACAGAAATGGAACAAGCCGCGCAAATGCTCAAGCGAATTCGCGATGAACGCGGCATCACCATCATCTGGGTAGAGCACATCATGGGAGTGTTGATGAAAGTCATAGATCGATGCTTGGTGCTAGACCACGGCGAGTTGATCGCACAGGGCTCGCCTTCCGAAGTCACCCACGACCCGCGGGTGATTGAAGTGTATTTAGGCACGGACGCCCAAAGTATTCAACAACAAGTTGCGCGAAATGCGTCGAGTCAGGACGCGTGATGTTGGAGTTAAAAAATATCAATGCCGGATACAACAGTTTTCAAGCGCTGTTTGACGTGTCATTGAGCGTTAAAGCCGGCGAAGCTGTAGCCGTGATCGGCCCTAATGGCGCAGGTAAGAGTACCCTCTTGCGCGTCATCTCTAGATTGATTGAAGCCACCGCTGGCACCATGCAGATGCAAGGCCAATCCTACCGAGACCTGCCCTCGCATGAGGTGGTGGGACTGGGTATTGCACAAGTGCCAGAGGGGCGGCGTTTGTTTCCGCGTCTCAGTGTTGAGGACAACTTGAAAATAGGGGCCTATAACCCTGCTGCCCGTGCCAAATTGCAAGAGCGCTTGGAGTATGTTTACAGCTTATTTCCACGCATGGCTGAGCGGCGAAAGCAATTGGCAGGCACCATGTCAGGTGGCGAGCAACAAATGTGTGCCATCGGGCGGGCCTTAATGAGCGGGCCCAAACTGCTGCTTCTTGATGAGCCTTCAGCTGGCTTAGCGCCCGTCATTGTGCAATCGATTTTTGAGCTGATGCATCGCATTCGCGCTGAAGGCTATACCGTGTTAATTGTTGAACAAAACATCCAGCAAGTGCTCAAGGTGGTCGACCGTGCGTACCTGCTAGAAATTGGAAAAATTCGCGCTTCCGGAACTGCCGCCGAATTGTTGGCCAGCGATGAAGTTCAGAAAGCCTATCTGGGGGTGTGATGGAATTTTTTGACATATTTTTACTCGAAGCGGTTCTCAATGGGCTATTGCTCGGGGGCTTGCTGGCACTCTTGTCTTTGGGCTTGAACCTGATCTTTGGCGTGATCGATGTGGTCTGGATTTGCTACGCCGAATTGATGATGGTGGGCATGTACGCCATCTATTGGTCACACACCATGTTGGGCCTGCCTTTGGCTGTGGCTTTCATCTTAGGCGTTGTGGGCGTGGCCGCTTTGGGCATGGCGATGCATTGGTTCATCATTCGGCCGGTTTTGTCGGCAGAGCCGATCAATCAATTGCTTGTCACGGGCGGTGTTTTGTTTTTTCTACAAGCTTTGGTGACGGTGATCTTTGGCATTGATTTCAAAAACATAGGTGTGCGCATGCCAAGTTTGATGGTGGGTGATATCAGCTTGTCGATGGCGCGCCTAATTGCTTTTTGCGTAGCCATGGTAGCCATTGCCGCCACTTATTTGTTCTTGAACCGAACCTTCGCGGGTACTGCCATTCGAGCCATCAGCCAAGACCGCAGCATCATGCCTTTGATGGGCGTGAATCCTGAGAAAATTTATTTGATGACCTCGGCCATGGGCGGCGCATTGGCAGGTCTGGCCGCTTGTTTGTTGGTGCTGCAATACGACATCCACCCCGCCATTGGCCTGTCGTTTGGCCCCATCACATTTTTGGTTTGCGTCATGGGCGGCTTAGGCAATTTATTGGGTGGCTTTGTAGCTGCATTTATTTTTGCCCAGCTCATATCTGTGGGTGGCTATGTCTATGCCATTGAATGGGGTTATGTGATGGCCTTTGTGTTCTTCATCGCCATGATGTTCATACGCCCCGAAGGTATTTTATTTCGCAGGCGCTAAAACATGCCTCTTATTTCTTCCAACTATAAATTTGGCGCCTTGCTGGCGGCCTTGATGCTTGCGCCTTGGTTAGGCTTGGGCTCCTACCCCTTGCACTTGATCATCATGGCATTGCTGATGGGCTTCATCTACACCAGCTGGGCCTTGATGGGGCGCCTTGGCTTGGTCAGCCTAGGGCATGGGGCCTTCTTGGGCATTGGCGCTTACAGCGTGGTCTTATTGTGGAATCAGTATGGCGTGCCGCCTTTGGCGGGAGCTCTTGTTGCGTTGGTCTTAACGGTTATTCTGGCACTGGTCATAGGCTACCCGTGTTTTCGTTTCAAAATTGTGGGCCACTATTTCGCTCTTGTAACTTTAGCCTTGGCAGAGGTGGTGCGCTTGGTCATTGTGGCAACACGTGAAGTCACAGGCGGTTCATTGGGCTTGACACCCAAGCCGGGCTTGCTGGATGAGGCCACAGCCTCTTTGTGGTCATTTCAATTTTCAAACCGCGTAGTTTGGTTCTACATCGTTTTGGCATGCTGGCTTTTCGCTTTGTGGGTCTGGCGTAAAGTAGACCAAAGCATGTTGCGCGATGCCCTGCAGGCCGTCAGTGAAGATGAAGATGCTGCCGCATCGATTGGTATTGATGTCACTCGCACCAAATTGACAATCACGGTTCTGTCTGCAGCCATGACATGCTTTGGCGGCGTTTTATACGCGCAATACCAAGCCTATGTAAACCCTGATACCGTCTCTGGCATTGGCATTTCTTTACAAATGGTTTTTGGCGTCATTGCTGGTGGCATGTTTGTCATGCTCGGCCCTACTTTCGGCGCAGTATTTTTACTGGCACTCCAAGAAGTATTGCGGGTCTTAATTGGCAACCAAATTCATGGCCTAGACCTGTTGATCTATGGCGCCTTGCTGGTGTTCTTCATCATCCGCATGCCCAAGGGTATTTTGGGATCTTGGCTAGAACGCAAAACCTAAATCTTAAATGTGCACCACACGTTCGTGTTGCACACTGCGCGCGTCCATTTCAAACTCCAATTCTTGAATGGGCGGATTGCAAATGTGCCACGACAGTCCGGGGCTGAGCATGCCGGCAGTTTTGAACACCGTTGGAACCAAAGCTGAGAAGTCATGCACTGTGTAAATTTGTGCGGCTGTTAATCGGCCCCACTGCGCCTGCAAACCCTGTGCCCGCTCTTGCATGGTTTGCACAACATAACGAACTTTCCTTTCAATGCCATCAGGACTTGTGTCGCCCCGCGCCACAATGCCTTCAGGAAAAGGCAAATGTTCTGGCCATTCCCCGCTACCTGCAATCAGCCAGTCTGGTTGATTGGAAGTTTCAGGCACGGTATAGGTAAATGCATAAAAGCCCGGAACGTCTGGTGGTGAAAAAGCCGGCGCCAAGTTGCTGCGCGCTACAGGGTTAAGGCCATTTTGAATCAGGCCCCAATCAGTGAGCACTTTCACATAACTTTGATTGAAACCGCGAAAGCCCTCCATCGTGAAAGCGCTTGGTGATCTTAGCTCGCAAGCAGCAAATGCCGTTAAAGGTCGGTTGTTTTGCTGAAGGTGCTGACGAATCCAGTCAAAGCCTTGTTCAACCGGCACAACGCTTGAAAACCGAATGCGCCGAAATGCATAGCCAGGCAATGCAATAACGGCTTGCGAATAGGGAAAACCGCCTTCTAAAAAGCTATACCCACCCGCGTTGAAATTGTGTAATTTGGCCATTTCACTGACTCCACAAAAAATTCGCGAAAATCGAAATGTGCTTAGGCAATGGGCCTCTGCTCCAAACTCGACACCTCATTGGTCAACGTAGTTCTGCGCATGTCGCGTACTTCTTTTGGATCATAGCGACGTGCGCGGTGCATCGTAACGCGGTTGTCCCACATGACCAAATCCCATGGACGCCATACATGTGCGTAGACAAATTGGCGCTGCGTGGCATGTTCGTTCAGGTCACGTAAAAAGGAACGCGCCTCCGGCATTGGCCACCCCTCAATGCCACCGGCATGGCTTGCCAGATAAAGCGAAAGGCGACCTGTGTTGGGGTGCCGCCGCACTAAACCTTGGCGCACTGGCGCCCACTTTGCGCGCTCGGCGTCTGTGAAATCATCAAAACCCAAAACACCTCGAGAAAAAATCTGGCTGTGCAAGCAAATCAGGTTGTGCACCTCGCTCTTCGTCGCATCGTCCAGCGCATCATATGCAGCGCGCATGTCAGCGAATTCTGTATTGCCACCGGCTAAAGGAATCTTGCGTGCCGAAAGCATTGAATACTTGGCTGGCACCTCCTTGAACGAACTGTCTGAGTGCCACAACAAATTACCCAAACCAAACAAACGACGGCGGTCATCGCGAGGGAGTAATTCGCCGTTTTTGTCGAGGTTCGAAATATCGTTCAAATCCATGCTGAGGCGCCGGTCTTTTTCAGACATGATGTCCCCGGTAGCTTCTTCCAGCGTTCCGAGTTGACGGCTAAAAGCGATTTGTTGCTCATCTTCAAAATGTTGGTCATGAAACACCAACACACCGAAGCGGTCCATGCCGGCATGGATTGCACTGACCTCTTCTTCTGTCAGCCTACGAGTTAGGTCAATACCTGAAACCTCTCCAATAAAAGTGGGTCTTGCAGGATCAATGGGGTGGATAGCGTATGAAATAAAGATCTCCAACAGAGAAATTATTTAAACGATATCACAATCCATCTAAAAATTCCACTGATTGGCTTGCTGAACGGGCCTAGGGTTTGCATCCGATGGCATGACTTAAAGCCATCAGATAGACTTAAAGCCATCAGATTTAACTGACCAATGTCCTCCTTAACTTGAACACATCCAATTTCAAACACATTGCAGTCGTTGGCGCAGGCGCTGTTGGTAGCTTTTACGGTGCCATGCTCGCCCGCGCTGGGCACAGGGTGACGCTCATCGGAAGACCCGCACATGTGCACGCTATAACGCGCAACGGACTGAAATTGGATTTAGCAGCATCATCTACAACAGAGATCATCCAAATAGAGGCAAGCACTGAATTATCAAGTTTGCATATCGCTGACTTGGTTTTGTTCTGTGTTAAATCAACTGACAGCGCTTCGGTTGCGCTTCAAATTGCGCCCCATCTCTCACCCAATGCTTTGATTATGAGTTTGCAGAACGGTGTGGAAAACTCAAACCTGATTGCAAAACAGGTAGCCAATGTGGTCATACCCTGTGTCGTCTATGTGGCCACAGAAATTCCTGCCCCAGGTTGTGTCAAGCACCATGGCCGCGGCGATCTTGTGATCGGAACGATGCTGGCTTCGCGACTGCGCGATCCGCAAAAAACTCTTCAAGAAATAGTTGAGCTGTTTGATTCAGCCCAGGTTCCGGTTCAGATTTCACCAAATGTCATGGCCGAGTTATGGTCCAAGTTGATGATCAATTGTGCGTTCAATGCCATTTCAGGATTAGCCCAAATCCAATATGGAAAACTTGCGGCCTTAGAGCCAGTTCGCAGCACCCAAACTGCTTTAGTCAAGGAAGTCATTGCAGTGGCTCACGCCGATGGCATCCATTTGTCTGAGACTGTCGCCCTGCAAGCCGTCGAGCAAATATCTGTCACGATGGGAAGTCAAAAATCATCCACTGCACAAGATATGGCGCGCTCTAAACTCAGTGAAATTGACCATCTGAATGGGTTTATTGTGAGACGTGGCCAGGCGCTTGGGGTGGCGACCCCAGTTAACCAAGCCTTGTTCGCATTGGTCAAACTGGTTGAATCCACTTATCCCGCACATGTCTAAGGCAGAAGTCCCCGCTGAGTTCGTTAGGGCCTTGAACGACCTGGGTCTTTCAAACGCTTCTTCCCTTTACGGCAATCCTCTGACAGGTGGCGTGTCATCTGATATTTGGTGCATTGAGACAGAAAAAGGATTTGTTTGCGCGAAACGCGCTTTGTCTAAATTGCGGGTAGCTGCCGATTGGCATGCACCTGTGGAGCGCAACCTTTTTGAAGCCCGATGGTTGCAAGTTGCTCGCCAAGCCTCAGCAGGTTGTGCACCAGAATTATTAGGCCAACACCCAGAGCTAGGCGTATTGGTCATGCAGTACCTTGACCCCATTCACTATCGCCTTTGGAAGCAAGAATTACATGCTGGCAATGCTGACGCGCATACTGCAATAGCAATGGGGCAAGTACTTTCGAAAATTCACAGTTATGCAGCAAGAAATAGCCAATTAGCTAGCGAATTTCCAACTGACAAAATATTTTTTGAAATCAGACTGGCGCCCTACTTACTCGCCACCGCAGAGCGCCATCCAAAACTAGCACATGCACTCGAAGAGTTGGTGTTACAAACTCAAAACAATGCAAAGACCTTGGTGCATGGCGATGTCAGCCCTAAGAATATCTTGTTAGGACCACAGGGCCCGGTGTTACTAGATGCTGAGTGCGCGACTTGGAGTGACCCTGCATTTGACTTGGCGTTTTGCCTAAATCACTTATTACTCAAGTGTCTTTGGACACCATCGTCAACTTCAGATTTTTTGCATTGCTTTGAAGTTCTGACCAACAGCTACTTGCCATCAGTAGATTGGGAACTACCCACCGATCTTGAAGCAAGAGCGGCAAGACTGCTACCTGGACTTTTGCTGGCCAGAGTGGATGGCAAGTCACCTGTCGAATATGTAACTGAAGCACATCAACGCGAGCACGTCAGACGCGTAGCCAGTGCATTGCTCATCAAGCCAGCGAGCCATTTGCAAGAAATTGCCCATGCATGGGCCAAGGACCTCAATACATGACACCGTTTGCCATCAAATCTATCCTCGCAAGACGAGTCTGGGACAGTCGCGGGCGACCCACCGTAGAAGCAGAAGTTGTTCTCAATGACGGCTCACTAGGCAGAGCCATTGCACCAGCTGGCGCATCCAAGGGTACGCGTGAAGCACTGGAATTAAGAGATGGGGGTGATCGGTTTGGTGGTCTTGATGTGATGCGAGCGGTCGGACATGTCAACGGTGAAATTACTAATGCACTCGTGGGAACAAAGGCTGACAACCAGACTGCTCTTGATCAGGCACTCATTGACCTTGATGGAACCACCAACAAGTCAAGATTAGGCGCCAATGCAACTTTGGCAGTTTCAATGGCAGCAGCGCATGCCATGGCTGCTGCCTCTGATATGCCCTTATACCGCTACCTTGGCAATGGGAAAATTGGCCGCATGCCCATGCCTCAAATTCAAATTTTTGGCGGAGGTGCGCATGCAGGCAGGCGTGTCGATGTTCAAGACTTTATGGTGGTTTGTCCTGGCGCAAACAGCTTCGCTCAGGCTTTGGAGTGGACCGCAGAAGTCTATCGACATGCGGGCTTACTGATGGCGCAACGTGGCTCACTGTTTGGCGTTGCTGACGAAGGGGGTTGGTGGCCAGACTTTCCAAGTAACGAGCAAGCACTGGAAATGCTCGTACTTGCCATCGAGCGCGCAGGCTTTATTCCTGGAGATCAAGTTGCAATTGCTTTGGACATAGCTGCGTCCGAATTTGGGAGGCAGGGTCAATACCGTTTGGGACTTGAATCTCGGGCACTAGACTCTGATGGCATGATTGAAATGCTGTTGAGATGGGTTGAGAAGTACCCTATCGTCTCCATCGAAGACCCTTTGGCGGAAGACGATTTGGTGGGGTTCGCTCGCTTTACCCAAGCCATTGGCCATCAACTCCAAATTGTGGGCGATGATTTTTTGGTCTCGAATTCGAGCCTTATTCGAGAGGCCGCTAATTTGGGCGCTGCCAACACGGTCCTTCTCAAACCCAACCAAAGAGGCACGCTTAGCGAAACCTTAGAAGCTTGGAAAGTAGCACAAGAGTTGGGCTATTCAGCCATCGTGTCGGCCCGCTCCGGTGAAACCGAAGACACCACCATTGTCGACCTGGCCATTGGGTGGAATGTGGGTCAACTCAAAGTTGGATCGTTCGCAAGAAGTGAGCGCATGGTCAAGTGGAACCATGCACTGCGCATTGAAGAACAACTAGGCGCTCAGGCCCGTTTTGCTGGCTCTAGCGTATTTCGAAAAACTCACTGAACTTCAATTTCTGCCAGCGGTGCTTCAGTCCGCAACTTTTCACGCATCCGTTGCTCAAATTGCTTTTTGTTGCTTAAAGAATTCCATAACGTGCAAAGACATCTGCTAATTTATCGCCACGTTGTAAGTCTTTAAGCGTATTGGATTCGCCCGACACTTTTTTAAAAGCAATTTCTAAAACTTTTTCTTCTACGCTTTGCGGAACAACAACCAAGCCATCTACATCTCCCACAACCAAGTCCCCTGGCACCACGTACACACCACCACATTCAATTGGAATATCCAGCGCCATGATTCGAGCCCGGCCTTTGCTATCTAGTGGCGCAATACCACCATGAAAAACGGGGAATTTCATGGCACGAATTGCACGAACATCTCTAGTACAGCCATCCATAACAGCCCCAGCCGCACCTCGGGCTTGTGACGCTGTAGACAGTAATTCTCCCCAAGGGCCAATTCGAGCCGAATTCGAACATGCAAAAATTGGAATTTCAAAGGGCAACAAACTGTCGACCAACTTAATTTCTAATTCATAGGGATTGGTGCCCTCTTCGTGGTGCCAAACTTCCATGAAACTAGCAGTTCGAGCTCTTCCAACCAAAATAAGTGCATCATCAATTGGACGAATTTTTGATGACATCGCTTGATTGCGAAATCCTGCACTGTCCAATGCGTCAGAAATAATCGATGTGAAAAGTTTATCTCGAATCTGCTCAAAGAGTCTTCGATCAATTTCTTGGGATGTAGCCATGACAGTATTCCTAAAAAATGTTAAAAATTTAACGTTTTAAATCTAGCAACTAACAACTCTTTATGGTTGATGAGACTGGCTATCGTGCAAATACAAATAAATTTGCAATTACATCGCAGACGTAAAACCGCCATCAACCGTCATAATTAATCCATTCACAAAAGATGCTTCATCTGAGGCTAAAAAAACAGCCGCAGGACCAATCTCTTCTACACGCCCCCAACGACCAACCGGCGTTCTTTCCTGAACCCACTTGGAAAATTTGGGGTCTTCTACCAAAGCAGTGTTCATTTCTGTGGCAAAAAAGCCTGGCGCAATGCAATTCACCGTGATCTGATGAGGTGCAAGTTCTACTGCCAGTTGCTTGCATAAGGAATGCACGGCCCCTTTACTGGCCACATAAGCAGAAATAGAAGGCCTCGCATTGATAGCGCTCATCGAACCTATCAAAATAATTCGTCCATTTTTCTTTTCAACCATCAAAGGCGTCACCGCTTTGCAAAGCACCCAGATCGCTTTGAGATTAGTATTGATGACCTTGTCGAAATTTTCTAATTCAAAATCTTGAATTGCTTGCCGATGATTAATGCCGGCATTGGCAATCAAAATATCTATTTTTCCCCATTGTGTTTTTAAGTCGTTAAGGCACGACTGAGCCGCTTCAAAATGAGTGACATCAAAAGCCGCAGCCTGTGCAGAGTGTCCTTGCTCAGTGAGTGTTTTGACACGCTCGCTTAGGAGCTTTTCGTCACGAGCATTGAGAACCACATGGGCCCCAGCCTTAGCAAGCGATTGGGCCATTGACCAGCCCAGCCCTCGGGATGCTCCTGTGATGAGCGCTACTTTTTTAGCAAGGTCAAACATACGGCCGATCCTTTAGTGCATTTGAGATTATGAAGCTGGAGTCAACGTATGAACCTAGGGTTAACACCCTGTAACTACGGTGTGATCTTCCCACTTGCTGCCGTACCAAGTTGGTTCAACATATTTCATGCCATCCTGAGAAGTTTATTGATACTTGCTAGAGGTCGATTGAGCATAGGGATTTCTTGATCTAGACAGATCGCAGAGTCGCCTACACAATGAACCTTTGAATGTCAGAAATTGTTTAAATATTTGAGGCCATCAAGTTATGAAAAAAGTTCTACGAACAGTTTTAGTTTTTTTCACATTAATTGGAATTGCAAGCTTTGCCTTTGCCCAAAACACAGGTAACTATCCAGTTAAACCTATCACTTTGATCGTTCCATTTCCACCAGGTGGTGTGACTGATTTGGTGGCCAGAGACTTGGCCAAGCGACTCAGTGAAGGATTAGGGCAGCCCGTCGTGGTTGACAATCGCGCAGGCGCTGGTGGCAACATTGGAACTGCCGCATTGGCAAGAGCGCAGCCCGATGGCTACACCCTTGGAGTGATGACCGTCAGTGCCATGTCAATCGCCCCCCATATTCATAAGTCATTAAGTTTTGTGCCCGCCAAAGATTTCACCCCCATCACTAATATAGTGAACACACCGGGTGCTATTTTGGCTAGCAACAAAACCCCCTACAACTCACTTCAAGAATTGATCAGAGCTGCAAAAGCTCAGCCTGGAAAAATAAACTATGCCAGCGTAGGGCTCGGATCTCTTCCCCACTTGATTGCCGAAAAATTAGCATTGGATGCTGGCATTGCAATGACGCACATACCCTATAAAGGCGCTGCACCTGCTATGCAGGACTTATTGGCTGGCGTGGTGGACCTTTCTTTTGAAAGCTCCCTCACCAATACGGTCACAAACTACAACAGTGGGCGACTCAAGGTACTGGCCACCACCAGTTCAACCCGTGTGCCTATTCTTAATAACATTCCTACTGTCGCAGAGTCTGGTTACCCAGGTTTTGTTGCGCAAGGTTGGTTTGGATTTTTTGGCCCTGCTGGTTTGCCGCCTGCTATCACCAAACGCTTAAATGATATTGCGACCGGTATGCTAAGAGACAAGACTATTGTGGAAAAATTTGACAGCTTGGGTATTCAGGCTGACCCCTCAACGCCAGAGCAATTTGTCAAGTTTTTACAAGAGCAAGATCGCATCTGGGCGACAACTGCAAAAGGCTTAAATTTACAGCTTGATTGAAAGTCTTAGCTCACCAATTTAGTTCAGCTTGCATTTACATCTTGGCAGCCGTCACAATGATCTCAACCAGTAGATCGGGCGATGCAAGATGAACTTCGCCTGTTGCGCGTGTTGGAAGGGCATCTTTTGGTGCCCACTCAGCCCAGACACTGTTCATACCTGCAAAGTCCGCAGAGATATTTTTGAGCCAGATCTGGACGCTGAGTAAATGTCGTTTATCAGATCCGGCTATCGCTAGATATTCGTCTATCTTGTGTAATACATCGCGCGTTTGTACAACGATGTCTCCTTTGGCACTGGCCGTAATGCCTGCGATATAGATTGTGTCGCCATGAATAACGACTTTACTGAGTCGTTCGTTTGAATCGATGCGAGTGATTTTGTTCATTTGTATGCTCCAGTTTTTGTTTATTCTGCGCTTGAAATTGCAGCTTGGCAATTTTTAAAAAGAGACGAGATGGTCAATCTTCCTAGGGGTGTTTTCAAGTTAACTAAGATCAACCATTAAAATTCTACTAAAGTAATATCTTTATGAGTCCTCACTTAGGCAAAGAAGCTTGTTAACTCAATCACAAGCTAGTGCACCACTTCTCTGATCAATTTTTCATGCTTTTGAGTTAACTTGACTACACCTCTCCATCAGGCGCGCGCCCTCTTCCAGCAAGGCGTTCAAGCATTCGAGTCGGGCCAACTGTCCCAAGCCGAATCGTACTTCGCTGCAGCTCTCGAACTAGCCCCCATGCGTCCATCTGTGCTGATGAACCTAGGAATTGTTCGTGCCGCGCTGGGTCAGACTCCCCAAGCCATTGACCTGCTGAGTAGCGCTGCCGAGCTTGAGCCAGAAGCAATTGAAACCTGGGTTCATTTGGGGGCCGCTTATGCTGAAAGTGGTCAATTTCAAATGGCTTTGGAATCGCTAGATCGGGCATTGGTCTTGCAGCCACAGACTCTTATCGCTCTAAGGCACAAGGCCTCGGTTTTAAGGGAGTTGGGACGATGGAATGAATCGGCACAATGTCTGAAGATGTTGCATGAACATGGCGGAGGTGATGATTTCACACAATACATGCTAGACGCCGTGCTTCATGCCGAGAGTGGCTGGGCCCAAGAGCCACCCGCTCCACCAGCGGGCTATGTGGCAAATTTATTTGACCGCTATGCCGATGATTTTTCCAGCCACTTGTCACAACTGGACTACCGTGCACCAGACATCTTAATCAAGGCGGCCATGGGCTCTCTTTCTCACCCTTGGCCCCATGTGCTTGATCTTGGCTGTGGCACAGGTTTGGTGGGTCAGTGCCTACAAGGCAATTCCCTGCGCGTCGACGGCGTTGATCTCTCGCCCGGCATGGTAAGTAGAGCACTAGAAAATGGTCATTACAGCAGGGTCTGGCAGGCCGATATTCATGACGCGATGGAAAAGGCCTACATTGAGGGTGATCGGTACGATCTGATCGTCAGTGCCGACGTGTTCATTTACGTGGGCGCATTGGAGCGTGCGTTCCAACTCGCCTCTCAGGTGCTGCGTGCCGGCGGTGGTTTGGCGTTCAGCTTGGAAGAGTGGGCGCAAGGCCCAGAGGAGTATGTGTTACGCCCTAGCCTGCGATACGCGCATTCGCTGGCCTATATTCAGCGCTTGGCCTCAAACTACGGCTTACAAATTCTTCGAGCGAACAGGGATCTATTGCGTCATGATCATGGAAAGGCCATAAATGGGCTGTTTTGTATTTTGCAAAAAAACACCTAAACAACGCTCTGCAATTAATCTCAGTCACAATTTTCAAGTTCACCCAACTACTAATCATTAGAAGTTCAATCAATGACTACATCTCCTTCATGCTCAGAACGTTCAGTTAATGCTGGCTGCGCCTTGGGGGCCTCATCCTTGATTCAAGCCATCAACAATGAATCAAAAGACTGAGTTTCTCATCATTGGTGGTGGCATTGCTGCGGCCTCCAC
>JBIIJK010000106.1:0-4562 GCA_044233865.1 Limnohabitans sp.
TACCACGAGTTTTTTGACTGGATCAAACGCTATGACCCAGCCTTCAAAAAGAAAAAATAATGGGGTAGAAGGCGCTTGGCTGATGCCGTGCAAGCCAGCGCCACTCTTCTTTAATTGACCATCACCAGTTTGCCCATCACCCCACGTGAACCCATGTGGGCATAGGCCGCTTTCAATTCGCTCATGGGCATGGTTCTGTCAATCACAGGTTTGACTTTGCCTTGCGCATACCACTGCGCCAATTCAGCCATCATGGCCGCGTTGGCTTGGGGTTCGCGGCGTGAAAAGTCACCCCAAAAAACGCCCACAATAGAAGCACCTTTTAACAAGGCCAAGTTGAAGGGCAGGGCAGGAATAGGACCGGCTGCAAAACCCACCACCAAGTAGCGCCCGCGCCATGCGATGGACCGGAAGGCGGGCTCTGCAAAGTCGCCGCCTACTGGGTCATAAATCACATCAGGACCTTTGCCTTCAGTGATTGTTTTTAAAGCTTCTCGAATGTTTTGGGTGGTGTAGTTGATGGTTTCATCGGCGCCCAATGATTTGCAGAGTGCGCATTTTTCGTCGGTTGACGCAGCCGCAATGACCCGAGCGCCCGCAGCCTTGGCAATTTGAATGGCGGCAGTGCCAACGCCGCCCGCAGCGCCCAAAACCAGCACCGTTTCGCCAGCTTTCAATGCTGCACGGTCAATGAGCGCATGGTGCGATGTGGCATAGATCATGATGAAGGCAGCAGCATCTACGGCAGGAAAGCCAGCGGGTAGAGGCATGCACAACTTGGCTGGGGCGAGGGTGTGTGTGCCAAAGCCACCTGTTCCTGACAAACAGGCAACAGATTGCCCCACCTTCAGGTGCGTCACGCCGTCACCTACCGCTTCAATCACACCCGCATACTCTGAACCTGGCACAAAAGGCAGGTCAGGTTTCATTTGGTATTTGTTTTGAACAATGAGCAGGTCGGGGAAGTTCAAACTGGCCGCCTCAATGCGAATTAAGACTTGACCAGATTGGGGTACGGGCGTTGGAATTTCTTTCCAATTTAAAGCCTCGACACCTACAGGGTTTTCACAGAGCCAAGCGTGCACGTAAATTCTCCTCAAAAATCATTCAATGTCTTGAATATAAAGGGCAAACAAGCCATTGGCTTGTCTCGGTAGCGACCTACAATTGGGGCCTAGGAAACACCCATGAAAATACTGATCTCCAACGACGATGGCTACCGTGCTGATGGCATTGTGGCGCTTTACCATGCACTGAAGCAAGTGGCCGATGTGGAGGTTGTGGCACCCGAGCACAACAACAGCGCCAAGTCCAACGCGCTCACGCTGCATTCCCCCCTTTACGTCAGGCAAGGCGAGAATGGTTTTCGGTACGTCAATGGCACACCTGCCGATTGCGTTCACATTGCCCTCACAGGCCTTTTGGGCTATCGCCCCGATTTGGTGGTGTCTGGCATTAACAATGGCGCCAACATGGGCGATGACACCCTCTACTCGGGCACGGTGGGTGCTGCCATGGAGGGTTATTTGTTTGGCATCCCAGCATTGGCATTTTCTCAAACAGAAAAAGGCTGGGGGCATCTCGACATCGCTGCAGAATTTGCCAAAAACATGGTGGCGCAATTTGAACAAGCGCAACTCATTGGCAAATCACCTTGGCTGTTGAATGTCAACATTCCGAACAAGACGGCAGAGTACAAAGCAGCGACCTTGTGTCGTTTGGGTCGCCGTCATGCAGCAGAACCCGTCATTACTCAGCTGAGCCCTCGTGGTGAAACCATGTACTGGATTGGCAACGCCGGCGAGGCCATGGACGATGGCGAAGGCACCGATTTTTATGCGGCAAAAAATGGTCACGTGACCATCACACCCTTGCAGGTCGACCTCACAGACCACGACAATGCGGGCTTCTGGTCACAAAACTTGTCCAAGCTCCAAGTTTGGGAGGGTTGATGGCGCAGCGTCCCGGTTTTCCCATTAAGTTAAGCACTCAAGAGAAGGGGGCGCCAGCCAAAGCACCCGCTAAAAAGGCCGCGCCTACAAACCCGCAGGGTCTTGGCTTAGATTCCAGTGCGGTCAGACAACGCATGGTGCAAAAGCTGGCTGCTCAAGGCCTGAAAGACCCCTTGGTTTTGGAAGCCATGGGTGCAGTCGAGCGACATCGTTTTGTAGAAAGCGGCTTGGTCAATCAGGCTTATGAAGACACCAGCTTGCCCATTGGTTTAGGACAAACAATTTCAAAGCCCAATGTGGTGGCCCGAATGGTGGAGTTGTTGCTAGAGGGTACAAGCGGCAAATTAGGTCGCGTGCTAGAAATAGGCACAGGCTGCGGCTACCAAGCTGCTGTGCTAAGTCACGTTGCTACCGAGGTCTACAGCATAGAGCGCCTCAAAGGGCTGCACGAAAAAGCACGTTCCAATTTGCGATATTTTCGGTTGGCCAATGTTCACTTGCTGTTTGGCGACGGCATGCTGGGGTATGCCAAAGGTGCCCCTTATGCGGCCATCATTTCTGCGGCAGGGGGCGAGACTTTGCCGCAAGCTTGGTTAGATCAATTGGCTGTGGGTGGCAGGCTGGTCGCTCCAACCGTCACGGCCAATGGCCAACAAGCGCTCATGGTGGTGGACAAAACAAACCATGGCTTCAAGCAAAGTGTTTTAGAGGCCGTTCATTTTGTCCCTTTAAAATCGGGTATCTCCTGAAGGATATGGAATGAAATTGTTGAGTGGCCGTCAAAGTTGGATGGTGATCAGTGTGTTGTCTGTTTGCTTGCTTGCTGCATGTACGTCACGCCCACGCGGACCTATACCAGTTGAAGATCGGGTGGCAGGACAAAGTACTTCACGCCCTGTCCAAAGAGTACAGCCGCAGGCTGCAAGTGACAGTGCAAGAGTAACTGCCCCTGTAGCCACCAGTTCGCCCGTTTCCATGGGGCCCGCAATGGCGGGCTCAGAAAATGCGGGCAAGCCCGGGTATTACAGCGTGCGTCCCGGAGACACGCTCACCAAAATTGCCTTGGACCATGGACAAGCATGGCGCGACATTGCCAAATGGAATGGCCTAGACAACCCCAACATGATTGAAGTCGATCAAGTGTTGCGTGTGGCACCGCCGCTGATGGAAGCCGCTGCCAGCAGGCAAACCAAGCCTGTCGTGGCTCAGAACCAAGTACCGCCAAGCGGTGCAACAAGCAATACGCCAACCCCGATGGCTTCTAGCGCGTCAATTTCCAACACGCCAAACGCTACCCCAAGCGCACCTCCTCCAGTCAATGTCAGTGACGACGGCATGGCCTTCGCATGGCCTCATCCAGGACCCGTTTTGGCGGGTTTTGACGAAGCCAAAAACAAAGGTCTCGACTTTGCTGGCAAAGCGGGCGACCCTGTGCTTGCTGCCGGCGACGGCAAAGTGGTCTATGCAGGCTCAGGTCTTAGGGGTTATGGCAACCTGGTCATTTTGAAGCACAACAACACCTACTTAACCGCCTACGCGCACAACCAAACACTGTTGGTCAAAGAAGATCAAAACGTGATCAAGGGACAGCGGATCGCTGAGATGGGCAGTTCAGATTCAGATCGCGTCAAGTTGCATTTTGAAATTCGCAAGCAAGGCAAACCTGTTGACCCTGCCAAGTTATTGCCAGCCCGTCCATGAGCAAACAGAACGACACCACAAGAGAAGAGCAGACTCAAGAAATTATCTTAGGACGTTCTGACTTACCCGCAGGGTGGTTGCACATTGATGCGCTCGACATGGAGGCCCAAGGCATTGCTCGAAGGCCTGATGGCAAAGTTGTTTTTGTAGAAGGTGCTTTGCCGTTTGAAATGGTGACTGTCAATGTCCACCGTAAAAAGAACAATTGGGAAGCAGGGGTAGTCACCGCCATCCACCGAGAGTCTTCTCAACGTGTAAGACCTGGTTGCCCCCACTTTGGCTTGCATGCTGGCGCTTGTGGTGGCTGCAAAATGCAGCACTTAGAAGCCAGTGCGCAAGTGGCCGTGAAACAGCGCGTCCTAGAAGACAGTTTGTGGCACTTGGGCAAAGTCAAACCCGAGAACTTGTTGCGGCCTATGGAAGGTCCTAGTTGGGGCTACCGTTACCGCGCCCGCATGTCAGTACGCTATGTTCATAAAAAAGGTGAAGTGCTCATTGGTTTTCATGAACGCAAAAGCCGTTATGTGGCCGACATCAAAACTTGCAGAGTTTTACCCCCCAAAATCAGTGCGCTTTTGCTCCCACTGCGAGAACTTATTTTTGGCATGGACGCCCGTGAAACGGTGCCTCAAATTGAATTGGCGCAGGGCGACACCGTCACGGCTTTGGTGTTGCGGCATTTAGAGCCCTTAAGCACTGCCGATGAAGAACGCTTGCGTGAATTTGCTTTCCTGCATGGTGTGCAGTGGTGGCTGCAAATTAAAGGGCCTGACACCGTCAAGCTCATGGACGAAGGCGGCATCGAGCTCTCCTATGACTTGCCTGATTTTGGTGTGCACATGCCCTTCAAGCCTACCGATTTCACGCAGGTCAATCCGCACATTAATCGGGTCTTGGTCACGCGGGCCT
>JBIIJK010000107.1:0-4542 GCA_044233865.1 Limnohabitans sp.
GACACCGATGTGTGGCGCGAACAAATTATTTCTCAGGCTCGTGAAGCCATGTTCCAAGCTGTCGAAGGTTTGAAATGATCCAAACACCAACACGCATTCTTTTGTTGGGCGGTACAGGCTTTGTGGGCCGCCATGTTTGCGAGAAACTCACACGTTTGGGTTGCAGCATGACCGTGATCACACGGCGCGCAAACCAAGCCAGCGCCATCCAAAATTTACCGCGCGTGAACGTCATTGAAGGTGATGTTTACAACTTAGAATTTTTAACGCAGTGCATGCAAAAGCACGACGTGGTGATCAATCTGATTGCCATCTTGCACGGTACGCCAGCTGCCTTTGAAAAAGCCCATGTGCAGTTGCCGCAGGTTATTGCGAAAGCATGCCAAGACAGCGGTGTGCACCGGTTGATTCACATCAGCGCATTGGGCGCCAGCCTAACTGGCCCTTCAGAATACCAGCGAAGCAAAGCGCGCGGCGAAGAGATTTTCAAGCAAGCAGGTCTTCAACTCACCTTGCTGCAACCCAGTGTCATCTTTGGCAAAGAAGACAAGTTTTTAAACTTGTTTGCGCAACTTCAAAGCATCACCCCCATCGTGCCCTTGGCCGGTGCCAACACACGTTTTCAAGCTGTGTGGGTTGAAGACGTGGCTGATGCCATCGCGCAGTGTGTTTTCAACAACGACACCGCAGGAAAAACCTACGAGCTTTGTGGCCCCGAAGTTTTCACGTTGCAACAATTGGTTCAAAAATCGGGCCAATGGGCGGGCATTCGCCAAGGCAAAGGCCGTTTGGTTTTTGGCATTCCCCATGCGATGGCGTGGCTCCAAGCCTTTCTGATGGAATTGGCACCAGGTCAGCCCCTGATGAGCCGTGACAACCTGGCCTCCATGCAAGTAGACAACGTGGCATCTGGCCACGCACTGGGCTTGAAGGATTTGGGCATTCAGGCTTCGGCTGTGAGCGGCATTGCACCCACCTACTTAGGCGCCAAAGGACCTTGCACAACACTCAACGACTACCGAGCCAAAGCAGGACGTTAAACCCATGAAACTCTACATCGCCAACAAAAACTACTCCTCATGGTCCATGCGCCCTTGGGTCATGCTGAAGCAAGCGGACATTGCATTTGAAGAAGTCATGGTGCGCTTCGATGGGTTCGACGCTCAGTCTAAGTTCAAGCAAACTTTGAAAGACATCAACCCAGTGGGCAAAGTGCCCGTGCTGGTCGATGGCGATTTGGCTGTTTGGGATACTTTGTCCATTGCAGAGTACGCAGCCGAGAAATTTGCTGGCAAGCAACTTTGGCCCCGCAAAGTATCTGACCGCGCCAGGGCCCGCAGTGTTTGCGCAGAAATGCACAGTGGTTTCACGGGCATTCGAAGTGCGTGCCCGATGAACATTGACGCTTATCTGCCAGAAATAGGTGCACTGGCTCTGCGCGACAATGAAGCTTTGCGCAAGGATTTAAAACGCATTGACCATCTGTTTTCGTCTTTGCTGCAAGAACACAAAGGCCCCATGCTGTTTGGTGAGTTCAGCATTCCAGACGCCTATTTTTCGCCGGTTGTCATGCGCATCAAAACCTACGCACTGCCTGTGAGTTCTGAGACACAGGCCTACATCGATCGTTTGTGCGCCATGACCGGCGTGAAGGCCTGGATTGAGGGCGCATTGGCTGAAAAAGACTTCATTGATTTTGAAGAGCCTTTTCGGACCAAGCCCTAAATTCAGGGCAGATGCTTTCGCACTCGCCCTCTAAGCTTACAAAGCACGGCAGATGAGCTTGCAAATCTTCAGCGTCGGCGGCGCCATTCGCGATGCTCTTTTAAACCAACCCGTCAAAGACAAAGACTGGGTGGTGGTTGGGGGCACGCCAGAAGAAATGTCCAAGCTGGGCTACACCACAGTGGGCAAAGACTTTCCTGTTTTTCTGCACCCCACATCGCGCGAAGAATATGCGCTAGCCCGCACTGAGCGCAAAACCGCGCCGGGCTACAAAGGCTTTGAGGTGCATGCCTCGCCAGAAGTCACCTTAGAAGAAGATCTGGCCAGACGCGACCTCACCATCAACGCCATGGCTTTGCCAGAAGCGTATTCAGGCGGGTTGACTCAGGCGCACCCCGAACTCAACGCGCCAAATTCAGCACCCAAGTTTGCAGAAGAATTTGCAAAAGTTTTTGCATCGCACGGCATTGACCCTTTTCACGGCCTAAAAGATCTTGAGTCCAAAACACTGCGCCATGTGACGCTGGCCTTTCGCGAAGACCCCGTTCGCATCTTGCGTGTGGCACGCTTTGCTGCGCGCTTTCCCGATTTTCAAATTGCCCCAGAAACCATGCAACTCATGCAAGACATGGTTCAAGCAGGCGAAGTTGAACATTTGGTGCCCGAGCGTGTGTGGCAAGAATTGGCCAAAGGCCTGATGACCGCCAAGCCTTCTCGCATGTTTGAAGTGCTGAAGGAATGTGGCGCTCTCAAAGTTTTATTGCCTGAAGTGAATCGTCTGTGGGGCGTTCCACAACGCGCTGAATACCACCCAGAAATTGACACTGGCATTCACCTCATGATGGTGCTGGACATGAGCGCACAACTCAATGCTTCGCTACCCGTGCGCGTAGCTTGCCTCATGCACGACTTGGGCAAAGGCACCACACCCAAAGAAGAATGGCCGCGGCACATTGCCCACGAACAACGCAGCGTCAAATTGCTTCGGCAAGTGTGTGAGCGACTGCGAATTCCCGTTGAATGCAAAGAGTTGTCTGAAGTGGTGGCGCGTGAACATGGCAACATTCACCGCAGCCAAGAATTGAATGCTGCCGCCCTCTTGCGCTTATTGGAAAGATGCGACGCCATTCGAAAACCTGAGCGCATGCCAGACATTTTGCTGGCCTGTGAGTGCGATGCACGGGGTCGAAAGGGTTTTGAGAACGAGCCCTATGGGCCTAGCACGCGATTGCAAGAGGTGCTGAAGGCTGCTTTGTCTGTCGTCACTGCCGGCATTGCCGAGCAGGCGCAAAAACAGGGCCTCTCGGGCCCTGCTGTTGGCGAAAAAATACATGCTGCCAGAGTGAATGCCATTGACCAGTTGAAGGTCTAAGCACCGTAGCACGCCTGCATCAATGAAGACCCGCTGACTTAAAGCCAGCGTGGGCACATTAACGCGAAGGTGTGCGAGGCGTGCGAGGCGCAGCCGGTGGACGGCCAGCCAAGTGACGGAAACTGATGCGGCCCTTGGTAAGGTCGTAAGGTGACAACTCAAGCGTGACACGGTCGCCTGCCAAAATGCGAATGTGGTTCTTGCGCATCTTGCCTGCTGAGTAAGCGATCAACTGGTGCCCATTGTCCAAGGTGACACGAAAACGTGTGTCAGGTAAAACCTCGTTCACAACGCCCATCTGTTCGATCAAATCTTCTTTCGCCATTTTTTCCTTTCAGGTTCTCAGGGTGGCTTAGTGGGCCTGCGTGGTTGAACGCACCCAATCTAAACCTTGCGCCAGTGCAAAACTGGCTGCAGCATCGTGGGTGGCGAAGTCATTGGTAAAACACATCACCCGGTCGGTACTGGCACTGCCACGCCCACTGGCCACTGACACCTGCGCCGCAAAGCGGCCACAGGGCAATGCACGCGGGCAAGCGGCAATGCGGTATTTTCCCACGGTGACGGGGGTATTTTCAAAAGTAATCGTATGAATCATCTAATAAGCTAAAAAATTGGTGTGTACAGAGCAACACATTAGATCCTTGCCAACGCACATGGGCGCTTGCATTTGAATCCAAATGGCTTGGTTCTGAGCACTGAAAAAGGGGGAAGCGTGAAATCAAACCCACCCGTATTTGGGGGTGCGCCGCTCTTCTGAGAGTTGCTGAACTGAGTTTGAAAGTTCAAAAACCTGCAGGAACTGCGCTTGTAGTGACCGCGCATTAAATTGATTTAAGCAGTAGTCACAAGCCTGCACTGTAACACAAATGTTTTAAAACTGGCCATTTTTTTTATAAGAACTTGGCAATCAAGGTGATGATAAAGCTCAACAGCAAGGTGCTGGTGAGGGGAATGAACCACTCGCGACCAAACAATTTGAAATGAAAGTCACCCGGCAGCTTGCCCAAACCCATCTTTTCTAGCCAAGGGCGCACCCAACTGATGAGCAGCAGGGCCAAAAAGGTAACGATCACCCATCTAAGCATGTGCTGAGTCTCTTTTCATAATTTGTGACTGCGGTCGCCCACAGCAAAACCTAGTGCTTGCCAGTGGTCATGGGTAGCAAAGCCCACCACCTTGAACAACTCGCCCATTTCGTGCTCATTGATGAGCTTCATAGCCTGCGCTCGCTCGGCCAAGCCTGATTGCGCCATTCTTTCGGCCAAGCCTAAGTTCAATAAAAACCGCGCTTGGCTGGTGTAACCCAAAACATGCAGACCGGCATCTTGTCCCGCCAAGGCCATGCCCGTGAAGTTGACATGGGCCGTGATGTCTTTCAAGCCAACTGCTTCTAAAGGGTTGACATCGGCCTTGTGCGCCTGATGGCACATCAGGGTGCCCAT
>JBIIJK010000108.1:0-4484 GCA_044233865.1 Limnohabitans sp.
GACTATGAAAAAGCCGCCAAGCGCTACGGCAAAGTGGGTGGTTTTGCCCACTTGGCCACTTTGGTCAAGCGCATGAAGGCCAGCCGCCCTGGCGCTTTGTTGCTAGACGGTGGTGACACCTGGCAAGGCTCGGGCACCAGCTTGTGGACCAACGGCCAAGACATGGTCGACGCCTGCAAACTGTTGGGTGTGGACGTGATGACCGGTCACTGGGAATTCACCTTGGGCATGGAGCGAGTGAAGGAGATCGTCGAAAAGGACTTCGCTGGCAAGGTCGATTTTGTGGCGCAAAACATCAAGACCAGTGACTTTGGCGACCCGGTGTTCAAGCCCTACGTGATTCGCGAGATCAATGGCGTGCCTTGCGCCATCATTGGTCAGGCGTTCCCCTACACCCCGATTGCCAACCCGCGTTACATGGTGGCCGACTGGGAGTTCGGCATCCAGGACGAGAACATGCAAAAGATGGTGCACGAGGCCCGTGGCAAAGGTGCACAGGTCGTGGTGGTGCTCAGCCACAACGGCATGGATGTGGACCTGAAGATGGCCACGCGTGTCAGCGGCATCGACGCCATCATGGGCGGCCACACGCACGACGGCATGCCGGTCGCGTCCATCGTCTCGAACAAAGGCGGCAAGACCATCGTCACCAATGCGGGTTCGAACAGCAAGTTCCTGGGCGTGCTCGACTTCGATGTCAAAGACAAAAAAGTCAGCGACTTCCGATACAAGCTGCTGCCCGTTTTCTCGAACATGCTGCCCGCCGACAAAGAGATGGACGCGCTCATCACCAAAATCCGCGCACCTTACGAAGCCAAGCTGTCAGAAAAGCTGGCCGTGACCGACGGCTTGTTGTACCGTCGTGGCAACTTCAACGGCACGGGTGATCAGTTGCTGATCGACGCCTTACTGGACGTGCAGGGCGCTGACATTGCGTTCTCCCCAGGCTTCCGCTGGGGCACCACGCTGCTACCGGGCCAGGCCATCACGCGTGAGTGGCTGCTCGACATGACCGCCACCACTTATTCGTTTGCCACGGTCACTGAGATGACGGGCGAGACCATTAAGACCGTGCTCGAAGACGTGGCCGACAACCTGTTCAACCCCGATCCCTATTACCAGCAAGGGGGCGACATGGTGCGCGTGGGGGGCCTGACTTACAGCTGCAACCCCGTGGCCAAGGCAGGCCAACGCATTGGCGATATGCGCCTAAAAGGCCAGCTCATCGATGCTGGCAAAAAGTACAAAGTGGCGGGCTGGGCCCCTGTGGCCGAAGAAGCCCGTAGCCAAGGCAACAAACAGGTCTGGGATGTGGTCGAGACCTGGCTTAAAGCCCAAGGCGGTCGCATCAAGCCACGCCAACTCAATACGCCCAAAATCATGGGCGCATTGCCCAACAAGGGTTACGCCGTTTGACGAGTGCGTGCAGCGCAACCAGGCGCTGCACCTATTGAGGGATCTCCATGAAAAGAAGACAACTGTTGTGGGCCAGCGCTGCCATCGGCGGCGCAGCCCTGTGGCCCGAGGCGCGTTTGCTCGCCCAGCAAGCGCAGGACTTCATCGAAGGCCCACCCGTGGCCGACATTCCGGCCCAAAAGCTGTCGCCACACGTCTGGATGATCTACTCCCCCGACGGATTTCCCACCCCTGAAAACCGGGGCATGATGGCCAACGTGATATTTGTCGTCACCACGGCCGGTGTGGTGGTGATCGATTCGGGTGCTTCTCTGCAAATTGGCCAGATGGCCATCCGCATGATTCGCAAGGTGACCGATAAACCTGTGGTGGCCGTGTTCAACAGCCACTACCACGGTGACCATTGGCTGGGCAACCACGCCTTCGTCAAAACCTACGGCGACAAGCTGCCCATTTACGCACTGCCCAGCACCATTGAAAAACTCAAAGGTGCAGAAGGCAACTTGTGGCGCAGCCTGATGGAGCGCTGGACCAACCAGTCCACCTTGGGCACCCAGGTGGTGTTGCCTAACACGCCCGTGCAGCATGGCCAAGCGATTCAGATTGGCGATGTGACATTTCGCATGCACCACTACGGCACGGCGCATACGCCATCGGATCTGTGTGTCGAGGTGGTGCAAGACAAGGTGACGGCTGTGGGCGACATCGCCATGACCAACCGCATTGCCAACATGGACGAAGGCTCTTACCCCGGCACCTTCAAATATTACAAAAGCTTAGAGGCTGCTACAGGGCAGCAGCTCTGGGTGCCTGGCCACGGTCAAGCCCGCCCAGACTTACTCAAGACCTATGGCGAATTCATGGCGGGCATCTGGGAGCCTTGCCTCAAAGCAGTGGAAGACGGCAAGACTGAAGCCGAGGCCAGAGCGGCCGTGATAAAAGACCCGCGAGTGGCCGCAAGGGCCAAATCCATGCAGGGCTTTGACGGCAACATTGGCAAATATGTGAGCTTGGCCTATCTGGAAGCCGAGAAAGTCGCGTTCTAAAAGCAAAAAATACGCACCGTGTTGGACGTGTGCGGATTTAGGTTTACCAACGCAAGAGGCAAGCGCATCAAGCAACTCTATTTGTTTGCCGCATCGCCCGACTCAATAAAAGCACGGGTATCAAACCAACAAGCACCAAAGCCAAACTGGGCAGGGCAGCCTCTCCCAGTCTTTCATCTCTGGCCAGTTGAAAAGCCACCACAGCCAAGGTATCTGTATTGAATGGCCGTAGCACCAAGGTGGCAGGCAGCTCTTTCATGACATCGACAAACACCAACAAGGCTGCAGCAAAAATAGAGCGCTTAAGCAGGGGCGCGTGAACGCGGCTTAGCAAGGCCAAGCCCGTAACGCCCAGTGTTCGCGCTGAATCATCTAGGCTATGGGGAATTCGCGCATAGCCACTTTGAATCGATTGCAAAGCCACTGCGCAGAACCTGACCAAGTAAGCCCAAACGAGTCCCAGTATGGAAGCCGTTATCCAGAAACCCACATGAGTTTCTGGCCATTGCTTTTGGATCCAAGTGACGGGTAGTAGCAGGCCAACCACCACCACGGCGCCCGGAATGGCGTAGCCCAAGCCCACCAATTGAGAAACAAACCGTGCAAAGAAATCCGCTTTGTTGCGCAAACTAAAAGCTATGAGCAATGAAAAGCCAACAGCCAACAGGGCCGTGATGCCGCCTAAGCGCAGGCTGTTGTAAGACCATTCTAAAAACCGTTGCCATGGAATGATGGCGTCTGACATGAGCAAGGGTTTGAGCATGAGCATGATGGGTAAAACAAAACCCAAAAAGACCAGCAAGCCACACCAAGCGGCAATGAACAGCCCAGAAAGTTGGCTGAGTTCGGCGGGCTGTGCTTCGCGAGAATTTGCAGAATTGGTGTTGCTTGATGTAAATCGCATGCGTGCTTGGGCTTGCTTTTCAAGCTGCAACAAAATAAGAACCACCACCAATAAAAGGGTGGCCAATTGCGCAGCTGCAATGCGGTTGTCCATGATGAGCCAAGCCTTGTACACACCCGCCGTGAAGGTTTGAATACCAAAATAACTGGAGACACCAAAGTCAGCCAAAGTCTCCATGAGCGCCAGTGCCACACCCGCCGCAACGGCAGGCCTGGCCAAGGGCAAGGCCACCTCAGAAATACGCCTGTAAAGTGGCGCGCCTAGCAACCTGGCAGCTTCCATCAGGTGCGATGCACGCTCACTCAATGCAGTTCGTGCCAACAAATACACATAGGGATAGAGCGTGAGCGAGAACACAAAAATGGCGCCACCTAAGCTTCTGATTTCGGGAAAGACGCGACCCTCTAATGCCCATGTCGATCGAATGAAAGTTTGAAGCAGACCACTGAATTGGAAAAAGTCTGTGTAGGCATATGCCACCACATAAGCGGGCATGGCCATGGGCAACAACAAAGCCCATTCAAAAAAAGTTTGACCTGGAAACTTAAACAATGTGACAGCTGCCGCTGTGCTTAAACCCAACACCGTGACGCCTACCGCAACGCCTGCACACAGCAGCAAACTTGTGAGCAAGTAATCGGGTAGAACGGTTTGAGCCAACTCATTTAAAACCTGAGCAGATGCAGCATTCCACTCAAGCCATGAACCGATCAATGCCAAGATAGGCAAACTGATTAAAAGGGCTGTGAAAATAAAAACAACCGAACGGATTCGGAAAGCGTGCATCAGTTAGAAATTTTGAATTGAAGATCGGGGAAGGGTATAGCTACAAAGCCGCTCACATCCTGCATTGTAGAAGCCCCTTTCATCTTCCAAACAGGGGGCTTTGATCAGTCCTTACAATTGCGGGCATGTTTCTCACAGTTTCAAATGTTGATGTTTGCTACCCCGGTAACGCCAAGCCCGCCATCAAGGGCGTGTCTTTGCAGTTGAAGGCAGGCCAAATCGGTGTCCTCATTGGCCCCTCAGGTTGCGGCAAAACCAGTTTGCTAAGAGCCATTGCGGGTTTGGAGCCAGTGGCTGCCGGCACGGTTCAGTTGTCCGATCGGGTGGTCAGT
>JBIIJK010000111.1:0-4320 GCA_044233865.1 Limnohabitans sp.
TTGCGCGAATCAGCCTCCGACATCGGCTTAAGTGCTGCGCCTATTGCTGGTGCTCTGCGCACCTTGGTGGCCGGACAAACTGTGGGCAATTGGCGCGCACCTGATGATCAGACTTACGATGTCAATGTGCGCCTTGCACCAGAGTTTAGAAATAGCCCACAAGACTTAGAGCGTCTGCCGTTTAGCCTGCCAGCCCCCGACGGCACTTCACGAACCGTTCGCCTCGGACAAATTGCGCAAGTGCAAGAAACCACGGGCTCCAACCAAATCAACCGCCGCGATTTGATGAGAGAAGTGTCGATCAATGCCAATGCGTCAAAAAGATCGGCGGGCGAAATTTCGAACGACATTCGGAAAGTTTTGGATGCAGTGGCTTGGCCGCCTGGGTACCGCTATCAATTTGGCGGTACCACCAAGAGCATGAATGAGTCATTTCAATATGCCATCACTGCCCTCATCATGGCCGTGATTTTCATTTACATGATTTTGGCCAGTCAGTTCAAGAGTTTTTTACAGCCTCTTGCCCTCATGACGGCCCTGCCGCTCACCCTAATTGGCGTCGTCTTAGCGCTCATGGCCTTTAAATCTGCACTCTCCATGTTCTCTGTCATTGGCGTCGTCATGCTGATGGGCTTGGTCACCAAAAATGCCATTTTGCTGGTCGACTTTGCCATCAGAGCCCGTGAAGGCAGCGTTTCAGACACTGGGCAGCCCGTTGCAGGCTTAACTCGGCACGAAGCGCTGCTCATGGCCGCCAAAGTCCGACTCCGTCCTATTTTGATGACGACTTTGGCCATGATTTTTGGCATGATCCCGCTGGCATTTGCCATCACAGAAGGCTCAGAGCAACGATCACCCATGGGGCAAGCCGTCATCGGAGGGGTCATTACCTCTTCTTTGCTCACCCTTGTGGTCGTCCCTGTTGTTTATTGCTACATGGACGATTTGAGTGAGTTTTTGAAAAGGCTTTGGTCTGGCAAGGAAAAATCAAATTCCGAAGTGCCCGTAGAAGCTAAAATGTGATGAGCTAGAATTAGATACCCCCTGGAGTAGCCATGAACAATGACATCGCCCGTTTCAACATGATTGAACAACAAATTCGTCCCTGGGAAGTCTTGGATGGGCAAGTGCTTGCATTGCTTTTAGAGGTGAAGCGCGAGAACTTTGCACCCATGGCCCACAAAGCTTTGGCTTTTGTCGACATGGAAATTCCTTTAGGCAAAGACGCTGATTCTGACCAAGTCATGTTGGCCCCACGCGTAGAGGCGCGTTTTTTACAAAACGCCGCCGTCAAACATACCGATAAGGTGCTGGAAATTGGCACTGGCTCTGGCTACATGGCGGCATTGTTGGCGCATCAAGCAGCCAGCGTCTTAAGTTTTGAATTGGACCCTGCATTGGCCCAACAAGCCCGCGCCAACCTGCAAACTGCAGGTATTCACAACGCAGAAGTTCGCCAAGCCGATGGCAGCCAAGGCGCCTCAGCCGATGGTCCCTTCGATGTCATCATGCTCAGCGGATCGGTGGCAGAGGTGCCCCAAGTTTTGCTCAATCAACTGAGCATCGGCGGTCGTTTGCTGGCGGTTGTTGGAGAAGATCCCATGATGCGCGCCAGCGTCATCACTCGCACAGCCGAACAGCAATGGCAAACTTCAGAGCCATGGGACACCATAGCCCCTCGTCTCAAAGGCTTTCCTGAACACAATCTTTTTGCCTTTTAATCAAGCTTATCCACAGACAACACAGCTTCTTTTATGCAACAAGTTAGCCCCGCCCAATTTAGTGAATGGATATCTCAAGCCACTGCGCAAGGCCTGCCCTTGATTTTGGATGTGCGAGAAACATGGGAATGTCAGCTGGCAAGCATTGCACCCGCTGGCTGCGAAGTTCAAATCATGCCCATGCAGACAGTTCCAGACCGCCTACAAGACCTCGATAAGCAAAGACCCATTGCATGCCTTTGCCATCATGGCGGTAGAAGCATGCAGGTCGCAGCATTTTTAGAACATCATGGCTTTCAAAATATCACCAACATCAGTGGCGGCATCAACGCTTGGTCCAGCCAAGTCGATTCCAGCATTCCTGTTTATTGAATTGACTCCTTTTCTTATTGGTTTATACCTCGAAAGATTTTTATGAATTTGCGCTTTTTCCCAATCACTTTGGCCATTTCGGCCGCATTCGCTGGCTCAGCGCAAGCACAGAACTTGATGTCCTTGTTCGAAACAGCACGCGGCTTCGATGCCACCTACAAGGCGGCTCAATACCAATACACCGCCAACTTGTCTAAAGGTGAACAAGCCAGAGCTGTTTTGCTCCCCACCGTTGGCTTGTCTGCCAACCTCAACAGGACCGAGGTCGACTTGATCGCCGCTTCGCAAACCGCAAAATCACAAAGCATGGCTGCCACCATCAATGCATCCCAGCCTCTCTACCGTCCTGCCAACTCTGCCACCTACGAACAGGGCATGCGCCAACTGGCGTTAGCAAGCATTCAGCTCAAGGCTGCAGAGCAAGACCTCATGGTTCGTTTGAGCCAAGCCTACTTTGATGTGCTTATTTCCCGCGAAAGCTTGGACTTTGTGAAAGCCCAAAAATTGGCCGTTGCCGAACAATTGGCTGCCGCCAAACGCAACTTTGAAGTCGGCACCTCAACCATCACTGACAGCCGCGAGGCGCAGGCTCGCTATGACTTAGTACTGGCACAAGAGATTGCAGCTGAAAACGATTTGCGCATCAAACGCATGGCTTTGAATCAGTTGGTCGGGCTGAACAACATTGAACCCAAATCTTTGTCGCGCATGGCCAAGCTTTCTGCGCCAGAATCATCGTCGATTGACCAATGGGTGAAGCAGTCTTCAGAATTCAACCCGGCTGTTCTTCAAAGCCGCGCAAGCTTGGACATTGCCAAACTTGAAATCAAGAAAGCAGAGGCAGGCAACAAACCCACGCTCGACTTGGTTGCTGGTTTCACACCCACACGTTATAAAAACGGCAAGGGCCTCAATACATCCCAAGTGGACACCAACTCAAACAGCATCAGCTTGGCCTTCAACATGCCCTTGTTCTCTGGTTATGCGACTCAAAACCGCATCAAGGAAACCGTTGCACTGGAAGACAAAGCCCGCTCAGACCTGGATGCCGCTGAACGCAACGTTGCGCAAGCAACACGCACCGCCTTCTTTGGCTTGCAATCTGGCATTGGTCAAGTCAATGCACTGCAAGCCGCCGAGGCCTCCAGCCAAAGCGCTTTAGACGCCAACAAGTTGGGGTATCAAGTCGGTGTGCGCATCAACATCGATGTACTCAACAGCCAGAGCCAACTGTTCCAGACCAAACGTGATTTGGCCAAAGCGCGTTACGATGTTTTGCTGGGTCAACTTAAACTCCGACAAGCGGCCGGCACACTGACCGAAACCGATCTGGCTTCGATCAACGCACTCTTAAATCCTTGAGAAATGATTGAATTCAATCTCTGATTGAATTCAGCAACTCTTGCACTGCCAGCACAGTGCGTTCAGTAGCACCGCCGTGCTGCTGTGAAAATTGCGTTGCTTGATGCGCGCACTTTTGTTGCACTTGCCTGTTCAGCACTGTCTCTACAGCCAAACGCACAGCTTCTGCCATGTTAGGCGCACGCTGCGCTGCACCCGAGTTTTGTGCCGCTTCAGAAGCCTCTGAAAAATTGAAGGTGTGCGGCCCCATCACAATGGGGCAAGCACAGGCCGCCGCTTCAATTAAATTTTGACCGCCCAGTTTTTCAAAGCTGCCGCCAAGCAAAGCCACATCGGCCAAGCTGTAATAAAGTGCCATTTCACCAAGACTGTCCCCCAACAGAACCGTTGGTATTGGGCGTTTGTTTTCTGCATTCAAGTCTGAGTTCAAGCTGGGGCCTTCTTGACCCCAAGTTGAACGTCTTGAAACTCGCAAGCCGCCAGACTGCAACAAACTTTCAACCTCATTCACACGCTGCGGATGCCTTGGCACGATAAGCCAATTAACTCGGACATCAGGATGTTGCGTAATGAATGCCTGCCAAGCTTCCAACCATAAACCTTCTTCACCCTCACGCGAACTGGCCAACATGACAACCGGTGCAGCCAGCTGTTGACGCCAAGATTGGCCCAAAGCAAGATGAACCGCATCAGGCTTAGCATCAAACTTCAAATTACCGAAGATACCCAGAACCTTGGCACCCAAGGTCTTCAGTCGGCCGGCGTCGTCTTGCGTTTGAGTACAAACGCCGCTCAGTCGTGCATAGGCAGGCCGCATGAGCGCGGGCCATCGTTGTGCCTGCTGCATCGATTTTTCACTCATGCG
>JBIIJK010000112.1:0-4189 GCA_044233865.1 Limnohabitans sp.
TTCCAATGTCCAGTTGCCATTGCCCAAGTTTGCGCAGGGCCTTCCAGTCATTGCCCACTGCAAAGTTGGTTCTAGCGCCAACAAACATGGTGGCGTTGATGCTGGTCAAGGCGGCAATGGCCACAAACAAGCCCAGCGCTTTTTGTGCCCACGGACCAAATGCAAAGCCCAGCAGGTCGCTTGCAGCGGTTTTGCTTTGGCTCAAGCCACTCAAGCCTAAGCCCAGCAGCAAGGCCGTGTTGACCAGCAGATAGATGACCGTCAAGGTCAACATACTGGCCAAGATCACCCAAACCATGGTGCGAGGGCCACCCTTTAATTCGGCCGATATGTAGGCCGCCTCGTTCCAGCCACCAAAGGTCAGCAAAACAAAAACCAGACACAGCCCCCATTGCGTTGGCGCAGGCGCTTGCGCAAACCATTGAACGGCACCAGATGCAGGCGCATCGACCCAAAACCCTGCCAAGACAACGGCCAACAAACCGACAATTTCAGTCACCGTCAACCAGGTTTGCATGCGTGAAGAAGCGTGAATGCCGGCAAGGTTAACCGCTGTCAAAAACACCACAACGAGCAGCGCCCAGATCACACTAGAGTAGGAGCCCAGGCTGACCAGCGTGCTGATGTAATCGCCAAAAACAAAAGCCAACAAGGCGATAGAGCCTGTGTTGATGATCATGGCGCGAGACCAGCCGTAGATGAAAGAAATGTTGCGTCCAAAAGCCCTGTGTAAAAAATGATAATCACCGCCAGCATTGGGATAGGCCGTGCAAAGTTCTGCATAGCAAAGCGCGCCCACGATGGAGATCATGGCCCCGGTCACCCACAAAACCAGCGCCCAGCCTGCATCGCCGCTGAGGGCGGCAACCAGTGAGGGGGTTTTGAAAATACCGGCACCTATCACGATGCCCACAATCAGCGCTACCGCTGAAAAGGGGTGCAGCAGGCGAAGCATCAAGGCCGTGTCATTTCGACGGATGTGCTTGAGTAGTCAGCCACCACAGTGCCAGTTAAGCGTCGACCTTCCAGACGGCCAGAGAAGGCATGCACCTTGCGGTCAGGGGTGACAAATTGAAACTTGACCTCATCGCCGCGCAATTTGGCGCCCAGCAGCGTAAGCGTTTGGCCGCCACGAGTCAGTGTGCCGCCTATATTTTGGAATGATTGGCTGATGTTCAAGCGCAGCGGCCCGCCTTCCATTCCGGTCATGACCCAAGCGCCTTCAATTTGCGCAGGGACCACCCAAAAATAGCCCTTCCAATGTTGATCAAAAACGGTTTCATCGGGCTCCCATTCACCCATGGTGAAGGTGTTTGAGACCACACGCGTGCCAGGCTTCATCTTGAGCAAAATGGGGCGCAGCTTTAAGTTGAGGTGCGGCATCAGGTAAAGGGTGATCACGGTTGCAGAACTGAAGTCTTCTTGGAAGATGTCCCCCGTGATGATCTTCACTTTGTCGGTCAGACCTGCTTCGGCCACTTTGCGTCTTGCAAATTGAGCCATGTCGGGGTTGTATTCGATGCCTACCGATTTCGCCCCATATTTGCGCGCAGCAGTAATGGCAATGATGCCGTCGCCCGCGCCCAAATCAAACAAGGTGTCTTTGTCGTTCACCTTGGCAGCTGCCAGCATTTTGTCGATCAAGCCTTCTGGGGTGGGAACCCAGATTACATCTTTGCCTTCTTGACCGACCTTAGGCTTGTACTCCGCGGAGTTGGTGGTGGTAGATGCGAAGGCCAAATTCAGCCAGCTGGCCAGTAGCACGTACAACAAAAAACGAGATAACTTCATGATCAACTCCTTGCTAAATTCATGAGACTTGGTGAAAAAAGGGGGGGCGTGTGTATATTCTTCTAAAATCAAATCTAATTAAATGTATGTTTTTTACAATTGGCTCAACAATTCAGAGGCTATTTTGATAAAGCATACACCCGTAAAAAGTCAAAAGCCCCATAAAGCCACGGCAGTCCTAAATACAGTCACTGTTGTGCAGTCCTCTTAAGTTTGAAATTGATTTCTAGCATCGTCAAAATCGTGAAGCCTTTGGCTTTTGATGCCATTGGAAAAGGGCTTCAAAACATGACGGGTGCGTCTTCTTCATTGAAGGAGTTTGAGCAACCACTTGGCGACCCTGGTCTGTTTGGGCCCCACTCTGTTGTTTGGAAGGTTCATGCCGATTTTTCCGCCATGATGGTGGGTGGCTTGTCTTCTTTGATGATTCAGGCGCTGCACCCAAGAGCTTTGGCTGCGGTTTGGGACCATTCAAACTTTCGCCAGCAGCTCAAGGCAAGGCTGGGTCGAACAGCCTTGTTTGTTGCGGCCACAACCTACGGCGGTGTCGACCTTGCTAAAAAGCATATTCATCGTGTGAATGGCATCCACGCCAAAATTCGGGGCATCGATTTGAAGGGGCAAGCTTATTGTGCCAATGAGCCTCATTTGCTTCGATGGGTGCATTTGGTTGAAACTATCTCTTTTTTAAATGCCTATCAACACCTTAGCTTGCAACCCTTGTCTGCATCAGACTGCGACAGATACGTGGTCGAGATGAACAAAGTAGGTGAGATGCTGGGGGCCACAAATTTGCCGGTCACATTCAGCGGTGCCGTCCACGAAATGTCGCAATACGAGCCCGAGTTGGTATTTGATCAGCGAACGCGCGAAACGCTTCAGTCGATAGAGTCCTATTCTGTTGACCTCACAGAAAAGCCATTTTTTGCTTTGATACTGAGCGCTTCCTTTGACATCATTCCCAGTTGGCTTTTGCAAAAACTCCAAAAAAATTCAGATTCGTGCCTGCAGATCAACGCTCGTCGGCTTGCTTTGCAAATAGCTTCGCAGCCAGTTCAGTGGATGCTTGACGAGCAGGGCGTAAGTGCTGTGGCCAAGAAGCGCGTTAAGCTGCCCACTGGCACGGCTTAAGGCATTTCAAATGCCCCTGATGCTTCAAGGCTTGCTTACAATCGTAGAAAGCGTTGTGCCTACCCGCCATTTGCCCTGAATCCTTAGCGCTTCAATTAATCCCTTTTTTTCGCATCAAAGAAATCACATGACCCCCTCTGAACCCCGTTTGACTTCTCTCTCGCATGGTGGGGGCTGTGGTTGCAAAATTGCCCCTGCGGTGTTGTCCGAAATTCTTAAAGGCACTTTGCAAATGCCCATTCCCAAAGAGTTGATGGTAGGCATCGCCACATCCGATGATGCCGCGGTTTACAAGCTGAACGATCACCAAGCTTTGATTGCCACCACCGATTTCTTCATGCCCATCGTTGACGATCCGTTCGATTTTGGGCGCATTGCGGCCACCAATGCCATTAGCGATGTTTATGCCATGGGCGGAAAGCCCATATTGGCTTTGGCTTTGGTCGGCATGCCAATCAATGTGCTGTCAACAGACACTATTGGCAAAATTTTGGCCGGCGGTGCATCGGTTTGCAATACGGCCGGCATTCCAATTGCGGGCGGACATACCATTGATTCAGTGGAGCCTATCTATGGACTGGTTGTTCTGGGCTTGGTTCATCCAGATCGTGTCAAGCGAAACGACGGCGCGCGCGTTGGCGATGTGCTGGTTCTGGGCAAGCCTATTGGTGTTGGCATTTTATCGGCGGCATTCAAAAAAGAGGTTCTTGATGCAGCAGGTTATGACTCAATGATGGCCAACGCCACCAAGCTCAACACCCCAGGCCCCGAGTTGGCTGAGTTGGATGGCGTGCACGCTTTGACAGACGTCACAGGGTTTGGTTTGGCAGGCCATACCCTTGAAATTGCCCGAGGTGCCAAATTAACGGCGCACATCAAATGGTCTGATGTGCCTTTGTTGCCCAAGGTGTCGGCTTTGATCAAAGAGGGCAACGTCACCGGTGCCTCCGGTCGAAACTGGGACGGCTATGGTTCAGAAATTAAGCTAGAAAGCGGCTTACCCACTGAGTGCCAAAAGCTTTTGTCAGATCCGCAAACCAGCGGCGGCTTGTTGGTCAGTTGCTCTCCTGAAACACTGCCTGAGGTGTTGGCTGTTTTTAAGCGCCATGGTTTCAACGATGCAAGCGTTGTGGGGCATATCGGTGAAGCGCAAAAGTCACGCTTGGTTGTCAGCTGCTGAATTTTTCATCAATAACTCATTGCGATAAGTTACAAAAAATCAATCAGAATTTTTCGGTGATGCTTTGAGATCAATGCCTTCATGCTT
>JBIIJK010000060.1:0-12185 GCA_044233865.1 Limnohabitans sp.
AGCGAAGGTCGTCGACCAATTGGTTGTCTGCAATCAGGCTGCCTTTCTCGCCAGACGACATGCCATGTCCATGATTGTCATAGCCAAACACTGCGTAGCCAGCTGCTTGTAAATAATTGGCAACATGTGTGTATCGCCCCATATGCTCACCCAAACCATGCACCAGCAATACCGTTGCCTTGGGATTTAAAGGCATTCCTACCCATTGATAGAACGCCAAGAGTCGATCTTGATGGCTCAGATGGGTGATTACAGGTTTGATGACTTGCGGGAGATTCATACTCGCTCCATTGAAGTTAAATAGCGTAGCGGTGCTTAAAACGAGTTTTGCCTACCTCTGCTAACTGTTCTGCTTTTCAAGTTTCCTCTGTAGGTCAATCCATGCAGAGTCAAAGTTTAGTTTTTTAGCCATGGGTGAACTTGATTCAACGACTCGCCAAAAAGGGGCAAGACCTTGTAAGCTGCTAGAACTATTGAACTCTTCCCATGTGTACTCTGAAACTATCCTGAGAAAAATAGATGTAGAAACCGGGCAGGTGGCATCGCATTTGTTCTTCTCTGCAAGTATGCGCCTGAACGCTTGAATGGACATGATGGAACCTAGTGGGATCGTCTTCAGTTCAGCAGCAATCTCTTCTGGACTTGAAATGTGCAGCTTTGACCCTTTTGGTATTCCTGCAAAATCCTTTTCGAGGATGACATGATGAGGCGGTTTAGCCTTCATCTTTTCTGCCCATGTTTTCTTCGCTCTTGGCATTGCTGACTCCAGTGAATTAGTTTGAGTGAGTATGCAGGTTCAACTCTTATGGGCAAATAATCCCCGGGAAAACACCAATTCGTTAAAAACAAACTCAGGTCGGAAACTTTATTCAAAAATTCTAACAATACGACTCAATCCTTTGCTCAGTCAATGTTCTCTATCAAACAAGGGTGCTTGATTTCGCCTTTGTTCTGCCATCGTCCTCTTACTGTGCGGCGCAGCATCCGCTTATAAGTACGACACGGCAATTTTAGATCGCTACAATTCGTACAGGGTCAACAGTTCACCCAGGCGTTGCCGGAGCCTCACGCTCACGCTAAACCTGCTATCAATTAAGCAAGCACTTGACATATTCTGTGTGCCTTCGCTGCAAGCGGCAACCCCAGCACTCGTTTTCGAGCCCAAGGCGCACTAGGATTGTTAATGACACGACTTCTTGTTCCCCTTTCTACCCCTGATGTTTCGGCTTTCACCAAAACACTCAAGAGTTTCCTTGACGAACGCCACGCCGACGGGAAAGCACCACCATCCCACGTCGAACTCCTGAATTTGCTTGCTAGAGCAGCTGGCATGCGCAACTTCGCATCACTCAAGAAGGTCGTCCAGGCTGCGCCACCTTCAGACAAAGTACAGTCAACAAGGATTACTTCCGAGATCAACGAAGCTGTAAAGGCTGTGAATCTGGCGTCGATGTCGGCTACTGTACGTAAGGCACTTATCCAGTTTGATGACGCCGGTCGGCTGGTTCGCCTTCCCAACAAGCTATCGGTTCAGCAAATGACCATGTGGGCTTTGTGGACCAAGTTCGCAGCGAATCGAAAATACACCGAGAAAGAAGTTAACGCCATCGCTAATGTTTTTCACACGTTTGGCGACCAAGCGACGTTGCGTCGTGAGTTGGTCAACATGAAATTGCTCGGGCGCAAGTCCGACTGCAGTGAGTATTGGAAAGAGCCGCATCGCCCCAGTGAGGAAGTTCAGGATTTCCTTCGAGCTTGGCGTGCTGGTCTGAGGTAGGTATCTCACAAGCTCGGTAGGCCCATAGAAATCAATCCTGACTCAACGATTTGTGCGGAGCGAGTAAAAATGGACTACATCCTTGGAATATGGTTCATCGCAGAACTAGGAAATGAAATCAAATATTTGATCATATGGAGTTCAGTATCAGAGCTTTGGAATCAAATTAAAAGTTTTAATGACGACGGCGCGGTCTTCAGGGTCTTTGATGGCTTCTAAGACTGTAGTTGCTTTGTGATACGAGGCTTTGTACTCATCTAGTTTTCCGCAAGTCAAAGCTGCCCATGCATGAATTGCATATACAAAAGTCAACTCCCAGTCAGGCGTTTCAGCGAGTTCAGTGAAGTACTTTTTCATGCTTTCCGCATAACCCCAAGCACTTGGACCCATGTTCATTCGTGAATGAATTAGCGCCAACAACATGGTGCTTCGCATTTGATTAAGAGTAGTTCCAACAACTCGCCAATGCCAAGCTGAGGCATGTGCAGCATCTAAAAGTTCAGTATGGTTCAGCACATCCTCCAGTGATTCAGACATGTTCCAGGCTGCATTGTTTGCCTTGATAGCAAAATAACGATGCCAGCTTTCAGGTTGAAGATTTTCTGGTGTTTTACTCATATTAGAAAAATTCACTTTTATCTGAAGGTGTCATGGTTTGGGCTGAAAATTCTTGCGTAAAAATCCTCGTAGTGCAAATTAAGTTATATTTTAAAACCCATCCAAAACCGAAAATATGAGGTTCTCTATGCCCACAATGAAAGGCGGTTGTCTGTGCGGAAATATCCGCTACGAATTACTTACCGAACCAAGGGCGACATTTGCCTGTCACTGCAGATTTTGCCAAAAAGACACAGGCACCGCGCATCGCTCTGGCTTGTCTTATCTGGATGAAAGCGTCATCTTTTCTGGGGACACACCCACCACATACACTTACCAAAGTGATGAGCATGGCAGAAAGCTCTACAAACATTTTTGCCCAACTTGCGGCACTACAGTCTCACTTACAACTGAAAGATTTCCAAGCGGCAGAGTCATGATGATTGGCACACTTGACGACCCTTCATTGGTCAAGGTTGATACCCACATGTTTGCAGACGAAGCTTTTTCTTGGGTAACTTATCCTGAAGATCATGTCGTTTATGCCAAGCATAGGATCAATGAAGATGGGACACCTGCGGATCCTCTAACCCAATCAACTGGTAATTGAGCGTTTGATCACCAACTGTCGTGTTAAACGACACCTGATTTCCACTTCTAGCCACGAGCACGGTCAACCCGCCGAAACCCGACCTGCCCCAGCTTTTTATACGCACCACCCGAACACCCAATAAGCAAACTAAAACCAAGGTCACAAACTTTATTCAAAAGTTCTAACAATTGAACCCAATCGTTTCTAATTAAATGCGTTTAAATGGGCAAAGGCGCTGTCGCCACACGCTTTCGTCCTGAGGTTCACGCCAAGCGATACGTGGACTTTCGAGTTGGACCTGCGACCCTTTGCAGAAAAATGGTGAATGATGCAAATTCCCCTTTTTTCCCACTTACAAAACCTGGGTTTTTATCAATGAGTTGTTAGAGTCACGGCATGCAAATATCAATTGATACAGCCAACAGTATGTCAATTGCTCGTCACTTGGGAGGAACGGGATTGGCTCTCTGGGTATTTGTAATGGCTTTGATGCCAGACCCTGGTTTCATGGCCCCTTGGCTATGGATGGCGCTCTTCTGGGCACTCCAAATTGGAGTCGGCCTGACCATTCTTCAGACGATTTTGTACCTAATGAGCAGAGTCGATTCGAAGGGCCGAATGCCTTTGTGGTCGCTCGTTGCGATGAGTGGCTTATGTGGTTCTGTCGTACTGGCGCCGATCTACTGGCTAATCGGTGAGGGATTGATGCAGCAATTTATGGGATTTGCTGAAACGATTGACACCGATGAACTCCGCAGCCTTGAGCGAACATTGGGTTGGGCTGCACTGGTCGAAGAGTGGCTGGAAATTTCAGGTCCAGTCATTGCTGGGTGGGCGTTGATCTCTTGGCCTCGCTTGCAGGGCTTGTTGCCGCCATTGGTTCAAAAGACCAACAGGTCAGTCGATGAACCGCTGGCAGCCCTGTCGCAAGACCCCAAAGTCATTGAGGTGAGCGTTCGCAGTTGGCGTGAAGCACTCCCCAAAGAGCTGGGTGACGATGTAATGGCCGTCAAGTCCGAGCTTCAATACTTGCGTGTCTGGACCACCCGGGGCGCAGCGCTGGTGCTGGGCAGTTTGCAAGAAGTGGAAGACGAAGAAGGCAGTGCCGGGATGCGGGTTCATCGCTCATGGTGGATACATGCCAGGCATGTGCGGACCGTAAGGCGTCGCGGTGAAGCTGCCATTTGTGAGTTGAGCGATGGCCGCGAAGTGCCCATCAGCCGACGACGAAAGGCGGATGCGGTGGCGCGATTTGGTGACCGAGCGCGGTACCAAGAAATGCCAACCGCATCCAAAAGCCTACCAGCTCGCGATGGTCAAAATAACCGTCGCAATCCCAATTGAACAGAAACAGGGTTGTAGCGAGGCTGCATCAGTCGACCCGTGACCCCTTCTTCTGCTGGCAACTCAACGTTCCCAAGTCGCAATAAGCGAACATCAGCGGTAAGTCTCCAGGTATTCCCCAGCGGTATCTCAGTACCACCGATCAGCTGTAAGGCGGTTTTTCCACTCTTGGACCATGCGCGCTCTGTACCACCGGAAGGGATATCGAAATCGATCTCCTGAACCCACCCCAGACCCGCACCCACGTAGGGTGTCCAGCTGCCAGTTGGGCCAATAAAGCGCCTAAGACCGTTGACAAAGATGATGTTAGAAGCAAAGTCGCCGCTGGATGCGAGCGTGGTTGCGCCGCGATTGAGCGACTTGAGGTCATGACGGCGCCAGTTCCATTCAAGCTCCGATGCCCAGCCATTGCCGTAACGAAACCCGATATCGCCGCCGAGACCCAATCCTGTCCCAAAGTTGGCCTTTAACCCAGAGCCCAAGCCCGCATTACCTATTTCATTAAAGGTAGTAGAACTGAGGTTGCTGGTTTGAGCATAGACCGTCGCATACAAGCCTCGTGGCTCAGTCTGGGCCCAGGAGTTTCCTGTCATGCTGATCATCATTGACGATGCCGCCAAAGCTAAAAAAGAGGGGAAGAATTTCATGAAATGCCTTTCCAAATCACTGAGTTGATGAAAGGTCGGTAAGGCTCTCGTGATCAAGCTCATGCCGACAAAGATTGAATGTACGGAAAGCTTCTGGCGAAAAGCCAGCATTTTTGAACGAATGGTGGATTGGTTGAACGAGTGGCTTCAGATCGCACGAGGCAAAGCATCGGCCAGAAAATCATAGACCGCACGAATCCGCTTACTGGTCCGAATTTCTTTATGAACCGCCAACCAAACTGGCAACGGCTCAATTTTTAGTTTTGGCAGAACTGGTATGACTGCGGGATCGGAACGTATCAGGTGCTCACTGACAAACCCGACTCCCAGTCCCGCTCTGACTGCTTGCCATACGACGATCAAGTCGTCGGCCCGAAACGCAAATTGTTCTCGGCCAACCACAAGACCTTGCGCAGCAAAGCCTTTGAGTGTGTCGTCGTTGCGGTCGCCCCCAATCAAATCATGTGCCAGCAAATCACTGGGTTGACGAGGTACGCCTCGTCTACGCAAGTAGTCTTGGTGAGCGCAGGCTCTTAATGTGACTTTACCCACACGGCGCGCAATGATGCTAGCTTGTTGAGGTTGGACCATGCGCACCGCTATATCAGCCTCTCGCCGCAAAAGATTGCTGACTTCATTGCTGGCAACCAACTCTACCTGCACATCTGGCAAAGACAATCGCATTTGTGCCAGCAAGGGCGGAAGCACATAACAAGATACCGGCTGACTTGCGGTGATACGAACTGTGCCAGAAGCTCCAAGATCTGCACCCATCACATTTCGCGCAAGTTGATCTGCGCCACTTTGCATGATGCGAGCAGAATCAGCCAAGTGATATGCCGCCTCAGTAGGTAATAAGCCACGGCCGTTGCGATCAAAAAGAACAAGGCCAAGCTGCGACTCTAACTCTGCAACATGCCTGCCGATTGTGGGTTGGCTCAATTGCAAGTCTCGTGAAGCGGCAAGAAGGCTACCCTTTTCAAGAACAGCTAGAAAAGAGCGAACGAGTGACCAGTCAAACAAACTATTCATTATTGAAATTCAGAGATGCAGATACAAGCAATTGTGAACACATCAAATCATACACACAATACCCTAATGCACCTTAGCGTTAAAAGTTTTGGTGAAGGTCTATTAACTTGGAAAATAAGATGCAGCCATTCAATTTCAAAAATACCGCAGCAAAGTCTTCTGACGACGGGGCTTCGGCAATTGCCAACCGACGGTCTTTTATTCGCCTTGCAGGTGGCGGTGCAGTGATCGCCGTTGCAGGTGGGTTCACCGGTTGCAGTAGCAAGTTACCCGACACAGCCACCCAGCCTTGGATTAGCCCAGAGCGCGAAACCGACACGCGACGCTTCATGCTTGCCCATGCATTATTAGCCCCCAATCCACACAATCGCCAACCTTGGATCGCAGACTTGCGCGAAGACGGTCGCATCCATCTAATCTGTGACGGCGAGCGCCTGCTTCCCGAAACCGATCCGTTTGGTCGCCAGATATTGATTGGTTGTGGTGCCTTTATTGAGCTGGCAGTGATTGCTGCTGCACAACGCGGTATCGCTGTCAAGGTAGAACTCTTTCCGAGTGGTTCTCCCAGCGAACAAGAGCTGCCCAAGGGAAGCCGTGTTGCCACTCTGACATTGGGCGGGGTTGGGAGTGCGTCGGCCGACCCCTTGTTTGCACAGATAGTTCGGAGACACACTCGCAAGACTACTTATGAAAGTGGACGCCCTCTTCCTGAGTCGCTAGTTCGAAGCTGGGAAGAAACAGCTATCCGTTTTGGTCTGCGCGGCGGTGTGGTCGCTGGATTGGAAGGCATGGACTCGATACGCAGAATCACGCGTGAAGCATATGAAATTGAATCTACTACACCAAGAACCTGGCTTGAGTCAGCTCGGCTATTGCGAATTGGACCAAGCGCAATTGCTACGAATCCAGACGGCATCAGCCTCAACAGTCCCATGGTACGAGCTTTGTATAGTTTAGGAGTCTTCGACCCTATGGAAGTGCCCGTCAAGGGAAGTAAGTCGTTGGAACGCGTCATGGATCGCTGGCTACCCTTTGAGTCAGGTAGCGGCTTTCTCTGGCTAGCCAGTCCGAACAACAGTCGCTTGACCCAAATAACTGCTGGTCGTGCCTACGTGCGCTGCCACTTACTAGCCACAGCAGCGGGCTCGGACATGCATCCACTGTCGCAGGCATTGCAGGAGTTCCCTGAGGTACGGGGGCCGCGTGAGGCGATACATAAGACCTTAGGCCTCGCTGCACTGGGTGAGACGCTACAGATGCTTTCGCGTGTGGGGTATGCAACCGAGCAACGCGGACCGAGCCCAAGACGAGGTCTGGAGTCTATGCTGCGCACATGAGCAGTTGAGTGGTGAATCTAGGTTTGTCTGCAGAATCAAAATTTCTGGTTTTTATGTATCTATACGTTTTCCTATAAAAGGACAACCACACACCAACTGTCGTGTTAAACGACACTTGATGACCACTAGAAGTTGGTAGCACGGTAGAACCGCCGAAACCAAATCTGACTCAACGATGCGCAAGCAAAAGTTGTCCTTTTAAAGGACATCCTTCTAGACCCAAACTTTGTTCAAAAGTTCTGGAGTTAGCAAAGGGCAAAGTGGCAGTGGAAGTTGGAGCGGAGAAAGACTTGGTGCCCACACTGGAACTAATCAAGACTGCTGTTCTAAACGGAGAGTTGGACACACAGATTGATGCCGCTGCCAACAAGCTACGGCTTGGATTTGCTCAGTAAATACTTTTAGATGAACAAAGGTGCTGGTTTGCGCCTTTGTTCTCTATCGTCTTGTTACTGGACGATTAGCAAGTGTGGTGAGATACAACACCTCGACCACGCTGAAAAAAACTTACAAGTCTGATGATATTATTGATTTGAATAGTTTTTTAGTGATCTGATATGAGTCGAATTTTGCTTTCAATCTCAGTGGTTGTTCTTGCCGCGTGTGGCGGTGAAAGCGAGCAAGGCTCTATCGGGCATCAAGACTCTTAAACTTCAGTCTGCATGAAGATGACGCAAAACGATCTGGATACAACAAGCGACCCGGCGCTGCTTCTCTGGTCACGCCTCATCCAAGGTGCGGCGACAGTCGTCATCGTACTGAGTTTGACCTTGCTGGTTGCACCACGCCTTGGGGAATCCATCTTCAATCTGGTTTACTACAACCAGTTTTCCAGCCCAGTTGAAGTGCCCCACTCGGTGCAGGGCTACATCTGGTTTGCCAACGGCATCATTGGTGCCGTGATGGCTGGCTGGATGATCTGCATCATCATGTTGGCCAGGGGCCCGTTCCTCGAGGGTCGGCTGCAGGCATGGAACATGATTGCGATGCCATTGGCTGGTTGGTTCGTCATCGACACGGCGTTTTCAATCGCTCATGGTGTCTGGGGTAATGTGCTGCTCAATTCAGCAACGGGGCTGATATTCGCTATACCCTTATTCTTTTCGCGTCGACACTTCAGTGACAAGCACTGATTCACGCCACGACCAGCGTCTCTACCCCCACCACCAACTGTCGTGTTAAACGACACTTGATGACCAGCTCAAGCCAAGAGCACGGTAGCCCAGCCGAAACCAAACCTGACTCAACGATTCGTGCGCAGGGGTAGATTTTCAAAAATTGTGACGTATTTTCGTAAGCACGGCACAGTTCTACACGTCTAAGAAGAATGTTTTAACGAAAGGCCGTTATGAAATATTTGAAATTGAGCTATGTCATTTTAGGGCTTGTAATGTCAAGTGCCACTTGCACCGTCCTAGCTGCCCTACCAGAACCACTAGATCCGCGCGATGTATCCAGTATGAATTTCGAACAACGCCTGGCGCATGGGCGAATGATTCGAGAGGAAATGAATAAAGCCACGCCAGATGAACGTAAAGCTTATAGAGACAAGATGCATCAAAAAATGCAAGCACTTGCGCCTCAAGAGCGTAAAGAATTGCATCAAAAAATGCATGCTGAATGGAAAACCCTCAGTCCAGCTCAAAGAGATCAACTCAAGCAAGAGCGAAAATCAATGATGGAGATTCTCACGCCCCAGGAGCGCAAAGAGCTAAGAGAAGAACGCCGTCGAGCATTTGAACGTATGAGCCCAGAAGATCGCAAGAAATGGCGCGATGATATGCACCGTCCTGCCAAAAATGACTAACTTGTCAATTTATTGAAACTCATTCAATGTGGCAGACATTTAAGTCTCGTCTTTCATGGCCCAGCATGGTGGTGCATCCAGCGGATGCAGCTGCTTTCAATAAAGCATTAGAAGGCGACACCAAAGCAGCGCGTCAATTGATAGCCAGCCTAAGTCCAAAAGCCCACGCATTAGCATGGAGGATCTTGGGAGATTCAAGTGAAGCAGAGGATATTGTTCAAGTAGCATTCATCAAACTTTTTGAAGCTAAGCAATACGATGGCAAAGCTGCGCTTTCAACTTATATGCACACAATTGTGACGCGGCTCTGTCTTGACAAGCTGAGGATCAGTGCAAGTCACAAGTTAGACTACGGATTTGAGTTCGATGAGTTAGTTTCAGATGGAAAATTAAGCCCTATTGAATCACTTGAAAAAAAACAGTCAGATTCAAGCGTACAACACGCCATGCAGTTTTTGAATGCTAGGCAACGAGCTGCACTTGCACTATGGGCGTATCACGACGCTAGTATTTCTGAAATTGCAAAGGCAACAGGCTTAGAGGTCAACGCTGCACATCAGTTGCTGCACAGGGCAAAGATTAATTTACGCAAAAAAATGGAGCAACTTGGCTATGAATAACGACGACATGAAGTTAAAAGACAAGATTGTTTTTGATGTTCATCCTAAGCTTTCTGAAGATTTTTCAACAAAAACTTTAGATGATATTTTTATCAATAAAAATTTGATCGGATCTAACAACGATGGCACTTTAGGTCTTTTTGCTTTTGTTGGCAGGCATAAGTTCTTGTTATTAGGGTGCTTACTTTTAAGCGTATTTGTCTTACAGCAAGGTCATCAGAAATCTGTATACGAAGAGTTGCTACAAATAGACACCTTATCGATGTCTAGCTTCTCGGTTCTATAAATCAAGCATCAATTACCAACTGTCGTGTTACATGACACCTGATGACGCTTCAGTTGGGAAAAATCAGTCAAATCCGTTGTCCATCAATCAAACAGAAAAGCTGTTGGATCCGTTCAGTCACAGCAAAACCGTAAAAGACTTGACCAAGTAAATGTTCTGAGAGATATTTAGAAATTAAATATTTTGTACTTATATTGAAGGGGAAAGTATGAATATAGCGATTCGTTTAGATGACTTATCAAGCTCGGAATCTCAGTCAATCGTGCGAGAGCATATGGCAGGAATGCTTGCTAACACTCCCATAGAAAGTGTCCACGCATTACCTTTAGATAAGCTAAAACAACCAAACATTACATTTTGGACTGCGTGGATTGGATCTGAACTATGTGGATGTGGCGCACTACAAACGCTTGATGAACAGCACGGTGAAGTCAAAACAATGAGAACTAGGGCAAAGTTTCTCCGAAAAGGTGTTGGACAAGCCGTTCTCTCTCACATCATCAATCACGCAACAGATACAGGAATCAGACGATTGAGTTTGGAAACTGGTTCAACAGAAGTATTTTTGGCGGCTAGAGCTATGTATTTGAAAAATGGTTTCGGGATTTGTGGACCGTTTGGTGACTACAAACTTGATCCTCATAGCGTGTTTATGACAAAGCACCTTTGAAGACCCCAAACTCTATTCAAAAGTTCTGAGGACTATCTCAGTTAGACCTATTTTTATCTGATGGATGATTAACACCGTCATTGACTGGCACATTAGGAATAAGAAACGGATCAACTCCCTCTAAGCAACCAATGTTGTATCCGTATTGATCTGGAAATGAACGTCTCTGATGATGTGTGTAAATGCCGCATATTCCACAAAAATAATGTTTAGCGACTTTTGTATTGAACTGATACAAACGCAAATGCTCAAGCCCTTTGATTACAGATATATCTTCCAAAGAAACGGAGCCAACAACTGCACCCTTTCTGCGACAAATTGAGCAATCGCATCTACGGGGATTCACAATTCCATTTGGCAAATGAAGTTCCAACACCACAGAACCGCAATGGCAAGATAGACGGTGTTTAGGTTCAATGATCGTGTCACCAACTTTTTTGATTGTCATCAACATACCTTTGCTTAAATTGATCAGCATTCCGAATCAGATGACCAAATTATTTGATAATTAACCGATTGCACGGTCAACCCGCAGAACTCAAACCTGACAGAACGATTCTTACGCAGGGATGAAATCTACAAGACCTGTAATGTACACATTCAGTTAAAGGAACTGACTGCTGCTTTCTTAATGGCTTTAGATAAGAAATTGATGTAACGATGCCCCTGAGAGCTAACTACTAGGTGTTTAGTTCTTTTGTCATTACCATCCGAAGTTGCAAACACGTATCCCGAACTTTTCAAGGCAGAGAGGTGTTTATGGATTGTTGCAGGCGAGGCAATTTCATTAAAAGAAAGCATCTCCCTGACTGCCAAAGGATTTTCCATCGCTTCATAAAGTGCAACCTGATCAAAAATTAATTTTGATAGCGGCGTCATCCTCGGAAACTCATCCAACTTTGAAATTTCCCGTATTTGATGCAGAAATTTAATATAGGGGTTCATTTCCACAATCAATCAGTATCTTTTGCTATGAAATTTGGAGTGATGATGAAATTGGGCTTAACTTTATTCTTTTCTTTTCTGCGCCCACGTATGTAAGTCATTGGTGTTGTATTCAAGTATTTGTCAAACAGGAATTGCAACTCCTTGTGTGTGAGTCCAGTAGTTTCAATAAGCTCAGTCCAACCAATGTTTGGGCTTGTATTTTTATCAATCCAATTACAAATTTCAGCCAACAACGCCTTGTTCTCGCTGTCAGCAATTGAGCTGATTTTTTTCATTTTCACAACCCCAATGAAAATATTCAGCACATTATTGGTGCGCTTTATTGAAAACGCTTTAGATAAAACCCTCAATGCATTTCTGTATGGTCTTGGTACGTCAATCGAGTTTGTCCTTTAAAAGGACACCGCCACCAACTGTCGTTTAAAACGACACTTGATCGCCACTTTAACCCTGAAGCACGGTAGCCAGGCTGAAACCAAACCTGACAGAACGATTTGTACGTAGGGGGTAACTATATTGTTAGATTAC
>JBIIJK010000047.1:0-16032 GCA_044233865.1 Limnohabitans sp.
AAAATTTTCATCTACGCCAATGTTTTAAGCCAAGGAACGCTTCATTCGAACTTCTTCCACTTTGACAGTCCCAATAGGCACAGTGCGCGCTGTGTTCATTTCACGTTTGAAGCCGGCCAGTTCATGAAAACGCACTGTGCGTTCGTTTAGCAACGGAACCCAAATGGTTACATCGGTGCAATCTTCTTCAAGCAAACCTTCGCGAGCAGCGTCCCACAAAGCCAAGCCAACACCTTCGCCCAATCGATCGGGGTCGGCATAAATGGCCCAAATTTCACCCATGGTGTTTTTGGACTTTGGGTCGCGCGAACGGTCATAGCCCACAAAACCCACAATGCTGTCGCCTTCCAAAGCCACTAGAACTTGGGGCTCACCGTATTCGATGGCTTCTTTCCAGTAAGACACTCGCTTGGCCATGGGCGTGGCATCCCAATGCGCTTCAGGCACTTGGCCCGCGTAAGCGGCGCGACTTGCGATCAGGTGCAATTGCGCCACATCGGCGGCTTCATTTTTGGTAGCAAATCGAACTTCAAAATCAGACATATCGGTCAACGTTAGAGTCTTAAAACCCTAGATTGTCGCCTGATATGGGATTCCTATATGCTCTAAGCTGAAACAGGCCTTCAAATAGTCTGCTTTCAGGGTATTTTTGGACCATGTTTTTCGAATTTTTCTTCACCCCTACAGCAAAACTTTTCAGGATGATTGGAAAGTTAGCTTGGTTTTCCACAAGCTTATTGGTTTTGACATGGCAACCCGCATGGGGCCAAGGAAAAGACTTCAAAGACGACATGGCGGAAAGAACCCGCGCCTGTACAGCCTGCCATGGCGATCAGGGCAAAGCGGGTCCTGATGGTTATTACCCCAGACTGGCCGGCAAGCCGGCGGGCTACTTGTTCAATCAACTCAAGAACTTCCAAGAAGGCAAGCGCCACTACAACTTAATGACGCGCTTGGTCGACCCATTGTCTGACGCTTACCTGCTAGAAATCGCGCAGCACTTTGCCTCTTTGAAACTACCTTACCCGGCCCCCGCCTTACCTAGCGCGAGGGTCTCTGCACAAGTTTTAAAACGTGGCAAACAACTTGCCTTAGAAGGTGATGCCGCGAAAGACGTGCCTGCTTGTACTGCTTGCCACGGCACAAAGCTTACCGGCGTACAAGCCCACGTGCCAGGATTGCTGGGCTTGCCCCTTGACTACCTCAATGCACAACTGGGCGCTTGGCAAACCCATCAACGAAAAGCCCGTCAGCCCGATTGCATGAAAGAAGTGGTGGCACGGCTTCAGTCTGAAGATTTGGTGGCAGTCGCCACTTGGTTGTCTACGCAAAATATGCCCACAGACACAACGCCTGCAAGCAAAGTTTCTACCCCACTGAAAGCATCCTGGCAATGCGGCAGTGCTCCCGAGCTGTCCAAGGTGCAGCCATGATGTTTCCACAAAATTTCTGGCGCAATGTGGCATGGCTATGGCTGTCAGTGGTCCTCTTGCTAGTGCTTGCTGTTCTGATGGACAACCACCGTGATGTTTGGGAAAAACAACCTGTTTCACAAAATACTGACAAGCCCTTAGCCACTCAAATTAGTCAAGGGCAAACTCTGCTGAATTTGGGCAATTGCTTGGCCTGCCATACCGAACGAGGTCAACCCATAGGTGCAGGTGGGCGCGCTTTCGAAACGCCCTTTGGCAGCGTTTACAGCAGCAACCTCACACCCCACTTGGTCCAAGGCTTGGGCACTTGGCATGCTGATGATTTTTGGCGCGCACTTCATTACGGCAAATCCAAAGATGGTCGATTGCTTACGCCCGTGTTTCCCTATAAACACACCACACTCATCACGCGCGATGACAGCGATGCGATGTTTGCCGCATTGAAAACGCTACAGCCAGAAACGACTCAAAAGCCAATTCCCAAAGTATCTGAGACTTTGGCATGGCCTTACAACTCAGCAGTGGCCATTGCCATTTGGCGAAGCTTGTTTTTTTCGTCTGGCACCTACAAGCCGCAAGACAACAAAAGCAATGAATGGAACCGAGGCGCCTACCTTGCACAAGGCCTGGGCCACTGTGCAGCCTGCCACAGTCCACGCAATGCATGGGGCGCATCGGGAGAGGTCAATGATTTTTCGGGTGGCCTGATGCCCCTTGTCAACTGGTATGCGCCGTCTCTCTTGAGCGCTCAAGAAACAGGCTTGGCAGAGCAAAGTATTTCAGAGATTGCCCTGCTTTTGAAGTCAGGCCAGAATGCAACGGCCGTGGCAAGTGGCCCAATGGCTGAAGTGGTGCAACACAGCACGCAGCATTGGCCTGAAGCTGATCTGCTGGCTGTGGCCACCTATCTGAAAGAGCAAGCGCAAACAAATTCAGCCAGCACCTTTGCCAACAAGCCATCGATCACCAAGAGCTCAGGCAATTATTTAAACTTGGGCGCCAAAATTTACGAACAGCACTGCGAACAATGCCATCAAGCTCAAGGTCAAGGTGTGACCCATGCTTACCCGGCACTCGCGCAAAATAGAGCCGTCCTTTTAAGCGACCCCACCAACTTGGTTCAAGCTGTTTTGTATGGTGGCTATCCTGCAGCCACAACTCACAACCCTAGACCATTTGGCATGCCGCCTTTTGTTCTCACGTTGGAAGACCGAGAAATTGCAGCTGTTTTGACCCATCTCAGATCGCAATGGGGAAATCAGGCTGCGGAGGTCACACCCCTTCAGGTCAATCGCATTCGGGCTTTGCAAGGCCGATGATCATGTCCACTTTGGATCTGGTTTACCTCGACGATCAGCTGGTGGTTCTGAATAAACCCTCAGGCTTACTCAGTGTGCCGGGCCGCGGCGAAGACAAACAAGACTGCCTTATTGCCAGAGCACAAAGTGAATGGCCCGATGCACTGACGGTGCACCGCTTGGACATGGCCACTTCCGGCTTGGTGGTCATTGCCAGAGGTCCTGAAGTGCAACGCAGTTTGAGCCAAGCCTTTGCTCAGAGAGAGGTTCACAAAACATATGAAGCTGTGGTCGACGGTATTTTAAAAAGTGCAAATGAAAGCGAGGCCGATGCCTGGCAAGACATTCAAATGCCCTTGCTGATCGATTGGCCCAACCGCCCCAAAAGCAAAATAGATTGGGAACACGGCAAACCCAGCCACACCCAATGGCGCATCCAGCAAAGGGCCTGTTTGCAGAAAACGACCCGTGTCGAGATGAAACCTATCACGGGGCGAACCCACCAACTGCGCTTGCACATGATGGCGATCGGTCATGCCATACTGGGCGATAGCTTGTATGCCACACCCGAAATTTTGGCAAAATCTCCTCGCCTTTTATTGCATGCGCGCGAACTCCAATTTAAGCATCCAATCACGGCAAAATGGATGGCATTCGAAAGTACGGTTCCGTTTTAATTCGAAAGAAGATCAACATGACACAACACCTCTACATCTTGACAGGCGGCTCTCGCGGCATGGGCTTGGCCATTGCCGAGCAACTCTTAAAACTAGGACACACGCTCATTTGCATTTCACGCAATCAACAAGCCAGTCTCACTGAACTCGCTCAAAAATCAGGTGCCACATTAGCTCAGTGGTCTCATGATTTAGCAGATGGCGCTGTGGCCAGCAAGGCATTGCTAACTTGGCTTGAAGCTCAAAAACCCAATGAATTTCAAAGTGCCACGCTCATTAACAATGCAGGCGTGATTCCTCGCATTGGCCCCCTGAGTGAAGCAGACCCGCACAATCTGGCCATGGCATTGCGCGTAGGCTTAGAGGCCCCCATGCAATTGTGCGCAGCCTTTCTCAGTGCCACTGAAGCCTGGCCCATGCCACGCAAAGTCGTCAATATTTCTTCTGGACTTGGCCGCCGTGCCATGGCCTCTCAATCGGGCTATTGCGCAGCCAAGGCTGGCATGGACCACTTCACCCGTTGCCTGGCTTTGGAAGAGGCTTTAAAACCCCATGGTGCCAAAGTGACGTCTCTGGCACCCGGTGTCATAGATACCGACATGCAAATCCAATTGCGATCAGCCCCAGCCGAAAGCTTTCCAGATCAAAGCGGCTTTCAACAACTCAAAGCCACAGGTCAATTGACCTCCCCAGCCGATGCCGCCAAGCGCATCCTTGACTATTTAGCCCGCCCCGACTTTGGCAGTCACCCTGTGAGCGACGTTAGAGACGCTTAAGCGACTTTTGTCAGCGCCCTGTAGTCTTTTTCGGTCAGACTTTGGGGTTAAATCTATTTCAATTCGAAGGAGACTCAGATGAGCCGTGAAGTCGTAGTGGTCAGCAGTGTTCGCACTGCCATTGGAACGTTTGGTGGCAGCTTGAAAGACATTGCCCCCACAGAATTGGGCGCCCAAGTGGTGCGTGAAGCCCTCAAGCGCGCCAACACCGATGGCAAAGATGTTGGTCATGTGGTGTTTGGCCATGTCGTCAACACCGAACCCAAGGACCTTTATTTGTCACGTGTTGCGGCTATTAACGGTGGCTGCTCAGAGGGCACACCTGCGTTCAATGTCAACCGATTGTGCGGCTCTGGCTTGCAAGCCATTCTCTCTGCCAGCCAGTCCATCATGCTAGGTGATGCCGATGTGGCCATTGGCGCAGGCGCTGAAAACATGAGCCGTGCTCCCTATGCCAGTTTAAGCAATCGTTTTGGCGCTCGCATGGGCGACACCAAAATGATCGACATGCTGCTGGGTGCACTACACGACCCCTTCCACACCATCCACATGGGCGTGACCGCCGAGAACATTGCCGCCAAGTGGGGCATCACCCGCGAAGACCAAGACAAATTGGCCGTTGAAAGCCACAACCGTGCAGAGCGCGCCACGCAAGCCGGCTATTTCAAAGATCAGATCATGCCCGTCATGCTTAAAACGCGCAAAGGCGAAGTGGCCTATGACACAGACGAGCATTTCCGCCCTGGCTGCACCATGGAAGAGCTGGGCAAACTCAAGCCCGTGTTCATCAAAGAAAATGGCACTGTCACAGCCGGTAATGCTTCAGGCATCAACGATGCTGCGGCTGCCGTGGTGCTGATGGAAGCTGGCGCTGCCAAGGCCCGTGGCGTCAAACCTTTGGCACGCTTGGTGGCTTACGCACACGCCGGTGTCGATCCCAAGTACATGGGCATCGGTCCTGTGCCTGCCACTCAGTTGGCTCTGAAAAAAGCAGGCCTGACCGTGAATGATTTGGATGTGATCGAAGCCAACGAAGCGTTTGCTGCGCAAGCTTGCGCTGTCACTCGCGACCTTGGTTTGGATCCCGCCAAGGTCAATCCCAATGGTTCCGGTATTTCATTGGGTCATCCTATCGGTGCGACAGGCGCTTTGATTACCGTCAAAGCATTGCACGAACTGCACCGCATCAATGGCCGTTATGCCTTGGTCACCATGTGCATTGGCGGCGGCCAGGGTATTGCGGCCATTTTTGAGCGCATGTAATCAGCGATAGCGCGCACGTGCAATGCGTGCGCCTTCCGCCAACGCCTGCAATTTTTTCTCGGCTACCTCGCGGCTCATGGGTGCCAAGCCGCAGTTGGTACAAGCAATGATGCGCGCCTTGGGCACAAACTGAAGCGCACGGCCAATGGTGTCGGCCACTTGTTCAGGTGTTTCAATCACATCGCTGGCCACATCAATCACGCCCACCATCACGTCCTTGCCTTCCAGCAAAGCCATCAGGTCCATGGGCACATGCGATTGAAAGCATTCCAAGCTCACTTGCTTGATGCTGCTTTTGGCCAAGGCAGGAAACACCTTTTCATATTGGCGCCACTCGTGGCCCAATGAATTTTTCCAATCGATGTTGGCTTGAATGCCGTAGCCGTAGCAAATGTGAACGGCTGTGGTGCAGGTCAGACCTTGTGCAGCGCGCTCCAAAGCTTTCACACCCCAGTCAGCAGCCTCTTCCATGTACACATTGAAGGCAGGTTCGTCGAACTGCACAATGTCAACGCCATCGGCTTGCAGTGCCAATGCTTCTTGGTTTAACAACTCTGCAAAGGCCATGGCCATCTTCACTTTGTCGCCATAAAAGCGATCGGCCACGGTATCGACGATGGTCATCGGGCCAGGCAATGTGAATTTTAATTTTTTCTTGGTGTGCGCTCTTGCCAATTGAGCTTCAAAAGCATGCACGCGGCCTTTTAAACGCAAGGGTGCAACCACTTGCGGCACTTGTGCGTCGTAGCGATTGTTGCGGATGCCCATGGTCACTTTATTTTCAAAGTCAATGCCTTCAACTTGCTCTAAAAAACCATGCACAAAGTGTTGGCGCGATTGTTCACCATCACCAATAACATCAAGTCCAGCATCTTCTTGGGTTTTGATCCAGAGCAGTGTGGCATCGGCTTTGGCTTGCTTCAGGCTATCGCCTTCAGCCATCCACTTGGGCCAAAGCTTGTTGGTCTCAGCCAACCATTCTGGTTTTGGCAAGCTTCCTGCAATTGCGGTTTCAAACATGGGTGTACTCCTGAGATATTGAGGATTTCAAATTGAATTCTTGGGCCAACAATGCGTACGAACGCGTTTGTGCCTTGGCGTCATACGTCCACGTAATGATGGCCATTTCATCGAGTTCAAGCCGTGTTGCCACTGCTCTTAACTTGTCTGACACTGTTTTAGCACTGCCTACAAATGCATTGGCCTTGAGTGCATCAAGCGCCATTTGCTCAGACTGAGAATAGTCTCGATCGGCATGCTCAGGCGGCAGCATGGGGCCAATGCGACCTAGATTTCGGTCCATTCGCCAACGTGCACGGCTTTTGAAAAGATGCCAAGCTTCTTCGTCTGTTTCAGCAGCTAAAGCCCAAACACAAAGTGTGGCCTTGGGTCGATCCAAAGCTGCGCTAGGCCTAAACGTGTCTCGGTAAATTTGCAAGGCCTGATCAGCCCCCTGCCCATCCGTAATGAACCAAGCGAAGGCATAAGGCAGTCCCAAATGAGCCGCCAATTGAGCGCCATAGTCTGAGCTGCCCAACATCCAAACATCTGGCGATGTGGCCGACTGAGGATAGGCAAACACGCCATGACCAGGATGCCCTGCTGGCAATGGCTGACCTTTGACCCACGCTTGAAGTTCCATCACTTGCTGCGGAAAGTTTTCGCTGGCATAACGGTCTGGGTTCAACAGTTGTGCTGTTTTGCCGTCGCTTCCGGGTGCACGCCCAACACCCAAATCAATGCGCCCTGGCGCCAATGCATCGAGCACTCTGAATTGTTCAGCCACTTTCAAGGCAGCATAGTGCGGCAACATGACACCCGCACTGCCAATTCTGATTTTGTGAGTTTGTGTGGCAATGGCCGCCATCAAAATTTCGGGCGCAGTGCCCACAATGCTGGGATGTGCGTGATGCTCACTCACCCAAAAACGCGCATAGCCCAAACGTTCGGCCTCAATGGCCAGAGCCACCGTTTGCCGGATGGACTCATCTTGCCCGCGGCCAGCCATGGCAACCGATTGGTCCAGCACAGACAGTTTCAGGCCCATGTGTGAATCTCTAACACTGTCAAAAAATAATTCATCAAGCCTTGGCCATTTCTGCTTCTTGCAATGCGCGCCACATCACCTTACCACTGCCGCTCTTGGGCAATACCTCAATGAACTCCACCACACGCGGCACCTTGTAAACCGCCATGGTGTCTCGGCACCAGTCAATGATGTCTTGTTCGCTCACTTGACCCTTGTGCGTGCTGCGCAACACCACCACGGCCTTGACTGATTCGCCGCGGTAGGCGTCTTTGGTAGAAATGATGCAGGCCTCTTGAATGGCGGGATGCTTGAACATCAGCGCCTCCACTTCTGCGGGCCAAACCTTGAAGCCGCTGGCATTGATCATGCGCTTGAGCCTGTCGGTCATGAAGAAGTAGCCCTCTTCATCAATGCGGCCCATGTCGCCTGAGCGGAAAAAAGATTTGCCGTCGCGCTCAAAAAATGCGCTGGCAGTAGCTTCTGGTCGTTTCCAGTAGCCTTTGAAAATTTGCGGCCCCGCCATGACAATTTCACCCGATTCACCTTGGGGCAACTCTTTCAAAGTTTCTGGGTCTACTACGCGCGCATCCACGCTCATGAACGGAATTCCCAAACATTGTTTTTTGGGTGCATCAGGTGGGTTGGAGTGTGATGGCGCCGCAGTTTCAGTCAAGCCATAACCTTCAATGTAGCGAAGACCAAATTGATCGATCAGTCGTTGGGCCACAGCCTCAGGCATGGCTGCACCACCACCGCCAATGTTTTGCAAACTGGTCAAATCAAATTGCGCCATATTGGCACTGCCCAGCAAATCAATGACCATGGTGGGAATATTGGTCCAGTGTGTGACCTTCCATTTGGAGATAAGACGACCTGCTAAATCTCTGTCCCAGCGTGGCATCAAAATGAGGGTTGCGCCCATGAAAATGGTGGCGTGCATGACACTGACCATGCCCGTGATGTGAAACATGGGTACGACGCATAAGCATTTGTTCTCGGGCGTGCCATTGGCCCACAAGCCGCTTGACATGGCGTTGTGCATGATGGTTCCGTGCGTGTGCATGCAACCTTTTGGCAGCCCCGTGGTACCGCTGGTGTAAGGCAGCACTGCTAAATCTTCCGATTGCGCAGTGACAGGTCCCAGTTCAACTTCGCCTTGTAAAGCAGATGCCCACGCATGAACTTGCCCGTCTTCAAGCACAGGCAAGGCATGAACTGTCTTTAACCAGACGCTCCAAGTTTCAGGCAATTCTTCGGGGCCGATGCTGGCAGCATCAAACGCATCTGTAAATTGAGTGACCAATAAGTGCTTGAGTCGCTCTTTTTTTTCTAAGGCATTGCTAGCAGCAGCCAACTCTGGTGCGAGGTCTGCCGTGGTCACAGCCACCTTGGTATCGGGATCTAAGATGTAGTGCTTCAACTCTTCCATGCGGTTCATTGGATTGACCGGCACCACCACAGCATCGAGACGCAGAATTGCAAAATGAGTGATCACCAACTGCGGACAATTTTGCATGTCCAACACCACGCGATCGCCTTTTTGCACACCCATCTTGCGCAAAGCCGAAGCAATTTTTTCTGCTTCCAATTGCAACTGTGAATAGGTCCACGTTCTGCCCATGAACACCAAGGCCACTTTTTGGGGATACCGCAACGCACTGATTTGCAAATTCATCCACAAAGATGTTTGCGGCGCTGTCAATTGGTAAGGCAGTCTTTTGGGCCAAAAAGCATGGTGAGCGGGCATTCAATGAGTCTCCAAAAGAATACGAAAAAAGGTCAGTGAATTGTTCTTCTTAACGCGTGGTGCATTTTGCACAATAGATCCTAATCGGGTATGAAGAGAAGGAACATCCACAGAGTCCCTAAGGAGACGTATTTTTGCCTCCTGATGGCGGGTCAAATGACAGTCAATGTATGCGTTTGCAAGTCGGTATGCCGTGAATTCACGCTAAATTGAAGTTTTTCAAACAAGACATGCATGGCTTCTCAAACCACCCCCGCTTGCTGCGGCACCAGCAAAGCTGCTGAACTTCTTCAGCTGTCGGTCGGCACGGTTCAAAGCTTGGCTGACAAGAAAATCCTTCACGCCTGGGTCACCCAAGGGGGTCACAGGCGTATTTCGCTCGAGTCCATTCAAAATTACCAGTTGCAGCAGCAAAAACTACCCGCACTCGAGCGGCTCATGAGCGAACGGCTCAAAGTCATGGTGGTCGATGACGACGCAGTCTCAAGGCATCTCTTGCAACACACTTGCCTCTCAGCGCACCCGCATGTCGACTGCTGCGCCATGGCTTCAGCCATTGAAGCTCTGCTTCATCTGCCTGTGTTCAGGCCTCACATCATGCTCATCGACCTCCTCATGCCCAAGGTTGATGGCTGGGAACTGGTCAAGCGGGTGCAACAAAATGAAGATTTTTCAAAACTCCAAATCATCACCCTTTCTGCCCTCAGCCTGGCTGAGCTAAAAGACCGCGGTGGGCCGCCCATAGGCTCGCGCTTCATTGCCAAACCGGTTGATTTAGGTTGGCTGCGGGGGTATTTGGTGGGCTTGCTCGCACCTCAGGCTTGGGTTTAGGTAGACAGCTTTTAATGTAAAAAATTGACATAGACCAAATTAAGTACTAAATTTAGACCCAACAAATAGCAGAGGCAAGCATGCAATCCATTTCCAACATCAAATCTATTTCTTACCTCAAAAGCCATGCTGCGCAAATTGCAGAAGATCTAGAAATGAATGGCCAGCCATTTGTCATCACTCAAAATGGCGAAGCCAGTATGGTCATTCAAGCGGTTCAGCAATTTCAGGAAAAAGAAGCCCTCATAGCAGCCTTGAAAATAATGGCCTTGGGCGAAAAAGATCGAACAGCAGGAAAAGGCATCTCAGCATCCGAATCACGTGCACAACTTAAGGCAGCGCGCCAAAGCCGCAAATAATGGCCATCATTATTCTTCCCGATGCACAAGCTCAACTTCTCGCATTGCAAGAATACATGCTCAACAATTGGAGCGAAGATGTATGGCTCAAAGCAGAAGATGAAATTTTTGAAAAACTTGAAAAGGTTGACATAGGCCAATTCAATGGGTCAGTGGTTCAAGAACTGGCCTCAGTTGGCATTTTGGACTACCGAAACGTTTACACCTCGCACCACAAACTGGTCTATAGAAGCTTGGGAGATGACACCTATGTGTACCTGATTGCCGGGCACCGACAAGATTACCCATCGCTGCTGTCTGCATGCCTGTTAACAAGGTAGCACATCATTCAAAGCACCAACGAAAAACGCGCCCGAAGGCGCGTTTTTACTTGCTTTTGGCGGAGTGGACGGGACTCGAACCCGCGACCCCCGGCGTGACAGGCCGGTATTCTAACCAACTGAACTACCACTCCTGGTAGCTTGAAGCTTTTGCTCTGAAGAACCAGCTTAACGCTGACAACAAAGCCAAGTGCAACAAAACTTGGCGACCCTACGGGGATTCGAACCCCGGTACTCACCGTGAAAGGGTGATGTCCTAGGCCTCTAGACGATAGGGTCATAACCTGGACTCGATTGAATTGCTTCAATCAATGATTCGACACTGTGGTGGAGGTAAGCGGGATCGAACCGCTGACCTCTTGCATGCCATGCAAGCGCTCTCCCAGCTGAGCTATACCCCCTTTGTGGCGCCTTAACAGGCACCCCTCGCAGGTGTCGAGAAATGGATTATAGACAGATTTTTAAGCGTTTTTCAATCGCTCTAGAACTTTTTGCTTCTCACACAAGGCCAATACAGCGTCAAGTGAAGGGGTCTGTGCTGTGCCCATGACCAAAACACGAACAGGCATGGCCAGTTGTGGCATTTTCAAACCTTGTTCAGTCAATACTTCTTTGATGACCAATGCAATCGATGCTTTGTCCCACACACATGTCGACAATTTTTCGACCAACAGCGCCAATGCAGGCTTGACTGCATCGGTCACATGCTGGGCTTTTTGATCGGCTTTGGGGACAACATCGCCGTAAAAAACAGCCACCCAATCGGCCAATACGCACAGCGTGTCACAGCGGTCTTTGAAGAGGCCGCAAATGGCTGGCAAGCGCTCATCGGAAGCAATGCCTCTCTGACTCAAGTTGCCCTTCACCCACAATGCCAACTGCTCATCATCTGAGGCCTTCAAATGCTGCGCATTGACCCACCGCAGTTTGGCATCGTCAAACTGCGCGGCACTGCGGCCCAAGTGATCAAGGTCGAACCAATCTAGAAATTGTTGGCGACTGAAAATTTCATCATCGCCATGGCTCCAGCCCAAGCGCGCCAAATAGTTGACCATGGCATCAGGCAAATAACCTTCGTCGCGATACTGCGTGACAGGCTTGGCACCATTGCGCTTGCTCAATTTTTCGCCCTGCTCATTGAGCACAGTGGGCAAGTGCGCATACACAGGCTCCTCTTTGCCCAAGGCTTTGAAAATATTAATCTGGCGCGGTGTGTTGTTCACATGGTCGTCACCGCGAATGACGTGCGTGATGGCCATGTCAATGTCATCTACCACCACACAAAAGTTATAGGTGGGTGTGCCATCGGGGCGCGCAATGACCAAGTCATCAAGCTCTTGGTTGCTGATTTCAATTCGGCCTTTCACCTTGTCGTCCCAAGCCACAACACCGTCGATCGGATTTTTAAATCGCAGCACAGGCTTCACACCTTCAGGAATCGGGGGCAAGGTCTTGCCTGGCTCTGGTCGCCAAGTGCCGTCATAGCGGGGCTTTTCTTTGGCAGCCATTTGTTGTTCGCGCAAAGCATCCAGTGCTTCGATGCTCATGTAGCAAGGGTACACCTGCCCCGTGGCTTGAAGTTCAGCCAACACTTGCTTGTAACGGTCCATGCGCTGCATTTGGTAGAAAGGACCTTCATCGGGATTCATACCGAGCCACGCCATGCCCTCCAAAATCACATCGACCGAAGCCTGATTAGACCGCTCTAAGTCGGTGTCTTCAATGCGCAAAATAAAAGTGCCGCCCTGAGCTTTGGCAAATGCCCACGGGTACAAAGCAGATCGGATGTTGCCTAGGTGAATAAAACCCGTGGGAGAAGGCGCAAAGCGCGTGCGAACTGGTTTGTGAATAGATGACATTGAGTAATTCGAATTAAAGGGCAGAGAAGCCGCGCAAGAAGTCAGCTTTCAAATCATCAAGATGCTCTAGGCCAACTGCCACACGAATCAAACTTTGCTGGATGCCTGCCACTTGTCTTTGCGCCTCGGTGAGGCGGCCATGTGAAGTACTGGCAGGATGTGCCACCAATGTTTTGACGTCGCCTAAATTGGTGCACAAAGAAACAGTTCGCATGGCGTTCATCACTTTGAAAGCATTCTCGCGTCCCTGTTCAGGCACTTGCGCTTTGACCTCAAAAGAAAGCACCGCACCGCCCATGCCTGATTGCTGAGCCATGGCCAATGCGTGCTGGGGATGACTCTTCAAGCCAGGATAAAAAACACGAGCAACTTGCGGCTGCGCTTCCAACCACTGCGCCAAGGCCATGGTCTGCTCGGATTGAGCTTTCATGCGTATGCCCAAGGTCTCCAAGCCCTTTAAAACCACCCAAGCATTGAAGGGCGATAAGGTCATGCCCGCGCTTCTCATGACGGGGCCAAAGACATCGTCAATCAAGGCCTTGGAGCCGCACAATGCGCCAGCCATGACACGCCCTTGACCATCTAAATATTTGGTACCAGAGTGAACAATCAAATCGGCACCCATCTCAAGAGGCCGCTGCAAAATAGGCGTCGCAAAACAATTGTCAACCACCAGCAATGCATGGCCAGCATGCGCAATTTCAGCCAAGGCTTTGATGTCGCACACCTCGGTGAGGGGGTTGGTGGGTGTTTCAGCAAACAACAAACGGGTGTTCGGTTGGATGGCCGCTTTCCATTCCGCGACCTGAGTTTGAGAGACAAACGTAGTTTGCACCCCAAACTTTGCAAATTCACTGCCAATCAATTTGATGGTCGAGCCAAACATGGAGTGAGAGCAGATGACGTGATCGCCACTCTTCAGTAGGCCCAAGCACATCAGCAAAATGGCAGACATGCCTGTGGATGTGGCAATACATGCCTCTGCACCCTCCAAGGCCGCCAAGCGCACTTCCATACTGGCAACAGTTGGATTGCCAAGACGAGCATAGGTGTAGCCATCTTCCTCACCCGCAAAGCGGCGCGCTGCTGTTTCGGCATCGGGCTGAACGTATCCGCTGGTGAGGTACATCGCCTCTGAATTTTCGCCATACTGGCTGCGGTCGACTGCAGCCCGAACAGCCAAAGTGTCGATGTGGAGGTTGTCGGGCAATGGGTGTTGGCTCATGTCGGGCTCAAATCATTTTCGAAAATAGATTATTCAAAATTGCACTTAACTGGCATTTGGCAAAGCCAAGCGCGAACGGTCGGAGTCGGCTTCAGACTCATCTTGTTGAGATGGCCGATTTTCGTTCAAGCGTTCAATGTCTGCTTCAGACACATCGCCAGTAACGTAGATACCGTCAAAGCATGAAGCATCAAAGCCCTGAACTTTAGGAAATCCGGGCAATACCGCGTTGGCCACAGCCAGCTTCATGGCCTCTACATCTTGATAGATGAGTGCATCGCAGTCAATGATTTGGCGAATTTCATCGACCGATTTATTGTGAGCAACCAGCTCGTCTTTGGTAGGCATGTCAATGCCATAGACATTGGGATAACGCACTGGCGGCGCAGCACTGGCCATGTAAACCTTGCGTGCACCGGCCTCTCGAGCCATTTGCACAATTTCACGGCTGGTGGTGCCGCGCACAATGGAATCGTCGACCAACAGCACGTTGCGGCCCTTGAACTCACTGGCAATGACATTGAGTTTTTGACGTACCGACTTCTTGCGGACAGCCTGCCCAGGCATGATGAAGGTTCTTCCCACATAACGGTTTTTGACAAAGCCTTCGCGATACGGAAGTCCTAGCAATTGCGCAAGTTGTGCAGCACTGGGACGACTGGATTCAGGAATTGGAATGACCACATCGATGTCGCTAGGGGGTACTGTTGATATCACGCGCTTGGCCAATGTTTCACCCAAGTTCAAACGCGCCTGGTAAACAGAAATGCCGTCCATCGTGGAGTCAGGTCGAGCCAAATAAACGAATTCAAAAATGCAAGGATTCAAGCTGGGTGCATCGGCACATTGTTGACTGTGAAACTGGGTGGTCATGTCAATGAACACCGCTTCCCCTGGCGCAATGTTGCGCTCAAACTGATGCATTGTTCCTTCAAGCGCGACAGACTCACTGGCCAGCATGTAAGTGCCATCTTTGCCCTTGCCAATGCACAAGGGGCGAATGCCAAAAGGATCTCTAAAGGCCAAGAGTCCGTGGCCTGCAATCAGGGCAATGACGGCATAGGATCCCTTCACGCGGCGATGCACACCTTGCACAGCTTTGAAAACATCGGCAGGCGTTAAAGTCAAGCCACGTGTGGTTTTTTCCAGTTCGTGCGCCAACACATTGAGTAACACTTCGGAGTCACTCTCAGTATTGATATGGCGATGATCGGTTGAAAAGAGTTCTGCCTTCAAGGCCTTGGCATTGGTCAAATTGCCGTTGTGTACCAGCACCAGACCAAAAGGTGCGTTCACATAAAACGGCTGGGCTTCCTCTTCGCTAAATGCATTGCCTGCAGTGGGGTACCTAACCTGTCCTAAGCCGCAGTTGCCAGGCAGAGAGCGCATGTTGCGAGTTCTAAAAACATCTTTCACCATGCCTTTGGCTTTGTGCATGTGAAATTTTCGATCAATCTGCGTAACGATGCCTGCAGCATCTTGCCCGCGATGCTGCAACAACAACAAAGCGTCATAGATCAGCTGATTCACAGGCGCGTTGCTTGCAACGCCAACAATTCCACACATAGGTCAATCCATTCAGTCGGGCAAATAAGCCCCAAATTTTTCAGGCAACATGGGGCGTAAGCCCTTGAGCAAAGTCATCAGCATGGGCCCGCCTTGTGACTCCAACCACCAATCACTTTCTTGCAAAGCGGTCATTTGAACCACGACGCTTAAAGCCAATAACAAAATCAAGCCGCGAAACAAACCAAAGATGGCACCCAGAATTCGATCAACTGGACGCAGTCCGACCACAGAAATAATTTTTTTCATGAGTGCAGAAATTAAACCTGCTAGAAAAACACTGGCAATGAAGACCAACACAAATGCCGCTGCATAGCGCAGGGTTTGGTCAGAGTTCTGCATCGGCAACTGTTCTGCCACATCAGGTGCAAACCACTGCGCCATTAAAAAAGCAGCAATCCAACCCAAGACAGAAAGAACTTCGTAGACCAAACCACGCCATGCACCCAGCACCATAGACGCAGCAAGCACTGCGATAAGGATCCAATCGGTGGAGGCCATGAATTTGCTCTCCCTAGAGCTTTAAGACCGAAGTTTGCAAATTCAATTTGCGAATCTTTTCCGCTGTTTTGTCTGCTTCTTCTTTCGTTGCGAAAGGGCCAACTCGAACACGAATGCGTTTGCCGTCTTTGGTGTCTATTTCTTGGGT
>JBIIJK010000113.1:0-4119 GCA_044233865.1 Limnohabitans sp.
GCCTCAGCCACTTTGATGCCATCTACACCCGCCGACAAAATGCCGCCGGCATAACTGGCACCTTCGCCGGCAGGGTAAAGGCCTTGCGTGTTCAAACTCTGAAAGTTTTCACCGCGTGTCATTTTGAGCGGTGACGACGTGCGTGTTTCAACACCAGTGAGCACCGCGTCTTTCATGTCGTAGCCCTTGATTTTGCGACCAAAGACGGGCAAAGCTTCGCGCATGGCTTCAATGGCATATGCGGGCAAGACTTGGGACAAGTCACCCAAACTCACACCTGGTTTGTAAGAGGGCACCACATTGCCAAATTCTTTGGAAGCGCGCGCCGCTAAAAAATCACCGACCAACTGACCGGGTGCCGTGTAGTTTTCGCCGCCCGCTACAAAGGCTTTAGATTCCAGTTGACGTTGCAACACAATGCCCGACAAAGGGTGGTACTGCTTGGGCATTTGCTTTGACATGACATTTGCTTGCGTGGCCCATTTCAAACCATCTTGCTCACCAAATGCAGCTTGCCATGAGGCAGTGTCTAAGGGGTAATCGGCAGGCTCAATGGCCACCACCATGCCTGCATTGGCATTGCGCTCGTTGCGTGAGTATTGGCTCATGCCATTGGTTACCACGCGTCCGGCTTCGCTGGTGGCTGCCACCACGGTGCCGCCGGGGCACATGCAAAAGCTGTAAACCGCACGGCCGTTTTGCGCGTGGTGTACCAGTTTGTAATCGGCCGCACCCAGCAAGGGGTGACCTGCATGGCGGCCCCAACGTGCCGCATCAATCACGCTTTGGGGATGTTCAATGCGCACGCCCACTGAGAATGCTTTGGCTTCCATGTACACACCGCGCTCGTACAGCAGGGTGAAGGTGTCGCGGGCGCTGTGACCCAAAGCGAGCACCACATGTTGCGTAGCCAAATGCGTCCGCGCACCCGTGTTGCGATCTTCTATGTGCAGGCCTGTCACTTGCCGGCCCGAAGACGAACTTTGAATGTCGATGTCGACCACGCGTTGTTCAAAACGAACTTCACCGCCCAATGCAATGATTTGCTCGCGCAAGTTTTCTACCACCTTCACCAATTTGAAAGTGCCAATGTGAGGGTGCGCCGCAAACAAAATGTCGCTTGGAGCGCCGGCTTGCACAAACTCGTCCATGACCTTGCGACCTAAATGACGCGGGTCTTTGATTTGGCTGTAGAGCTTGCCATCTGAAAAAGTACCCGCACCGCCTTCGCCAAATTGCACATTGCTTTCTGGCTTGAGTGTTTGCTTGCGCCATAAACCCCAGGTGTCTTTGGTGCGCTGCCGCACAGGGCTGCCACGCTCTATCACGATGGGCTTGAAGCCCATTTGCGCCAAGCTTAAGGCTGCAAAAATGCCGCAGGGGCCAAAGCCCACCACCACGGGCCGTTCGCCTTCTTGCTGACCAAAGTGAGCGGGGGCATGACATGGCGCATTCCAAGTCATGTTGGGTGTGGCTTGAATGTGAGGATGCTTTGGGAACTGAGCAAGCAGCGGTGCTTCAGCCTTCGCGTTTTTCAAAGTCACATCGACAATGAACACCGCCAACAAATCGACTTTGCGTGCATCAAAGCTGCGCTTGAAAACATGCAGTTGATCGATGGCCTGCGGGTCAATGCCTAAGGCTAGCGATGCCAGTACGCGAAGAGCATCCTCGGGATGAGGCGCTGGAATGCGATCTTCGTCTGTTTCAGACGGTGCATCCGCTGCGCGACGAGCCTCCACCGGCAACGCGGTCAGGGGCAGTTTCAGTTCTGAAATTCGAATCATTTCAATCGGTGGTTGGGCTTGTAGTTATCAAGCAGACGTGCGCATTATCGCGCGGACTGTGAAGCATTGGCGGTCCTCAGTGGATAATGTCGGTGTGAAGCCTGCCAGACCGTCGCTGGTGCAAGCTGCAAAGCCGTTGCTTAGGCAATGGGCCGAAAGGCCGCACTGGAGGAACGTCCGGACTGCACAGGACAGCGTAGGAGGTAACACCTCTCCACCGAAAGGCCGCAAGGCACCAAGGTGAGGATTAGAGCAACAGAGACGAGCCGATTAAGTTCGGGTGAAACGGGCAATCTCTACGCGCAGCAATACCAAATAGGCACACGTTGATCTGGTTCCGGAGAGTGTGCGGGTAGGTAGCATCGAGCCGAGTGGGCAACCCTCGGCCCAGAGTAATGGCGGTCACATTGAGGGCAACCTCAATGCACAGAATCCGGCTTATCGGCAGGCTTCACACTTTTTAGGTCTTTACAACAGACATAAAAAAACGCGCCCTAGAGCGCGTTTTGTTGGTGAGATCAAACGCTTGTTAGCGTGTTGAATTATCGTGTGGGCACCAAACTGGCAGCCAACGCAAACACCGAGTTGGGCACGTTCATTTTGAGGGGCTGGCTTTTGGGCTTGGCAAATACGCCGCGCTTGACCACAGAAGGCGCAGGCTCAACGGTCACGCCTTTGGCGCGTTGCTCTGATACCAACTGACGCAAGCTGATAGATTGCAGATGTGCCAGCATTTTCTCGTTCAGGCTGGCCCACAACTCACTGCTCATCCAGGTGCTGCCGTCGGCATTGGCGGCTTCTTCTGTTTCGGCTGAAAAGTCAACGGCGCTCACAATGTCGGCCATGGTGATTTTTTCGGCACTGCGAGCCAAAGAATAACCACCGCCAGGACCACGTGTGCTTTCAACCAATTGGTGTTGGCGCAGTTTGCTGAACAGTTGCTCCAAATAGGAGAGTGAAATTTGGTGACGTTCGCTGATGGCCGAGAGCGAAACAGGGCCTCGATCTTCGCGCAAGGCGACATCGATCATGGCCGTGACGGCAAAACGACTTTTGGTGCTCAAACGCATGGTGGTTTCCTTTCAGCACAAGGGAGTATTCAAACTTAGTAACATTTTCTCAAACTTACGAGAACAATTGAGGATGCCCCGATGAATTTCAAGGGCTTGAATGTCAATAATGTGGCAAAAATGAGCCAAAAGTCATCATTTTTTTCAAAATCTTTCATAGGGCATCAGGGCGCGCCATTGGCCAGGCGCCAAAGGGGCCATTAAAACTCGGCCCATTCGCACCCTTTTGAGCCCCATCAGCCGCAGGCCTGTGTTTTCAATGACACCCGCTGCATACCCCGGCTGGTACCCCTTGAAAGCCATGCGCAAACCCGTTTTTTCGGGGTTTTCGCTGCTGATGCTGGTTTTAAGCCCCATGGGGCACATGTCGCGCAATTGGTCGGGGCTGACCGAACCTTGCACTTCCGCCAGCATTTCATGTTCACAGGGGCTGCGTTCGTCTTGAAGTTTGCGCAGCATGCTGGGGTCTTCCGTCAAGACCACCAAACCCGTGGCAGCATCCTCCAAAGCAACGGCGCATTGCAAGATTTTTTGAAGTCTAGGCGTAAGGCTGATGCCAGAGCGGTCTTGCTTGGAGCGTAGCTCGGGCGTTAAGTTTTTCCAGATGGTGTGATGGCTTTTGGGCAGGCAACTTTGCCCTGCAGTCTTGTGCAAGATGACAGTGAGCAGGGGCACTTTGCCGCGTTGAGCGGTGCTGTGAACCTCGATGTTTTCATGATTGACACGGTGAGCTGGATCGTCCACCACCACTTCGTTGACTTTGACCCAACCGCCCACAATCACTTGCTCGGCTTCGCTGCGTGAGCATTTCAAAATATCGGCCACTCGCTTGGACAAGCGAATGCCTTCGGTTTCTTGGCCTGTTTTTGAAGGTGTCATGGCATGTCAGTTGTTGCCGGGCGGCATTGACTGAATGCGGTCCACGTGGGCTTGCAGGGAACGAGCAGCCACTGGCCACAAGCGTTCTGGCACGTCGGCGTAGGCATGCGCTACCCAATCTTCTAAAGTGCCATGTGGCAAGGCGCGCATGGCATCGATCACTTTGGCTTCGCGCTTTAAACGATGGGCTTTAAGTTGGGCAATCGCTTGCGCGGCAAATCCCAACACATAGCCGTGCGCAGGCATGATGAACTCAAGCGGGTTTGTTTGGCATTCATGGGCCAATAAGTCCAACGAATCAAGGTAATCGTTCATGTTGCCGTCGGGCGGATTGACCACTGTGGTGCTGCCGTTCAAAACATGATCGCCAGAGAACAACAAGC
>JBIIJK010000114.1:0-3993 GCA_044233865.1 Limnohabitans sp.
TCTGCGTAGGCAGCTTCATAGTTGGTACGCTGCTTTATCAAAAGATTACGAGCGTTAAGAAAATGATCTAGTTCACGCATAGTTTATTGATCAGGTCTTTGGCAAATTGGAAAACATGGCCATTAGCAAGATGCCACCGCCAACGGCCAAAGCCAAAATAAATCCTGTGCGGTCTTTATTTTTTTCTTGCGGTGTTTTTTCTTCGCCGCTCTTTGAGGGCGGCGCACGCAGTTTAAGTCTGGCTTTCAACTGGCGCATGGCTGATTGCACGACAACTTGAAACATAGATGCTCCTTAAAAGACATTTATACATTAGTTCACCTTACAACACAGAGCAAATAGGCAAAAGCCAATTTATTTAGTTAGGATAGCCTTATGACCTCCTTGGAATTGATACTTTTATACCTGTTAGCCGCCGTTTTGGGCGTCGTGGGTTGTCGTCTGCTGAAGCTACCCACCATGTTGGGCTATTTGCTAGTAGGCGTCCTAATTGGTCCTAATGCCCTTGCTTTGGCGCAAAACTCCGAAAGCGTTCGCCATCTGGCCGAGTTTGGTGTGGTCTTTCTGATGTTTGTCATTGGCCTGGAATTCAATTTGCCCAAGTTGAAGTCCATGAAAAAGCATGTGTTTGGATTGGGTGTCCTTCAAGTGTTGCTCACCATTGCGTTAATCACAATGGGGTCTGTGTTTTTAAATAGCATGGCACCCACTTTGTGGCAGATGAGTTGGCAGACGGCACTGGTTTTGTCGGGTGCTTTGGCCATGAGCAGCACCGCTATTGTGATCAAGCTCATGTCTGACAGCCTGGAATTGGACACTGAGCATGGCAAGCGTGTGGTTGGTGTGTTGCTCTTCCAAGATTTGGCTCTCGTGCCATTGTTGGTTCTCATTCCCGCGCTGAATTCGCCGCCAGAGGAGTTGATAACAGCTTTGTTAATTGCTTCGATCAAAGGCGCCGCATTGATTACCTTGTTGCTAACGGGTGGCCAAAGACTGATGCGTTGGTGGTTGCTACTGGTGGCTCGCCGCCAAAGCGAAGAGCTTTTTGTGATCAATGTCTTGTTGATCACATTGGGCTTGGCGTGGCTCACTGAGCTTGCCGGACTTAGCTTGGCACTGGGCGCATTTATAGCGGGCATGTTGATTTCCGAAACTGAATTCAAGCACCGGGTGGAGTTGGACATCAAGCCCTTTCACGATATCTTGCTTGGCCTTTTCTTCATCACCATTGGCATGATGCTTGATTGGCGCATTATTTGGGATCGATGGGCGTTCGTCTTGTTCTTGTTCACGGTGCCCGTTGTTTTTAAATTCGGACTCATTGCAGCCCTCACTAGATTGAGTGGTGCCAGTGAAGGTATTTCTTTGCGCACTGGTTTGTATTTGGCGCAAGCAGGGGAGTTCGGTTTTGTATTGCTCACTCTGGGCGGTCAAAATCAATTGATTCCTGCAGATTGGCTCAACCCAGTGCTCGCCAGCATGGTGCTGTCTATGTTGGTCTCGCCCTTTATCATCATGAACGCCAATGAATGGGTCATGAAATGGTCGGCTAGCGATTGGTTGCAGCAATCTCTTGGCATGACTCAAATTGCCCAGAAAAGCATAGACATCGAAAAGCACATCATCATTTGTGGTTATGGGCGATGTGGCCAAAACTTAGCCAAGCTATTGAAGACTCAAAAAGTTCCCTACATGGCCCTAGATTTGGATCCAGACCGAGTTAGGCGAGCACAGTCTCATGGAGAACAAGTTGTCTATGGCGATGCAGCACGCTTGCAGTCGCTCATGGCGGTGGGACTTGAGCGAGCCAGTGCCGTGGTGGTGACATATTTGGAAAATGCATCTGCAATGCGTGTGCTTGCACTGACCAAAGAGCATGCGCCTCAAGTGCCCGTCATTGTTAGAACACAAGACGATTTGGACTTGGAGAAACTACAAGCAGCAGGGGCTGCAGAAGTGGTGCCTGAAACAATTGAAGGCTCTTTGATGTTGGCCACGCATGCGCTTGCTTTGGTGGGTGTGCCAATGAAGCGCGTCATTCGCATGGTTCAAGAACAAAGAAATCAGCGTTATGCGTTGCTGAAAGATTTTGATCGCGGAAGCGAAGTAGAAGATTAAACAGACCTTACGAGTTAACGATTGGACTGCCTGTTTTAATCAGTTCATCTAAGATAAAAAACGCATCTTTGGCCGAAGCTGTGTAGGGGTCAAACTCTGGGTGAGCCATCTGAATCATGGGGTCGTCTTTGGACAAATAGACAAGCGCCATAGACCAGTGACCAAAGCGTCTGTGCGTAATTTCTTCCATCGACAGCAGTTCAACATTGTGGTGAACTCTATCGGCCATGATGCGAGCGTAAAGCAAATTGACTTGAGATCTCTCGCCTTCCAAGACTTGCAACCACAAGCCTGAGCCTTGGCATAAAACACCCGTGATATTTTCTTTTTTGTTATGAGCAGAAGATTTCTCTAAAATTAAGGTGGTTGTTGTCGTTGTGATGGGACCAACGGGTTGGCTGACATACAAGAGGCGTACAAGCATCGATGGCTCCTTTTAAATTGTCCTAATTGTGACTCACCCAAGCTTCGCTGCGTCTCCAAAGCTCCGCTGCTAACTCAGTATCTTTTCCCAGTGCTGCAGGCTCTCTTGGTTTCGAGTCTGCATAGTACAGGCCTGTCTCTTGTTGGGGTGCATGCATTGCGCAGTGCAAAGTTGTCAGGGCACCTTCTTCTGGCGTTAGAAAACCACGAAGTCTTAACAGCGGACGGGCCCAATTGGGCAGGGCTCGCCAGATTTCAGTATCTACAACGCCAGGATGCAGAGAGTATGTAGAGACAGAGGTTCCTTGAACGCGCTTTGCAAGTTCTGCGCTAAAGAGTAAGTTGGCTAATTTTGAAACCGCGTATTCGTCAATGCCAGTCCATGAGTGGGTGGGCCGACGCAAGGCATCCCATTTGATGCCTGCAGTTCGCTTGTGGGCTCGGCTTGACACTGTCACGATACGCGAAGGTCCTGACGCTTGTAATTTCTCTAGCAGTAATTGAGTCAACAAAAAGTGACCCAAATGGTTGATGCCAAAAGTCATTTCGAAGCCATCTTTGGTGAGACCCCTCAGACCAGCCACCCCTGCGTTATTGATCAGGAGGTGTAAGGGTAAATTTTGCTGCTTAAAAAGTTGAGCGCACTCTCTGACTGAAGCAAGGCTTCCTAAATCTAAAGGAAGAAAGAGGGGTTGCTCATCTACGCTGAGCGATTTGATGTGATCTAAAACAGGCTGCGTTCTTTCAAGAGATCGGCCCGCAATGACGACTTTAAAACCCTTTTTAGCCAGTTCAATGGCCGTCACTCGCCCAATGCCAACATTGCCCCCAGTAATCAGTGCCACTTGACCCGGAATATAAAACTCATTGTTCATTTCAAAAAACTTCCCTACAACCATTGAATCAATCTCCTAAGAATGCCATTGAGTTGTGACTGAATCAAGACTGATAAATGACTTATGCATTTAGGGTTTTTTCTCGGCCGCGCAAGATCAACAAGGCGAAAACGCCGCTGGCAATGAGCCCCATTGAAACATGAATGGCGTTTTGTGAGATGGCATAAGTGATACTGGAGTAAGTTAGCCAGGCACAGGCGGCGCAAAAAATCAGGGGAAGCACTGGGTACAGTGGCACCTTGAAGGGGCGAGAAGTGTGCTTATCTGTTTGCCTTAGCCATATCAAGGCCAGCCCAACCAGAAACAAGAAGCCCCAGAAGACGGGAGCAGTAAATTCAACCATGGCGGAAAAGCCGTCGACTTCTTGAGTGGCCAGGGCAATCAAACCTATGCTAATCAGGGCTTGCAAAAGCAAGGCTTGTTTGGGGCTTCCAATGTCCAGTTGCCATTGCCCAAGTTTGCGCAGGGCCTTCCAGTCATTGCCCACTGCAAAGTTGGTTCTAGCGCCAACAAACATGGTGGCGTTGATGCTGGTCAAGGCGGCAATGGCCACAAA
>JBIIJK010000115.1:0-3979 GCA_044233865.1 Limnohabitans sp.
AAGTCGTTATGCAAACCGTAGGAAACATTACAGGCTACGTCGATCTAGCGCAAATACTGTTGTATGTGTTTTGGATCTTTTTCGCAGGCCTTATTTATTATCTTGTTCAAGAAGGACACCGCGAAGGCTATCCCCTTGAGTCCAGTAGCAGCGGCCGTGCTGTGGTCAAGGGCTTTCCAATCCCTGAACCGAAAACATTCTTGTTAGAAGGTGGCAGAAGTGTCACCGTGCCTGACTTGATGCGCAAAGAGCCTTCTTACAACGCTGTGGCTACCAGCCCCACTTCTGGCGCGCCCATTGAGCCTAAGGGTGAAGGCATGCTTGCCGCTGTAGGTCCAGGCGCTTATTCCAGCCGTGAAGATGTGCCAGAAATGACTTGGCATGGCAAACCACTGATTCAACCACTTCGTGTGGTCAGCGACTACACAGTAGCCTCACAAGATGTGGACCCGCGTGGTCTGCCAGTGATGGCGGGCGATGGCAAACAAGGCGGAACTGTCAAAGACATTTGGATAGATTCCGCTGAGATGATGTTTCGCTACTTGGAAGTGGAAATTGCCGGTGGCAAAACTGTTTTGCTGCCCATGATGTTTTCAGTGATTCGCAGAAATCAAGTTGAAGTGCATTCTGTGTATGCGCGGCATTTTGCAGCTGTGCCAGCCCTGCGACACCCAGACCAGATTACCAAACTGGAAGAGGAAAAAATCAGTGCTTATTACGGCGGCGGTACGTTCTACGCCGATGCAAAACGCAGCGAACCGCTGATCTGAGCGCAGATCAGCGTCAATTGAAGTCGAATTGAAAGTCTGTTGAGGAAAAGAAAATGGCGATCGAAAATTTGGGTCATGAACACGAGTTTGAACCGCAGTTTGGTTTGCCCGAACGCTTGCCAAGCGACGAGTTCATTGTTTGGCAGGGCTCGCCCGATGTGGCCGCCTTGGCCTATTCAGCCTTTCACTTCAAAAAACTAGCACTGTATTTTGCAGCCTTGATCTTGGTGTGTGCTTGGCCCGCTTTAGAAAGCGGTGCAGGCTACATGGCTGTTCTGTCGGCCATCAAATGGATTGCACCATTGGCGGTCATCGGCATGGCAACTTTATGGACGCTGGCCTACTTCACAGCGCGCACCACGGTCTATACCGTCACCAATAAACGTGTTGTGATGCGCTTGGGCATTGTCTTGACGGTGTCTTTTAACCTGCCCTTCAAGCAAATAGCGTCTGCCGATGTACGCGCGCATCAAAACGGATTTGGCGACATCACTTTAGCCTTGAGCGGCGCTGACCGCATAGGTTGGGTGCATTTGTGGCCCAGTGTGCGGCCATGGCGCATTGCAAAGCCTGAACCTACTTTGCGTGCAGTCGCTGATGTCCAAATGGTGGCTGAAAAGCTGAGGGATGCATGGACACAAAGTACGGGCCTTGCTGCCAATGCCGTTGCAGCTTCAAGCGCAGTTCAAAATGACCGCCGTGATGGCGCCTTGATGCAAGTGAGTGCAACATGAGCCAAGCCCAACTTGTTCAGTCTGCTCAAGCCGGCGTGCCAATTGCGCCAGACAGTTTCCCTCGCTGGATCCTGTATTTCTCAGCTGGCATCATGGCGTTCTCACTCATCTCAGTGGGCTTGATCCGCATCACTGGCAACGGCCCTGATCAGCTTGCCGCCGCGCCCACTGTCCAGCGCTCATTGATTTTTGAAGATCAAAAAGACGGGGGAGTACGCGTTGCCGATGGCGTCTCGGGACAAACCCTGACGGTGTTGTACGGCGAACAAGGTTTTGTGCGCGGTGCACTGCGCGCTTTAGCGCGAGAACGCTTTTCAAGAGGCATTGGATCAGCGCAACCCTTTGATTTGATTGCCCGTGTCGATGGCAGGGTCACTTTGATGGACCCGAGCACAGGACAGCGTGTCGACTTAGAGTCATTTGGACCCACCAATACAGCGGAATTTGCTAGATTTTTAGCCATGCAACCTGAATGATTCAGGATTGAGTCAGTCAACCTTTTACCAAGCTGGAGCTTTTTTTCATGCAAGCGAACACAAACATTGACACCGCCGAAAAAGCATCCCAAAAAGCGGTCGAGAGCACCATGCTCAGCCCTCGCTTTTACACCACAGATTTTGCTGCCATGGACAAGCTTGACGTCTCTCCGATGCGTGCCGAATGGGACAAAATGATGGCGGAATACGAAGGTGACAACAACCACGATCACTTCCAGCGCGACGAAGAATTTACCAGGGAAGTGGCCGAAAGATTCTCCCAAGTCAGCCCTGAAATGCGCCAAGAGTTTTTGGACTTTTTAATTTCCTCGCTGACCTCCGAGTTTTCGGGCTGTATTTTGTACAACGAAATTTTTAGAAACGTTGAAAACCCCGACATCAAGCAATTGATGCGCTATATGGCGCGCGATGAATCGCGTCACGCCAGTTTCATCAATCAGGCTTTGAAGGACTTTGGTTTAGGCATTGACTTGGGTAACTTGAAGCGCACCAAGGCCTATACCTACTTCAAACCCAAATACATTTTTTACGCCACTTACTTGTCCGAAAAAATTGGCTACGCCCGTTACATCACCATTTACCGTCAGTTAGAAAAAAATCCAGACAAGCGCTTTCACCCTATCTTTCGCTGGTTTGAGCGCTGGTGCAACGATGAGTTTCGCCACGGTGAATCGTTCGCATTGATCATGCGCGCCAATCCGCACTTGCTGCGTGGCGGCAATGTGTTTTGGATTCGTTTCTTCTTGTTGGCCGTCTACGCCACCATGTATGTTCGCGATCACACACGCCCAATGCTGCACCAAGAGATGGGTTTGGAGTCGGACAGCTACGACTATGAAGTATTTCGAATTACCAACGAAATTACCAAGCAAGTTTTCCCCGTCAGCTTGGACATTGACAACCCAGCCTTTAGGGAAGGTTTGTCACACTTATTCCATGTGCAAACTCAAATGAATGCGGCCAAAGCGCAAGGCGGCTTGGTGGGCAATCTGAAGCGTGCACGTTGGGCCATTTCGGGCGGCCTTACTTTCCTTCGCTTGTACTTCTTGCCTGTCAAGCACCATGCCTTGCCAGCAGATGTGCGCATGGTGCCTGCTTGGTAAATTGCCTGCCAACAGACACTGAAAGCCAAGGATGACCGACACCTTTGTTGCATTAGGATTTGCGATTTTTATCTGGTGGTTCAGCACCGGTATCGTGATTCTTTTGAATCGCATGTCACGCACTGCGGTGACCATGAGCTTGGTCATCTCCTCTGCGCTGGGTCTGGGTGCCTTGGCGGGGTTGTCTCACACAGCCCAACAAACAGGCGTCATGGGCGCATACTGCGCTTTCACTTGTGCCTTGTTAGCTTGGGGCTGGAACGAGTTAACTTTTCTCACCGGTTGGATCACAGGCCCGCAAAAAACGGCTATCTTAAAAAGCACTTCAGGCTGGCCTAGATTCATGGCGTCCTTCAATGCAGTAGCGTGGCACGAATTGTCCATTCTTCTTGTGGGCTTGGTCATTGTGGCTATCACTTGGGATGCGCCCAACCAAGTGGGTACGGGCACCTATTTGGTCTTGTGGGTCATGCGCACCAGCGCCAAATTGAACTTATTTTTTGGGGTTAGAAATTTGAGTGAAGAATTTCTGCCTACGCATTTGGCGTATTTGGAAAGCTTCTTTAAGCGTCGCCGCATGAATGCATTTTTTCCATTTGCAGTGCTCACAGCCAGTGTCTGTTTGTGGCTCTTAATTGAATTTGCAAACCAACCCATCACCACACCCGCACAAGTGGTGGGCGCTGCCTTGGTGGGTACCATGTTGGCCTTGGCCATTGTCGAACATTTCATGCTGGTTCTGCCGCTGGACACCACGGCCTTGTGGCGTTGGGCCATTCGCAAACATCACCACACAGAAACGCCTGCAGCCTTTGACGCACATGTGCCTCCGGTATTGCCTGCTCACTTGGATTCACATGACAAATCTCTTCAAG
>JBIIJK010000063.1:0-11009 GCA_044233865.1 Limnohabitans sp.
AGTTCCGGCAGTGCTGCAGGCGCTTCCAACGTGGATCCTGTGCCTTCGCCATGGTTGGCAATGGCCACAAATGGCTGGGGCGTGGCCCTTGCCGCTCGGGGCGTGGCAAAAAGGGTGCGAAGGGCGCTGTCAGCGGCGAGGATTAAAGCATCGGCATTCATATTAATAAGTTTAGCCCGCTTGTTGTACCCAAGCAACATAAACCCCTGCTTTCGGCGGATTTACTTTGCAGACTGGTCTGACCTCTGGTGCAATAGACCCAACTTCCGTAACGGAGGTTGGCTCAGGGTTCCAGATGTTCGCAATGTTGCTAACACTAGGACTGGGGCCCTTGTCTAAACCTTGGAGAACTTCTCAAATGAAAAAATCCCTAGTCGCATTGGCTGTTTTGGCCGCTTCTGGCGCCGCTATGGCCCAATCTTCTGTCACATTGTTCGGCGTTGTTGACGCTGGTTACTCTGTTGGCAATGGTTCTGTCAGTGACAGCACCGCAATGAGAACAGACCGTATCGGTTCTAGCCGTTTGGGCTTCCGTGGTGTTGAAGACCTCGGCGGCGGTATGCGTGCTGAGTTCTGGTTGGAAGCTGGCGTTGCTAACGACAGCGGTGCTGGTTCAGCAACCAACAGCAACAACCAAGCCGTTACTGGTTTGACTTCTGCTGGCACGCAAGGTCTTACATTCAACCGTAAATCAACTGTGGGCTTGGTTGGTAAGATGGGTGAAATCCGTTTGGGTCGTGACTACTCTCCCCAGTTCTACCCAGATGCTCAGTACGATCCGTTCGGTACAAACGGTGTTGCATCTAGCTTGATCGCTTACGGCGGTGGCTTTGCTGCTGTTCGTGCATCTAACATGATTGCTTACCACTCACCAGATTTTGGTGGCATTCGCGTGATGTTGGGTTCTTACATGGGTGAGAACAACACTGGCGCTGCTGCTGGTAAAGCAGGTGACGGCAATGGTATCCACGTTCGCTATGCTAAAGGACCATTGGCTTTTGGTATTGCTTCCTCAACAACCAAAACCGGTGCAGCTACAGAAGTTAAGACATCCACAATGGGTGGCTCTTACAACTTTGGCGTTGCAACTGTGATGTTCAACTCCAACACAGTTTCCAACACTGGCGCTGTTGACCTCGAAGGCATGTTGATCGGTGCTGCAATTCCAATGGCTGGCGGAACTTTGAAGTTCTCCAACGCTTCTTTGAAGCAAGGCGCTGCTGAAACAAAGCGTAACGCTGTTGGTTACGTGATGCCATTGAGCAAGCGTACAAGCTTGTTCGCTACATACGCACGCAACGCTAACTCTGGTGGTGCTAATCGTGCTTTGAACGGCGCTGTGACGGGTGCAAATCAGTCCTCTACTGGTTACGACTTGGGCGTGAACCACACTTTCTAATTTATCCTCTGACGCAAGTCAGTTGATTTAGAAACATAAAACCCCTGCTGTGGCAACACAGTGGGGGTTTTTACTTGGTACGGGTCAATCCCTTTTACAAATATCGCAAGTCATTTGTGGCATATTCCAACTAAGAAAAAATTGAAGGAGTCAACATGCAGTTTGAAGATATGAATCGCCGCAATCACCTCAAATTAATGGGTGCCGCGGGTTTGTCAGCAGCAGGTTTTCCTGCCTTAGGTCAAACTAGCAATTGGCCCGACAAGTCCGTCAGGTGGATCGTGCCCTTTGCCCCTGGTGGCACTTCCAGCATTGTGGCGCGATCAATTGGCGCAGAACTCACCAAGCAATTGGGTGTGCCTTTTGTCATTGACAACAAAGGCGGCGGCGGTGGTGTGCCTGCCATGCAAGAGGCGTTGCGCGCGCCTGCCGATGGTTACACCATTGTCATGAGCCACATTGGCCTGATGGCTGTTAACCCACTCATTTATCCAGACAGCGGGTATGACGTCAACAAAGACTTCACCTCGGTCACTTTGCTGTCTCGCGTACCCAGTTTGTTTGTAGTGCACAAAGATGTGCCCGCCAAAGATTTCAAGTCCTTTGTGGCTTACGTCAAATCCAAACCGGGTCAATTGAACTATGCATCGGCAGGCAATGCCAGTGCAGGTCACTTGGCAGTCGAAGCCTTGAAAGTGGCCACAGGCATGTTCATCACGCACATTCCTTACCGCGGCACCGGCCCTGCATTGAACGATGTGTTGGCTGGCCGCATTGAGTTCATGTCAGCGGGCACACCTGCTTTGCTGCCGCACATCAAGAGCGGCGCATTGCGTTGCATTGCTGTAGGCACCTCTCAGCGCATTCCTGTGTTGCCCGATGTGCCCACTGTGGCAGAGTTGGGATTCAAAGACTTTGAAACAGTTCAGTGGTACGGCATCACCGTGCGCAACGGCACGCCTGTTGAGATCATCAACAAGTTGCAGCAAGAATGCGCCAAAACTATGAGGGCGCCAGAAGTCATTAAACGCAATGAAGCCGAAAGCGCAATTCCCGGCGGTGGCACACCTGCTGAATACGCGGCGTTCATTGCCAAAGAACAGGCCCGATGGAAGACTGTGGTTGAAAGAGCTCAAATTAAACCGGGTTAACTTGGCATAGCTGATCGATCAGGGACCTCACTGAATGCCATGGCCGAAAATTGAGCGTTGGGTATGTGCTGCTTTCTTGGTTGCAGTTGTTTTGAACTTGCAAGCTTGTGGCGGCATGCCGCTTGCCACTTCAAAACTTGTATCGGGCATGCCAACAGTTTGGCAAGCAGAAGATAAATTGAAGTGGGAGTCTGTGAAGATTCCAGGAAAGCTTGCGACCCAATATTCGCTAGTGCCCATGGGTCATGGCAACTCGCTCATGGCCGTCGCTCAATCTTCAGCCAGCATGTTGCGTCAAGATTTGCGCATCGAGCCAGATCGTTTGAATGCTTTGAATTTTTCGTGGCAAATACAAAAGTTGATTGAAGGTGCCGATATGGCGCACCGAGATTCCGAAGATTCCCCTGTCAGATTGGTCTTGGCCTTTGATGGCGATCGAAGTCAGTTCTCGCCTAAAAATGCCATGCTGAGTGAGCTGACACATGCTCTTACGGGCCAGCCCATGCCCTATGCCACGCTCATGTATGTGTGGTGCAACCAACGCCCTGTGAATTCGGTCATTCAAAACCCCAGAACCGATCGAATCCGAAAAATAGTGGTCGAATCGGGCGCCGGCCGTTTGAACCAATGGATCAATTACGAACGCGACATTCGGGCTGATTATGAAAAAGCTTTTGGCGAACCGCCTGGGGCACTCATTGGCATTGGCATCATGACCGATAGCGACAATACACGAAGCCAAGCACAAGCTTGGTATGGTCCCATTGCACTGAATGTGGTTTCGGGTAAGACATTAAGGCTTGAGGGCTCTGTAAAATAAGCCCCAAAATGGGGATTCCCCTCTGTCTAAATCGGGCCTGTTTGTTGCATAGTTCAGGGTAGTTTTCTAGGGAAGTGAATGTTTGCTTTTGTCGTTCAACGCCTCATCCAGGCAATCATGGTCATGGTCTCGGTCGCGTTCATCGCGTTCCTCTTGTTTCAGTACGTGGGCGACCCTGTGCTTTTCATGTTGGGTCAAGATGCCACGGCCGATCAAATTGATGCACTTCGCAAAGATTTAGGCTTGGATCAACCTTTTATTGTGCAATTTGGTCATTTCTTATTGAATGCGGTTCAAGGTGAATTTGGTATCAGTCTCAGGCAAGGCGCCAAAGTTTCTCAGCTCATTGCAGATCGCTTTCCAGCAACTTTAGAGTTGGCTGTCATTGCCGCTGGCATGGCACTCTTGGTGGGAATTCCCATGGGCGTTTATGCCGCTCTGAGACGTGGCACGCTGTCTAGCCAGTTGCTCATGACCTTTTCGCTCTTGGGCGTATCGCTGCCTACTTTTCTCATTGGCATTTTGCTCATTTTGTTTTTTGCGGTGCTGTTGGGTTGGTTGCCCAGTTTTGGCCGAGGTGATGTGATCAAAATTGGATGGTGGAGCACAGGCTTGCTCACAGCCAAAGGCTGGCAACACATTGTTTTGCCGGCGCTCACGCTCACTGTTTTTCAGCTCACTCTCATCATGCGCTTGGTGCGTGCTGAAATGCTAGAAGTGCTGCGCACCGACTACATCAAATTTGCGCGCGCTCGGGGCTTGTCTAACCGAGCCATTCATTTTGGCCATGCCCTTAAAAACACACTGGTGCCTGTCATGACCATCACCGGTTTGCAACTGGGCGGTCTCATTGCGTTTGCCATCATCACAGAAACTGTGTTTCAGTGGCCAGGCATGGGCTTGCTGTTCATTCAAGCGGTCACGTTTGCCGATGTGCCTGTGATGGCTGCCTACTTGTGTCTCATTGCGCTTATCTTTGTGGTCATCAACCTCACGGTCGATTTGCTTTATTTTGCGGTCGATCCAAGGTTGCGTGTTGGCAAAGCGGGTGGCCATTGAGCAGAATGATCTAGAGGCACATCCAATGTTAAACACTCAGCAAGCCTCAGAAGGGTCCTCCATGCGCAGTGCCTTGGCGCAGGGGCGGGCGTTTGCGCACATTGCCAAGTTTCACCCAGAGCTCACTTCTTTTCGCCGAGACCTGCATGCCAATCCCGAATTAGGGTTTGAAGAAATTTACACGTCTGCCAGAGTCATTGAAGCCCTCAAAGTTTGCGGGGTAGACGGCGTTCACACGCACATTGGCAAAACAGGGGTGGTGGCTTTGGTGCATGGCCGTGGCCGCAGCCTTCAAAATCCAGGCCCCATGATTGGGCTTAGGGCCGACATGGACGCGCTGCCTTTGCCCGAGCACAACGAAACCCTTTGGCGTTCACAAAAGTCTGGGCTCATGCATGCTTGCGGTCACGATGGCCATACGGCCATGTTGCTGGGCGCTGCACGTTACTTGGCAGAAACGCGCCAGTTTGATGGCACTGCAGTTCTGATTTTTCAGCCAGGTGAAGAGGGCTATGCGGGTGCGCGCGCCATGATGGAAGACGGCTTGTTCGACCGCTTCCCTTGTGAGCAGGTTTATGCACAACACAATTCACCAGATACCCCTTTGGGCGTGATCGGTGTCACACCCGGCCCTATGCAAGCCGCGGCCGATTCCATTCGCATTCACATATTGGGCAAGGGTGGTCATGGTGCACGGCCACATCAGTCTGTCGATCCTGTTTTGGTGGCCGCGCACATCATCACGGCTGCGCAAAGCGTGGTGTCGCGCAATGTGTCTGCGTTTGATCAAGCGGTTGTCAGCATTTGCGCCATGCAGGCGGGCAACCCAGTTGCCAGCAGCGTCATTCCTGGCGAAGCTACCTTGGTGGGTACCGTTCGTACCTACAACGAACAGGTTCAGCAAAACATCGAAGATCGCTTGCGATCTTTGTGTGAATCCATTGCGCATGGCTTTGGCGCAACAGCACAACTGACCTACACCCGAGGTTATCCCGCCACTGTCAACACCGTGGCAGAAGCCAATTTTGCAGCCGATGTGGCCACCAGTTTGGTGGGCGCTGATCGCGTTTGGCGCAACATGACGCCAAGCATGGGTGCAGAAGATTTCTCATTCATGTTGCAGGCCAAGCGCGGTGCTTATTTGCGTGTAGGGCAGGGCGCCGTTGATGGCCCCGGCCCTTACCCCTTGCACAACAGCCGTTACGATTTCAACGATGCCATCTTGCCTTTGGGTGCAGCACTGCACGCCAGTTTGGTTGAACAGGCTTTGCCTTTGAAGTCAGTGTAGGCCTTGGCGTTAAACGACACATCCATTCAGAAAGATTCAGACGGCATGTCCAATCCTATTTCTCGCTGGCTAAGCAGCGATGTTGGTTACAGTTTCAGGCAATCCAAGACCGCCATGGTGGCCGCCTTCATTGCCTTTGTGTTTATTTTCTGTGCGTTGTTTGCTAAGTGGGTGGCCCCTTACAACCCGTTTGATGCGGCATCGCTCGAACTCATGGACTCACTCTTGCCGCCCGCATGGTCTGCCGAGGGCAGCACCAAATATTTGCTGGGCACTGATGACCAAGGCCGCGATATTTTGTCGGCCCTCATGTATGGCACTCGCATTTCTTTGGTGGTGGGCATGGCCTCCGTCATGCTGTCTTTGGTGGTCGGCGTTAGTCTTGGCCTCATTGCAGGCTTTCGCGGTGGTTGGCTCGATGCTTTTCTCATGCGTTTGTGTGACGTGATGCTCTCGTTCCCAGCCATCTTGGTGGCCTTGCTCATTGCCGGTGTTGGCCGTGCAGTTTTTCCCAATGCCGATGAATCCTTGGCTTTTGGGGTACTGATCATTTCTATTTCACTCACGGGTTGGGTGCAATATGCCCGCACGGTGCGCGGCACCACCTTGGTGGAGCGCAACAAAGAGTATGTGCAAGCTGCGCGGGTGACGGGTGTGGCGCCGCTTCGCATCATGTTGCGCCATGTGTTGCCCAATGTTCTGGGGCCTGTCACGGTGCTGGCCACCATTCAAGTGGCCACGGCCATCATTACCGAGGCTACGCTCTCATTTTTAGGCGTGGGTGTACCGCCTACGTCGCCATCGCTTGGCACACTCATTCGCATTGGCAACGACTTTCTGTTTTCAGGTGAGTGGTGGATTACCATTTTCCCGGGTCTTACTTTGGTACTCATTGCCTTGTCGGTTAATTTGTTGGGCGATTGGCTGCGTGATGCCTTGAACCCTCGTTTGCGTTAATTTTCAAATTCAAGCGACGTGTTTAAAGAGAGTTCTATTTCATGAGTTTGTTACAAGTTAAAAATTTGGTGGTTGAGTTTCCAAGTCGGCACGGTACATTGCGTGCGCTAGATGAAATTTCATTTGACATTGCACCCGGAGAAATTTTGGGTGTGGTGGGTGAGTCAGGTGCGGGCAAGTCACTCACGGGTGCTTCTATCATTGGTTTGTTAGAGCCACCAGGCCGCATTGCTTCGGGTCAAATTTTGTTAGAAGGCCAGCGCATTGACAATCTGAACAACGATCAAATGCGCAGCATTCGCGGCCGCAAGATTGGCGCTATTTTTCAAGATCCACTGACCTCTTTGAACCCGCTGTATTCAGTGGGCAAGCAATTGACAGAGACCATTCAGGCGCACTTGCCCGTGTCAGATCAAGAAGCGCTGCAGCGTGCCATTGCCCTGTTGCAAGACACAGGCATTCCAGCAGCAGCAGAGCGCATTGACCATTACCCGCATCAGTTTTCTGGTGGCATGCGGCAGCGTGTGGTCATTGCCTTGGCTTTGGCCGCCGAGCCTCAATTGATTGTGGCCGATGAGCCCACCACAGCTTTGGATGTCTCCATTCAAGCGCAGATCATCAGCCTCCTGAAAAACGTTTGCAAAAAACGCGGTGCCGCCGTCATGCTGATCACGCACGACATGGGCGTGATTGCCGAAACATGCGACCGCGTGGCCGTCATGTATGCAGGGCGTATTGCCGAGATTGGGCCCGTTCATCAAGTGATCAACCACCCAGAGCATCCCTACACGGCGGGCTTGATGGCTTCTATTCCAGACATGGACGTTGACCGTGAACGCTTGAACCAAATTGATGGCGCTATGCCGCGCCTGAATGCCATACCCAAAGGCTGTGCCTTCAATCCACGCTGCCCACAAGTATTTGATCGTTGCTTGCAAGAGCGCCCCGATTTGGCGGCGGTATCAAGGATCGGACAAAATACTCCAACGCAGGTGGCCTGCTGGTTGCATCACGCCAACACATTGGAGGGCGTGTCATGAGCATTCAAGACCCTCAACAAAATTCAAAAGCCTTGGTGGTCGCCCACGACCTTGCCAAAACCTTCGATGTCTCTGCACCGTGGCTAAGCCGAGTCATTGAGCGCAAACCACGCCAATTGCTCAAAGCCGTTGATGGTGTGAGTTTCGAAATTGAGCGCGGTAAAACATTGGCGCTGGTAGGCGAGTCAGGCTGCGGCAAAAGTACCGTTGCTCGTTTGCTGGTGGGCCTGTATGAACCCACCCGCGGCGGCCTGACCTTTGATGGACAAGATGCGCACGCCGCCTTCAAGTCGAGCGATGCCAAGGCCATGCGCAAGCGCATCCAAATGATTTTCCAAGACCCCTATGCCAGCTTAAATCCAAGGTGGACGGTTGAGGCCATTGTGGGCGAGCCCTTGCACGAGCACGGCCTGATCAAAAACGAGCAAGAGTTGAAAGACCGCGTGGCTGAGTTGCTGAAGTCGGTGGGTTTGTCGGCGCTTGACATGGTGAAATACCCACACCAATTTTCAGGCGGACAGCGTCAGCGTATTTCGATCGCACGTTCGTTGGCCACAGCCCCAGAGTTTTTGGTGTGCGACGAACCTACATCGGCTTTGGATGTGAGTGTGCAAGCGCAAGTGCTGAACATCATGAAAGATTTACAGCGCGAACGCGGCCTCACCTATTTGTTCATCTCTCACAACTTGGCCGTGGTCAGGCATGTGAGCGACAAAGTGGGCGTGATGTATTTAGGGCAGTTGGTGGAGTTGGCAGACAAGCACACCTTGTTTGACAATCCGCAGCACCCTTACACGCGCATGCTGTTAGACGCCATTCCTAAAATGAAAGACACAGGCCGCGCGCGCACGCCTGTTCAAGGCGAGGTGCCCAACCCGCTGAATCCGCCACCAGGTTGCAGTTTCAATCCACGTTGTCCTCTTGCCAACGATCGCTGCAGAATTGAACGGCCAGTTTTGAAAAACATCAACGGCATCAAGATTGCGTGCCATGCTGTAGAAGAAGGCAGGCATTGAAGCCGCCTTGACAGTCTCTTTTTGTAACTGATGAGGACGAAAAAAAGCCGCTCCTAGGAGCGGCTTTGTCGTTGAGGCAACTGAGGATCAGTTGACAGTCACGTAGTACATTTTGGGCGCATCGTTAGAGTTATGCGTCATGGTGACGTTTTTCTTTGCGGCCCATGGTCGCATCTGGTGGTGCAGAGGAATGTACAAAACTTCATCGCGTGTGATGGTCAAAGCTTCTTTGATCATGGCGTCTCGTTTGGTTTTGTCCATTTCTGTTTTCATCGCCTCGGTCAGGGCATCTACCTTGGCGTTGCTAACTTTAGACAAGTTGAAACTGCCATCGGCACCTTGAGTGCGTGTCATGACCAAAGATTGCAATGAGTATTGCGCATCGTAGGTGGCAACGCCCCAACCCAGCAAGTAAGCGCTAGAGTCGAAGTTTTGAATTTTGGCAATGAAAGGGCCAAAGTTAATGGCGTTGAGCTTGGTCTTGACGCCAATGCGGGCCCACATGTTCACAACGGCTTGGCAAATTTCTTCGTCATTCACGTAGCGATTGTTAGGGCAGTCAAGGGTAAATTCAAAGCCATTGGGGTAGCCAGCGTCAGCCAACATTTTCTTGGCGCCTTCAACGTCAACGGGTGCCACTCTGTCCATCTCTGCTGTGTGACCATTCACACCAGGAGCGATGATCAGGCTTGCTGGAATGGAAAGGCCACGCATGATGCTGCGCTGGATGGCTACGCGGTCAATGGACATGCTCAAAGCTTTGCGAACACGGACATCCTTGAATGGATTCTTGCCTTTGGGGCCGTATTTCAACTCATCACTTCCCAGATCCAAACCAAAGAAGATGGTTCTAACTTCTGGGCCGTCCAACACAGACAAAGTGGATGTGTTGCGCAGGCGAGCCACGTCTTGCGTAGGCAAGTCAGTGACGGCATCTACGTTGCCAGCCAATAGAGCGGCAATGCGGGTTGGGTCAGATTTGATAGGCGTATAAACCACGTCAGTCACGTTGCCTTGCAACTTGTCCCACCAGGCTTTGTTATGTGTCATGACCAACTTTTGGTCGGGCTGCCATTCTTTGATGACGTAAGGGCCGGTGCCGTTGGTGTTGTTTGAAGCGAAAGTAATTTCTTTGGCTTTGTAGTCTTGAACTTTTTCAGACTTATTCTTGGTGGCCCATGACCTGCTCATGATCAAGAAGGTCGTGAAATTATTGAACATGGTGGGATTGGGTTTGTCCAAAATCACATCCAACGTGTGGTCGTCAACCCTTTTCATTTCCTTGACACCGGCCACATAAATGCCCATGGTGCCTTGAGGCTGGCGAATGCGATCAAAGGAGAAGACCACGTCATCGGCAGTGAAGTTAGAGCCATCATGGAACTTGACGTTTTTGCGCAAATTGAAACGCACCGTAGTGGGGTTGACATTGGACCAGCTGGTGGCCAATGACGGTTCAATTTTGTAATTCTTGTCATAACGCACCAAGCCTTCGTAGGCATGGCCAACGATGTTGTTGGTGGTGGCGTGATTTTGAGAGTGTGGGTCAAGCGTCAAAATGTCATTTTGCGCGGCCCATTTGAGTTCGGCGGCCTGAGCGCCCGTAAAGCCTAGCAAAGAGGCTGATACACCCACAGCCAGCGTCAGCCAGCGAGAGGTTTTGAGGAAGCGTTGGTACATGCTAAATCCTGTCTAAGTTGTGTGACCTTCGTATTCTAGGGGACTGATGCCTCAAGTTGCAAGGGGTATCAGGGTTATTGCCGAGGAGGGCTTTGGGGGCATTGCAAGCTTTCATTTATCGGTTTTAATGTGGTTTTTGCACTCGCAGGTTTGCCTCTTATGAACACCATTTTGTTTCAATCGGCCAATGTGCTCGATGTGGCGTCTTTGCAGCTTAAATCAGGGCAAGACGTTTGGGTTGAAAACGGCCTCATCAAGTCGGTGGTGCCCCACCAGCCAGACGTTTTTATTGCATCAGGCACCAAGGTGGTGAAGGCTCAAGGTAAAACCCTGATGCCAGGCTTAATTGATTGCCACGTGCATGTCATTGCCGCGCATTTGAACCTCAATGTCACGGCCAACCAACCCAACGTGTTTGCCACTTTGCGTGCACTGCCCATCATGAAGGGCATGCTGATGAGGGGTTTCACCACGGTGCGCGATGCCGGCGGTGGCGACTGGAATTTGGCTGAAGCCACCCGCACCGACATGGTGGAAGGCCCGCGTATTTTTGCCTCGGGCCGTGCGCTGTCACAAACAGGGGGTCACGGCGATGGCCG
>JBIIJK010000110.1:0-4328 GCA_044233865.1 Limnohabitans sp.
TGCTTGTTGGGCCAAGGCGATCACATTGAAGTGATTGTGAAAGACGGCAAGTTGTACAAGCACTGAGTGCTTTTTTGAGGGTGTTTCAGGTATACCGCTTATTGCGTAAATTGTTTTTCATTTCGCGCAAAGCAGGTTGCAGGGTCTCACCAATGCGCAGCGCCACGGTGGTGGCCAAAATGTCAATGATCAACAAATGCATCAGCCTTGAGACCATGGGGCTGTAGCGGTCATAGCTTTCTGGATGGTCTGCCGTCAAATGAATTTGACCTGATGTAGCCAAGGGCGAGCCGCTGGCCGTGATCACGATGGTGGTGGCGCCGCGCTTTTTTGCAATGTCGCAAGCGTCCATCAAATCGCGCGTGCGGCCTGAGTTAGAAATCACCACCACGCAATCACCTTGGCCCAGCATGGAGGCGCTCATCACTTGCATGTGGCCGTCGCTGTAGGCAATGGTGTTCATGCCTAAGCGGAAAAATTTGTGCTGTGCATCTTGGGCCACGATACCGGAGTTGCCCACACCGTAAAACTCAATGCGCTTGCCTGTGCTGTGGGTCTGGGCCAATGCCTGAACAGCTTGCTCTAGCGCGGAGGCAGAGGCATCGTTGCGGTATTTCAAAAAGGCCGCCACTGTGTTGTCGATCACCTTCACCATCACGTCGGTGGTTTTGTCGTCGGCGTCCACGCTGCGGTGAATGAAGGGCACGCCTTCGCTCACACTGCCAGCCAGTTTGAGTTTGAAATCAGACAGGCCGTCATAACCCACGCTTCTGCAAAATCTCACCACGGTGGGTTTGCTCACATGCGCGCGGTCTGCCAGTTGTGTGACTGGTAAATTGGCAAAAGCACGCGGGTCTTGCAAGACCAATTTGCCAACGCGTTGTTCAGCAGGGGCCAAGGAGGGCAGTGAAGCTTTGATGCGGTCAAGCATGGTTTAAATTTCCTCTGACCAACAAAATCCGTCACGTGCAATCATGGCGCTTGAAGCACTGGGGCCCCAAGTGCCTGCGGCGTAATGACGAGGTCCTTGTGTGTCTGCAGCCCAGTACTGAAGAATGGGCTCAACCCAGCGCCAGGCTTCCTCTTGCTCGTCACTTCGAACAAATAAATTCAAACGGCCATCGAGGACATCTAGCAGCAATCGCTCGTAGGCACCCACGCGCTCACTGCCAAAACGTTTGTCAAAATCGAGATCAAGGTGAACCGGACTGAGCTGCGCCGATGCTTGCTTGCCGTTTTGAAGGCGTTTGTTTTGCCCCTCGGCAAAAAGATGCAATGCCAAACCGTCTTTGGGCTGCAAATGAATGATGAGTTTGTTAACGCCCCCGGAGGGTGCTTGAAAAATGGCATGCGGTGTGGGCCGAAAATTAATTTCAATGTAGCCTTCGCGCGATGCCAAGCGTTTGCCCGTTCGAATGTAGAAAGGCACACCGGCCCAACGCCAGTTGGCAATTTCAGTGCGCAATGCGACAAAAGTTTCGGTGCTGCTGTTGGCGTTGACACCGGTTTCTTCGTTGTACCCAGGAACGGCGTGGCCATTCAAATTGCCTGAACTGTATTGGCCGCGTACCACGTGTTGGTTGAGAGTTTCAGGGGTCCAGGGCTTAAGGGCGCGCAGCACTTTGAGCTTCTCATCTCGAATGGCATCGGCATGCGCATTGATGGGTGGTTCCATGGCAATGGCGCACAACAATTGCAGTGCATGGTTTTGAACCATGTCCCGCAGTGCGCCGGTTTTTTCATAAAACGCACCGCGTTTTTCAACGCCGAGCTCTTCCGCAATGGTGATCTGAATGTTGGCAATGTGTTCACGGCGCCAAAGCGGTTCGAACAAAGCATTGCCAAAGCGCAAGGCAAACAGGTTTTGCACCGAAGGCTTGCCCAAGTAATGGTCAATTCGAAAAATCTGGCTCTCACCAAAAACCTTGCGCACGCTTTGGTTGATGGCGCGGTTGGATTGGAGGTCGTGGCCCAAGGGTTTTTCCAACACGATGCGTGTTTTGGGGGTGTTGAGTTTGGCTACGGCCAGTTGTTCACAGACGGTGTTGAACAAGCTAGGCGCTGTGGCCAAATACATCACGACGTGATCTGTTTCTCTCTCTCCCAGTCTCGTCGCTAATTTGGCGTAGTCGGCGGGGTTAGACAAGTCCACGCGCTCGTAATGCAGCATGGCCTTAAAGCGTGCAAATTCTTCATCATTGGGGCGTTTGGCACCCTCGACCTGCTCAAAACGCGATTGAATGAGTGTGCGGTATTGATCATCCGTCATGCTGTCACGGGCAACGCCAATGATTCGGCCGCCCTCGGGCAGGGTGCCGTGGCGGAATGCTTGAAACAAGGCGGGCATCAGTTTGCGCCAAACCAAGTCGCCCGTGCCGCCAAAAAAGACCAAATCAAAAGACATGTTCATTTGTTACATAAAAATGAGTTTGTAATGTAACTTTGTTTCATCGATAATTCAAGGATTGAATTAATTTATTTGCCATGAACCAACTCGACGCGCTTAAAAAATACACCACTGTTGTTGCAGACACTGGTGACTTCAAACAATTGGCCCAGTTCCAACCTCAAGATGCGACCACCAACCCGTCGCTCATCTTGAAGGCCGTTCAAAAATCCGAGTACGCGCCTTTGCTTTCTGAGTCAGTTGCTGCGCACAAAGGTCAGCCTTTGGATGTGGTGATGGACCATTTGTTGGTGCGCTTTGGTTGCGAAATTTTGAACACCATTCCCGGTCGTGTGTCTACGGAAGTGGATGCGCGTTTGAGTTTTGACACAGCGTCTACCTTGTCGCGTGCACGTCGTTTGATGAGCCTCTATGAAGCGCAAGGTATTTCTCGCCAACGTGTGCTGATCAAAATTGCGGCCACTTGGGAAGGCATTCAAGCGGCCGCCGAACTAGAGCGCGAAGGGATTCACACCAACCTCACGCTGCTATTCTCCTTTGCGCAAGCGGTGGCGTGTGGTCAAGCCAAGGTGCAATTGATTTCGCCCTTTGTCGGACGCATCTACGATTGGTACAAAAAGACGGCCGGCGCTGGGTGGGATGAGGCGTTGAATGCAGGCGCCAACGACCCCGGTGTGAAGTCTGTGCGCGCCATTTACAACTATTACAAGAAGAACGGCATTGCCACTGAAGTGATGGGGGCAAGCTTTCGCAACGTGGGCCAAATTGTGGCTTTGGCGGGTTGTGATTTGCTCACCATCAGCCCTGATTTGTTGGCGCTTCTCTCCGCTAACGAAACTGCTTTGACCGCCTCGCTTGACGCCCATGCCGCTAAGGGCATGGACTTGCCTTTGGTTCAATACAACGAAGCTGGCTTCCGCTTTGCGTTAAACGAAGACGCCATGGCCACCGAAAAATTGGCAGAAGGCATTCGTGCTTTTTGTGTCGATGCCATCAAGCTAGAAGGCTTGATGTTGGCGGCACAGAACGCTTGATGAGTCGCAAAAAAAATTAAGCAGAAAGGGCCAACATGCGAGCTGATCAAACTGCGGCATGGAAAAACTTGAGCGAACATGCCAAGGCGTTTTCTAGCTTTGATTTGCGCACTGAATTTGCGCGCGATGCGGGTCGTGCTGTGCACTTCAGCCAAGCAGCACCCGGTCTATTTGCAGACTTGTCTAAGAACCTTTGGGATGCGAAGATCGAATCGCAATTGTTGGCGTTGGCGCAGCAAGTCGGCGTGTTGGCGCACCGCGATCGCATGTTCCAAGGTGAGGCCATCAACACCACAGAAAATCGTGCGGTGATGCACTGGTTGTTGCGTCATCCTGCGCAGGGTGTAGCGGTGGATGCAATGCCTGCCTCGGTGAAACTGTGTTTAAAAGATGTGCACGGCACCTTAAGTGCCATGCTGTCGTTTGCTGAAAAAATTCGTTCAGACGAACAGATCACTGACGTGGTAAACATTGGCATTGGCGGCTCTGATTTGGGTCCGCAGATGGCAGTGATGGCTTTGCAGTCATTTGCTATAAAGGGAAAACGGTTTCACTTTATATCCAATGTGGATGGCCATGAACTCGATGCGGTATTAAAAGGCTTGCAGGCTGAGAAGACTTTGTTCTTGGTAGCTTCTAAAACATTCACCACCTTAGACACCATGGCCAATGCCTTGTCAGCCAAGCGTTGGTTTGAAGCGCAAGGTGGCACCGATGTGTCACGACATTTTGTGGCGCTGACCACCAACGTAAAAGCGGCTGGCCAATTCGGTATTCAAACTTGCTTTGGTTTTTGGGATTGGGTGGGCGGCCGTTATTCATTGTGGTCGGCCATTGGTTTGCCTCTGGCCATTGCCATTGGCGCGGATCATTTCCGTTCGTTTTTG
>JBIIJK010000117.1:0-3902 GCA_044233865.1 Limnohabitans sp.
GTATTGGTCTCGTGCTGATAACCAGCGATCAAAATGCGTGTCATGGCAATTTTTGAGTTTTAAAAAACGATTAAAAAATAGCAGGGGGCGCTGCTTCAAATAATTTGCGTGTGTAAGCGTGTTGTGGTGCAGCGTACAAATCAGCTGTGCGTCCTGCCTCCACAATTTCTCCTTGGTGCATCACGATCACATGATCGCAAAGCTGAGCGGCCACACGCAAATCATGCGTGATGAACAGCATGCCCAAGCGCAAGCGCGATTGAATTTCGCGCAGCAAAGTCAGAATCTGCGCCTGCACACTGACGTCGAGTGCGCTCACAGCCTCATCGGCCACCAACACTTTAGGCTCACAAGCCAAGGCGCGCGCGATGGCCAATCGCTGTCGTTGCCCACCACTGAATTGCGTGGGGTATCGGCTGAGCGACTCCACTGGCAAGCGAACTTGTTGCATCAAGGTTTCAGACAGTTGGCGCGCTTTGTCTTCTGACATGCCAAAGTTAATGGCGCCTTCCACAATGGACTGGCCCACTGTACGGCGTGGATTCAATGACCGATTGGGATCTTGAAAAACCACCTGCACATGGCTGCGCAAAGGCCTCAATTGACTTTCGCTCAAGGTGGCAATTTCATGATCGGCCCAATGAATCTCGCCTGCCGTTGGATCAATCAATCTAATCAGGCAACGAGCCAAGGTCGATTTTCCCGAACCAGATTCACCCACAATGCCAATCGTTTCACCTGCTCGCACGGCCACGCTGGCCGCCTTCAAGGCATGCGTTTCATGACCACGGCCTAACCAATCTCGGCTCACATACGTTTTCGTAACGGCTGTGCCCTTCAAGATGGCAGCGCCTTGCGCCTCTGGCCTTGGCGGCGGCGGCGTCATGCTGGGCACAGCGGCCAACAGGGTTTGCGTATACGTCTCACGCGCTTGCTTCAAGACCTGCTCGCAAGTGCCCGATTCCACAGCGCGGCCTTGGTTCATGACCAACACATCGTCTGCAATTTCAGCCACCACGCCCATGTCATGCGTAATGAACAACACGGCACAACCTTGCTCTGCTTGCAACTGAGAAATGAGTTTCAAAATTTCTTTTTGCGTGGTCACATCCAAAGCGGTGGTGGGCTCATCACAAATGAGCAAAGCCGGCTTCAAAATAACAGCCATGGCAATCACAATGCGCTGCCTTTGACCGCCACTTAACTGGTGCGGAAAACTGCTGTACATGCGCAAAGGGTCTGGTAACTTCACGCTTTCAAACACACGCAAAACTTCTGCCTTGCGTTTCTCGGACGACCAATCGGTGTGCGTGGCCAACAACTCATCCACTTGGTCACCACAGCGCATGACCGGGTTGAGTGCCGTCATGGGCTCTTGAAAAACCATGCCCATGGCCTGGCCTCGGAGTTCACGCAACCGGGTCTGAGGTGCTTTGAGAAGCGCTTCACCTTGCAGCAAAATTTCGCCGTCATCGGCCTTCAATTCTTTGGCCAACAAACCCATGACGGCAGTCGCCATGACGGACTTGCCCGACCCCGACTCGCCCACCACGCACAAAGTTTTGCCTTTTTGAATGCTGAGACTGATTTGCTCAATGGCGTGCGATCGATCTGCACCCTTTGGCAGCGCCACCGATAAATTGTTAATTTGCAAAACAGTGTCTGACATCAAGCACCCCGTCTTGCAAATTTGGGATCAAGTACATCTCGCAAGCCATCACCCAACAAATTCACAGCCAACACAGTGGGCACCAGAAACAAAGCGGGGTACAAAACATTGCCTGGGTATTGACTGAACTGCACGCGCCCTTCAGCCATGATGTTGCCCCAAGTTGGAATGTCGGGTGGCAGGCCCAAACCCAAGAAACTCAAAATGGCCTCGGTCAGCACAGCTGAAGCCGCAACGAAGGTGCCTTGCACAATGAGGGGCGCCAAGGCATTGGGCAAGATATGGCGAAACAAAATGATGTGCGTCGGTGTGGCCAATGCACGGGCTGCTTCAACAAAGGGTTCTTCTCGCAAACTGAGCACCAAGGAGCGAACCAGCCGCGTCACGCGGGGCACTTCCGGTATGGCAATGGCAACCACCACCGTTGAGATGGTGGCACCCAAAGCGGCCACCAAAGCAATGGCCAACAAAATGGCAGGAATCGCCATGAGGCCATCCATGAAGCGCATCAAGACCGCATCCACCGTTCGGAAATAGCCAGCCAACATGCCCATGCCACCGCCCAACACCAGAGCCAACACAGCGGTGCAAGCCCCCACCCCAAGGGACACGCGTGCACCATAAACCACACGGCTGTACAAGTCACGGCCAAAGCTGTCGGTACCCAACCAAAATGTATGTTGCACCGTGCTGCCATCGAGCAATGCAAACTGCCCAGACACACCCACCGCTTTGTTGATGAAATTAGAGTCCATGGTACTCGGGTCCACCGTGCCTAAAAAAGGCGCCAGAAGTGCCACGAGAATCATGGTGCCTAAAACCACTACGCCAAATTTGACAGAGCCATTGGCCCACAAGCGTTGCAAGTTATTCATCAGTAACGAATCCTTGGGTCTAGCACCAAATAACTTAAATCGACCAGCAAGTTAATGAGCACATAGCTGACTGAGAACAAAAGCACCAAACCTTGAATGACTGGAAAGTCGCGGTTCAAAACAGCGTCCACAGTCAGTGAGCCCAAACCGGGAATGGCATACACGGTTTCTGTCACGACCACACCGCCAATTAGCAAGGCAATGCCAATGCCCACCACTGTCACAATGGGCACTGCCGCATTGGCCAAGGCATGGCGCAACAAGACCGCAGTTTCAGAGATGCCTTTCGCCCGTGCGGTGCGAATGTAATCTTCTGTCAGTGCTTCCGACACACTGGCCCGAGTGACCCGCGCAATGAGCGCCACATAAATCATGGCCAAGGTCATCCACGGCAAGATCAGTTGTCGCATCCAAGCCCAAGGCCCTGCGGCCGAAGGCCCCGAGATTGATTTGTAACCTTGCACCGGCAACCATTCCAAGCGAATGGCGAACAAGTAAATGAGCAAATAGCCAATGACAAACACAGGAACCGAAAATCCTGCGACTGAAAACCCGGACAACAAACGATCAAGCCATCCGCCCATGCGCCATGCCGCCACAGTACCCAGTGGCACAGCAATCAAAAGGGCCAAAATGACGGTGCCAAATGCCAAGGACAAAGTAGGCTCAACACGTTGTGCAATGAGCTCGGTGACAGGCTTGTTCAAATAATACGAAAAGCCCAGATCACCTTGAAACACATTGCCCATCCAGATACCGTACTGAACGGGAATAGAACGATCCAAACCCAATTGGACTTGGATCTTGGCAATGTCTTCATTGGTCGCACTGTTGCCCGCAATCACCGCCGCAGGATCACCAGGGGCCAACCTCAAAATGAGGAAAACCACCAATGACACCACGAACAGCACCGGCAGCACCGCGAGGATGCGGCGCAACAGGAATTGAAGCATGCTTTAGTTTTTCTTCATGTTCCAAAGCAAGGGGACGCCCGGTGTGATTAGCATGCCAGACACATTGCTTCTGACAGCAGCAGGACTGATGTACTGACCCAAGGGGGCATGGGTAGCAGTTTCAAAAGCCACACGCTGAATTTCAGAGGCTATTTTCTTTTTCTCTGCAGCTTCTGTGGTGCGTGCAAAGCGGCCCTTCAAGTACTCAAGGCGCGGTTCATCTTGCCAACCAAACCAACCATTTTGACCTTTGGCATTGAGCATGGCCATGGACAGAGGATTGGTAATATCTCCGGCAGTCCAAGCAGTCAGGAAGATGTTCCATCCACCTTGTGCAGGCGCGTCTTTCTTGGCACGGCGGGCTAACAAGGTAGCCCAGTCCATTTGTTGGAAGTCAACCTTGAA
>JBIIJK010000119.1:0-3859 GCA_044233865.1 Limnohabitans sp.
GGCGCCACCGCTCGCATGGGTTTGGACGCCGCTACCTTAAGAGCCCAAAATCCAAGACTCATTGTGTGTGACATTTCTGGCTACGGCCTTGACGGCCCCTACCGCGATAAAAAAGCCTACGACTTATTGATACAAAGTGAAGCCGGTTATTTAAGCGTTACGGGCACACCCGACAGCCCCAGCAAAAGCGGCAACTCCATTGCAGACATTGCAGCGGGCATGTACGCCTACACCAATATTTTGTCCGCCATCATTCACCGAGACAAAACAGGCGAAGGCTCTCACATTGACGTGTCCATGTTGGAGTCACTCACTGAGTGGATGGGATTCCCCATGTACTACGCCATGGACGGTGCATCGCCACCGCCTCGCAGTGCCGCATCGCACGCCACCATTTATCCCTATGGGCCTTTTGCAGCAGGCGGCGCACTAGACCCTCAAACTTTGACAAGTCCCGAAGACCAGGGCACTGTGATGCTGGGTCTGCAAAACGAACGTGAATGGGTCTTGTTTTGCAAGCATGTGATGTTGCAAGAAAACCTAACCCAAGACCCACGGTTCGAAAGCAATGCCAAGCGCAATGAACATCGACAAGCCTTAGAAGCCTTGATCTTGAAAGTGTTTTCCAATTTAACTGTTGAACAAGTGATTGAGCGTTTAGAGACTGCTCAAATTGCCAACGCAAGAATGAACACCATGGCAGATTTGTGGGCACACCCCCAACTGAAAGCCCGAGATCGTTGGGTGAATGTGCCCTCTTCGTCCGGCGATTTGCCAGCCTTGCTACCACCAGGACGACAAACTTCTTTTGACTATCGAATGGACCCTATTCCAACATTGGGCGAACACACAGAAAAAATTCTAAAAGAACTAGGCATGTCGCTTAAATAATTGGGGTCAGAGCAACATTAATTTTGTCAATCAAAAGGGGAAGAGGCTAATGGGGGCTCAATAAATGGGGTCAGATCAACATTAATTTGGTCAATCAAAGGTGATAAAGGCTAAGGGGGGCTTCCTCATGGTGGAGTACCACAAATCGTTCAGCCCCCCTTAGCCTTTATCACCTTTGATTGGAAATTAATGTTGCTCTGACCCCATTTATTGATAGCCCCCATCAGCCTCTTCCCCTTTTGATTGGAAATTAATGTTGCTCTGACCCCAATTATTTAATTGAGATATATTTGATCTCATTTATATTTGCCACTATGAATCGCTTTTTAATCACTTGGGTGTTCTTTTTGCCGCTTGGCGTTTTTGCACAAGACGTCGGTGTCGGAACCCCAGCAGAGCCGGGTGTCAGTGCACAACCCAGTGTCATTCAGCGTGTCGAAATTGTGGCCAGACAAGGCTCTACCGAGTTGCGCCGTGCCGCCAGTTTTGCAAAACAAATTTATGGTCGTGAAGAACTAGACCGTTACGGCGACACCAATGCACTGGATGTCATGCGTCGCCTGCCCGGCGTGAACGTAGACAGCGGCGGCCCGCGCATGCGCGGTCTTGGTTCGGGCTATACACAAATTCTGATCAATGGTGACCCTGCTCCGCCAGGCTTTAACTTAGACCAATTGAGTCCGTCTCAAATTGAGCGCATTGAAGTTATCAAGGCTGCTACCGCAGAACAAAGTTCACAAGCTGTTGCAGGCTCTATCAACGTCATTCTGAAAGTGACTTCACGCCGCTCGCTTAGCAGTTTGCGCTTAGGGCTTGCCAGCGGCAAAGACAGACCCTTGGGCAACGTCAATTATTCAATCAGTGAATCTGCTGGCCCTTTCAACATGTCCTTGCCCATTTCTGTGTTCGAATGGAATCGAGAAATTCGCAATACGGTTGATCGCAAAATGGCCGGCAACGATGGGCAAACTGCAGTCTCGGAGCAACTTGGCAAAATCAACTCGTGGGGCTGGGGCTACAACCTTGCTCCCCGTTTTAATTACAAAGTGAGCGACGAACAAACCATTGCATTAGCCACTTTTTTCCAAAAAGGTTACTGGAACAATCGCACCGACTACACCAACCGCGCCGTGTTGGGCAACCCTATCTTTGATGACAACGCCATTCAAGATGGCTATTGGGAAAATCGCCGCGGCAACCTCACCTGGATTAACCGGTTCAGCGAAGATCAGCGCATCGAAATCAAAGCAGGCGTTCAACAGTCGCGCTCTGCATTCGATTTGCGCAATCTGCGCTTGGGCGCAACACAACTGCAAACTGCGGGCAGCAACCAAGACGATGCCATGACCCAAGCCGGCAAATACAGCCAGCTGCTGGGCAGCGCGCACACCCTAACTGCAGGTTGGGATTTAGAAAACCGTGAGCGGCTAGAAAGGCGCACCACCACCAATGGTGCAGGCATGGCACTCTTGCCTAGTTTTGAAGGCCAAGCCTTTGAAGCGCAAATGCGCAGACAGGCCTACTACATTCAAGACGAGTGGGAAATTTCACCGCAGTGGCAACTCAATTTGGGGCTGCGCAATGAACGCATTGCATCTGAAAGCAAAAATGCAGCCTTGCCGGTTAGCAATGTGAGCAGTGTGCTGTCACCGCTTGCGCACGTCACTTACAAGTTTGACCCCAAGCGTCGTGACATGGTGCGTGCAAGCTTAACGCGCAGTTACAAAGCAGCTGGCCTTAACGCCTTGTTGGCCCGCCCTGTTGTCAACAGCGCCTACGCCAACACCAACCAGACCAACACCTATTTGGCACCCGACCGCATTGGCAACCCCACGCTCAGCCCCGAGCTGGCCACTGGTTTAGACATTGCCTACGAAAATTATTTAAATAACGATGGCATTTTTAGCGTTGGCGTTTTTCACCGCAACCTGACCAATGTGGTTAGAAACTTAACTGAATTGCGCAGCGTGCCATGGGCCGCAGCGCCGCGTTGGATTACACAACCTCAAAACTTTTCGGATGCAGTAACCAGTGGGCTTGAGTTTGAACTGCGCGGCCGCGCTTCAGACTTGATGCCCCAGTTGATGGGCAACGCCAAAGCGCTCAACATTCGATCTTCTCTGAGTTTTTATCGCTCAAGCATTGCAGCCCTGCCCGGTCCCAACAATCGCCTTGACGGTCAGCAGCCTTGGTCAGCCAATTTAGGCTTTGATCAGCGCATCAGCGGCTTGCCACTGAGCGTGGGCGGCAACCTGAGTATCACGCCTGGCTACGACACACGACAGACTACCGAGCAGTATTTCAAGCGCTCAAGCACAAAGGGCATTGACTTGTTTGCCATGATGCCTCTAAGCCCTAGCATGTCTATCAGAGCCGCCGCCAGTGCAGGTGTTCAGCAGTTTGGCCCGCCCAATGGCAGTACCCAAACCTTGATGTCAAATGGTGACTACATAATGACCGATCGGTATGCAAAGCCCCAATTTAATATCACACTTGATATGCGACTCTGAAGTTGCGGCCAATTTGACTTATTTGGCGCTTTGCCCAAGCCATCGAATTCGACGGCAGTAGGTGCGACTGGAAGATTCAAATGGCAATCATGGCTTTTTGGTTTTGAACTTCTGAATGCTTTCTTTCAAGTCTTGTAGCTCTTCACATCCAAACCTACAAGCTTTGTCTAATCGGGCAAGCATTTTCTCGGCGCCGGCCAGATCATTTTTAAGCAGCAACAGTTCACCGTAGTATTCCAGCGCGCCCCTGTGATTGGCATCCAAGCTCAAAGCTGTTAGATAGAATTTTTCAGCTTCAGTCAAATTAGGAACTGCTTTTTTTCTAAGGCTGTAGCCCATCAAGTTGTTCCAGTCAGCCGATTTTTTGAGATCAGCCTCAGTCAACAATTCAACGGCCTTTTCATAATTGCCAGCTTTGATGGCATTTCTAGCGGGCAGCAGTGTTGCTGAAACCGACT
>JBIIJK010000120.1:0-3825 GCA_044233865.1 Limnohabitans sp.
CTCATGGACGAAGGCGGCATCGAGCTCTCCTATGACTTGCCTGATTTTGGTGTGCACATGCCCTTCAAGCCTACCGATTTCACGCAGGTCAATCCGCACATTAATCGGGTCTTGGTCACGCGGGCCTTGCGCCTCCTAAAGCCTGAAGCACACGAGCGAGTCATCGATTGGTTTTGTGGTTTGGGTAATTTCACATTGCCCATTGCCACAACGGCCAAAGAGGTGGTGGGCATCGAAGGCGCAGAAACTTTGGTGGCGCGCTCGCGTGAAAATTACGAACACAACCAAACGCTTCGTGAAGGCAAAAAACGCTTAGCGCCCACATCGTTCATTGCACGCAACTTGTTTGAAATGACCCCTGAAATGCTCATGGCAGATGGCGTTGCCGACAAGTGGCTCATTGATCCGCCCAGAGAGGGCGCCTTTGCCTTGGCAAAGGCACTTGCTGAGTTAGAAGAGAACGACGCACTTCGAGGTGACTGGCAGTTTCCCAAACGCATTGTCTATGTCAGCTGCAATCCAGCCACCTTGGCGCGAGATGCTGGCTTGTTTGTTCACAGGGCAGGGTACCGTTGTCTAAGCGCCGGCGTGGTCAATATGTTTGCGCACACAGCGCACGTCGAAAGCATGGCTGTTTTTGAAAGACGCTGAATAAAAAAGCACCTGAGTTCTTTTGAACTCAGGTGCTTTGAACTGGTTTTAAATTCAGTCGATTACTCGCGCTCGCCACCCCAGAGGCCTAACAAGGCCAACAGACTTTGGAACACATTGAACAAGTCCATGTACAACATGAGCGTGGCGCTGATGTAATTGGTTTCACCACCGTCCAAAATTTGCTTCAGGTCATACAGCATGTAGGCGCTGAAAATACCGATGGCAGCCACAGACAAGGCCATCATGCCGGCCGTTGAGCCCACAAAAATATTGACGATGCCGCCCACCATGAGAACCAAGGCGCCCACAAACAACCACTTGCCCATGCCAGACAAGTCGCGCTTGATGACGCTGGCCAAGACGGACATGACTGCAAACACACCTGCGGTGCCGGCGAAGGCCGTCATGACGAGGTCAGGTCCGTTTTTGAAGCCCAAGACCATGGCAATCATGCGAGACAGCATGAGGCCCATGAAGAATGTGAAAGCCAACAAGACAAAAACGCCTGTAGACGAGTGTTTGGTTTTCTCGATGGCGTACATGAAACCAATGGCGCCACCTAAAAACAGGATGAGGCCTAAACCGCCACCCAGCGATTGGGTGATGCCTGTAGCCACACCAAGCCATGCACCCAACACAGTGGGCAAGAGGCTAACGGCCAGCAACATGTAAGTGTTGCGCATGACTTTGTTTCGCTCGGCAGGCGTAGTGCCGACGCTACCCCAGCTGGGTTGTTCAATGTTTTGAAGATCGCTCATGTTTGAACTCCTAATAATCCACCCTGTATCGGGTGAGCAAATTGTAGGGCTTGTAACCCGAAATGCCCTATTTACCAAAGATTTCAGGGTCTTTTGACTTTTGACTTTCACTAAGTCAATGCCCAGCTCAGGCTGCGGTATGCTTATTGTTCAATTTTTTACCCACAAAGCCCTATGAAAACTCAATCTACCCTCGAATTGTCCGATGTACAAGCAATTGCCGCAGCTGCGCAAGCCGAAGCGCAGAAAAATAAATGGGCCGTGAGCATTGCCATTGTGGATGCAGGCGGTCATTTGTTGCATTTCCAGCGCTTAGACGGCGCTGCCCCCATTTCTTCCCACATTGCCCCCGCAAAAGCCAAAACATCTGCTTTGGGTCAGCGCGAAAGCAAAATTTACGAAGACATCATCAATGCCGGCCGTTTTTCATTCTTGTCAGCGCCGACCATTGAGGGCATGCTTGAAGGTGGCGTGCCCATCATGAAAGATGGCGCTTGCATTGGCGCAGTGGGCGTGAGTGGTGTGAAGTCCACCGAGGACGCGCAAATTGCCAAGGCGGGCATTGCCGCCATTGGCCTCTGATTTTGAAAAGCGCTAAAGAACTCTAACGAGCTTGTAAGTGTTTTTTTTGATCAGTACAAATCCAGCACAGCACCTTTGCTGGCGCTGGAGGCGTTGAAAGCAAACTTAGCTTGAACGCCACGTGTGTAACGAGGTGCAGGCGCTGTCCATTTGGCGCGGCGCTTGGCAATTTCTTCCTCAGGCACATTCAATGCCAAAACAAGTTTGTGCGCATCGATGGTGATCGAGTCGCCTTCGTGCACAAACGCAATGGTGCCGCCAGCAGCTGCTTCAGGCGCTACATGTCCAACCACCATGCCCCATGTGCCGCCAGAGAAGCGGCCATCGGTAATGAGGCCCACGCTTTCGCCCAAACCAGCACCAATGAGTGCACCCGTGGGGGCCAGCATTTCTGGCATGCCAGGGCCACCTTTGGGGCCAAGGTAACGCAAGACCATGACATCGCCGGCTTTGATCTTGCCATCCAAAATGGCTTGCAAAGCCGATTGCTCGTCGTCGAATACGCGAGCGGGACCTGTAATGACGGGGTTCTTCAAGCCTGTAATTTTGGCCACAGCACCTTCGGGTGACAAGTTGCCTTTCAAAATGGCCAAGTGGCCTTCTGCATACATGGGCTTGTCGATGGGGCGAATCACATCTTGGTCGGCGCGAGGTGCGTCTGGAATGTCTTTTAAGTTTTCTGCCACAGTTTTGCCGGTGATGGTCATGCAATCGCCATGCAACAAACCAGCCTTCAGCAAAACCTTCATGACTTGCGGAATACCGCCTGCCTTATGCAGATCAACGGCCAAATATTTGCCGCTAGGTTTCAAGTCGCAAATCACAGGAATCTTCTTGCGCATGCGTTCGAAGTCGTCAATGGTCCATTCAACTTCAGCAGTGTGCGCAATGGCCAAGAAGTGCAACACAGCATTGGTCGAGCCGCCGGTGGCCATGATGACGGCCACGGCATTTTCAATGGACTTTTTGGTCACGATGTCGCGTGGCTTCAAATCATTCTTAATGGCTTCCAGCAAAACCTTGGCCGATGCTTTGGCCGAGTTCTTTGTTTCATCATGGGGGTTGGCCATGGTGGAAGAGTAGGGCAGCGACATGCCCAGCGCTTCAAACGAGGAAGACATGGTGTTGGCTGTGTACATACCGCCGCATGAACCTGTGCCAGGAATAGCGCGCTTTTCAATTTCTTTCAAATCGAAGTCGCTCAAATTGCCCGCAGAGTTTTGACCCACTGCTTCAAACACACTGACAATGTTCAAGTCTTTGCCTTGGTATCGGCCTGGCAAAATGGTACCGCCATACACATAAATGGCAGGCACATTGGCACGCAAGATGCCCATCATGCCGCCAGGCATGTTTTTGTCACAACCGCCCACCACCAACACACCATCCATCCACTGACCTTGAACGCAAGTTTCAATACAGTCAGAAATCACTTCACGGCTCACAAGTGAATATTTCATACCTTCGGTACCCATGGCCATGCCATCAGAAATAGTAGGCGTACCAAAAATTTGAGCATTGCCACCAGCCTCTTCAATGCCCTCAACCGCAGCATCGGCCAGTTTTTGCAGTCCACTGTTGCAAGGCGTGATGGTGCTATGACCATTGGCCACGCCCACCATGGGTTTCACAAAATCACCTTCTTCATACCCCATGGCGTAGTACATAGAGCGGTTAGGCGCCCGTGACTTACCTTGTGTGATGTTGGCGCTGCGGCGGTTGCTAGGGGTGGCGGGGTGAATAGGGATGATTTTGTCTGTCATGTTGTCACTTTATGAAGGGCGTATTAAATTTTGTGCCTATTCTAATAGACCCTCCATCAGAAAGTTCA
>JBIIJK010000048.1:0-14787 GCA_044233865.1 Limnohabitans sp.
TCTTGCTTACTTTAACCTATGGCTTTTATAAGTACGCTCGTAAAATTCTTCCGGCTTTGATCTCACCCACTTAATAAATGGCTGAAGTTCCTCACTAGCTCTTAATGATTCAATGCTGTTCAGGCGGCGCGCAAGTTCTGTTTCATTGAACAACGCATGAATCTGCCGGTGACAAATCCGATGCAGAACAACAGTTTGTTTGCCACCATGAGATTTGGGAACGAGGTGGTGGGCATCTCTTTGAGAAGGTGGAATACTTCGCTCGCACAAGGGACAGTCAATATCCTTGTCTACTTGTTCACCTAGCGTTGTCAGCTTGGCTTGTATTTGCGCTCTCTTGATACGTCCGTACACGATTTAGTGGCCTTAGTTGTCTTGAAGCTGTAGCTGTTTCAACGTGATAATTTCCAATGCTTCAGAGTGAGTTGCTTCTAAATCAACAGGTGGAGCAAGCCCTGCATGAAAAGCTTCTAACCAGTAAATTTAACGAGTGATCATGACCATTTGGTCAGCACTCACCTGTAACTTTAACTCTACCAACTCACCACCAATTTGAAGCTTTGGGAATCCTAGGCCAATGACATTATGTCGACCAAGCTTTGCTGCAGGGACAGGGGCTTTATTGGTTATCACATCTGTGCCACGAGTCAAGGCTCGGTCACCTTCACACCCAGACAAAAGAGCAGGCTCCAAAAGTTCAACGCCGCGCACTAGTGCTAACTCAGATTTAAGCTTGACAGTCAAGCTTCGGCCAGCATCGTCTAATAATTTGACAGATTGAAACTGTGGCGACCACTTTCCGTCAGCGTTGAATCTCCCTGCAGTGATACAAGATGTCTCTGAAGCATTTGCAGATTGCAAAAATAACGCAGTACCAGTAAGTACAAGGCCTAAATTTAAAATTGGGAAAATATTTTTAAAAGAAAAATTGACGGTCATTGGCAACTCCATTCTTCGTAAGTCATGTGGCGATACTAAATCTAATTCTCCATCATTTACTGGGGACAAGTTCAGCCACAAATACTTGCTTTGTGGACTATTGAAATATATTTAAACCTCAACTTTTGGAGACCTCCATGAAACAACTTCTTATTGGTTCACTTGTTATGTTTTTTGCATCCACGGCTTTAGCGCATGGTTGCCCTGGTGAGATGCGCACCATCGACGCAAAATTGCCGACTGCAACTTTGCCTGCAGCAGAAATGGCCAAAGTCAAAGCCTTACGCGCAGAGGGTGAAAAGTTGCACAAGGAAGGCAAGCACACCGAATCAATGAAAGCGCTGGCGGATGCCAAGAAGTTACTGGGCGTTTGAGAGCACAAATCTTTAACGCCAGCCACGTGGTCCTCGGTCCGGAAGACAAACTCCCGTCATGGGTTTTTGCTGATTTGCGCACTGACCACGCAGGAGAAGTAGGCGCTGTCTGTATTTACCAAGGGGTTCTAAAATTCGCGCGCGACCCGGTCTTGCGCGACTTTGCTGAGCATCACTTGGCCACCGAGCAAAAGCACCTGCGTCTTATTTCTGGCTGGTTGCCTTCAGCTCACTACAGTCGCTTACTTCCCCTATGGCGGATAGCCGGATTTATAACTGGCGCCCTCCCCGCGCTGTTCGGCTCAAAGGCAGTTTATGCAACGATCGAGGCAGTCGAGACCTTTGTCAACCACCACTACGAGGAGCAAATTCTTGCTCTGGCCTCACAGCCTCACCTCCATAACTTGCGCCAGACCCTTCTTGATTGTCAAGCTGACGAAGTAGCTCACCGCGATGAGGCGGCTGCGGCACGTGGTCCAACTCAACCTAATCTGGTGCTTCGCGCTTGGTGCGCCATGGTGGGCGTAGGCTCCAAGGCTGCGGTATCGTTGATCCGCCATATTTGAATTACGCTCAGAAGAACAACCACAGCTTGTCGATGACGCTTTCGAAATATCACGACATGGTCTTACATTTGATCGATGGCAGAATTATTTTTGGGCGATTCGCCCACATTATCTGATATCGCAAAACGATCGTTCTGCCTGGTGTAAAAACTCGCACCAAACCTGGCAACAGGTCGATAGTCTTTCAGATTAACTCGCCATGCTTTCGTGTCAATGAGCCCGTCTCTTGCGGCCAACCACTTAATCCGTCCGATAAACACATACCGGCTAGGGGTCTCGAGTTTCTCGTGAAGCACGCATTCAAATGCAATAGGTGCTTCTAAAATTCTAGGTGGCTTCACTGTGTGCGAAGGTGTAGAAGTAAGTCCTACAGCAGCCAATTCACTGACATCAGATGGAAAATTTTTGCCGCAGGCGTGCATTTTTTCTGCCATAGGCTCGTCCGACATGTGCACAACAAATTCACCATTGTGCAAAATATTGGCTGAAGTATCTTTGAGTTGACCGTCTTGAAGTCGATTGATACTGATCATCAAAATAGGCGGGTCTTCGCCGATCATATTGAACATTGAGAATGGGGCCGCATTCACTACACCGTTTGCACCAAGGCTGGTCACCAATGCAATTGGCCTAGGGACAATGAGACTTGCCATCAGCTTATACCGTTCATAGCTGCTTATTTGATCGAAATCGACTTCAGTCATAAATTACTTTTTGTAGATGAATCAAATATCTTAACTAAAAAAAAGCAGCAGACCCAACCCAAAAGGGTTGGAGATCTGCCGCTCTGGGATAGTCAACTGTGAGATTCGTCGCTATTACACAATCACTTCAACTTTGGCGCGCTTCGCAACGGCGGTCCAAGTGTTGATTTGAGACTGAATGAGTTTGGTGAACTCGTCGCCCACAACGGGTGTTCTGCGGGGCAAAGTTTGAACTTCTTCTAAACGAGCCATGATGTCGGGCTTGGCCAACAACTCGGGAATCAGTGCCGTAATTCGCTGTGCAATCGGTGCAGGTAAATTCTTAGGGGCAGAAAGACCTAACCATTGCGATCCTGTGAGTGAGTTGTAGCCCAGTTCTGCAAACGTTGGAATGTTGGGCAATGCTGGCAAGCGATTGGGCGTAGAAACGGCCAATGCGCGCAATGAGCCTGCTTTGAGTTGATTGACATTGGTTGTGACGGGATCAAAAACACTGTCAATTTGGCCGCCCAGCAAATCTTGCATAGCAGGCGCACTGCCTTGGTAGGGCACGTGATCGTGCTCGTTGGCTGGGCCTTCGATTTTCAACAATTCACCGTAAAGATGATTGGCAGAACCAATGCCAGATGTGCCGTAACGCACTGGTTTGGTTTTGGCGGCGTTGATGTATTGAGCAAGCGTCTGATAAGGAGATTGAGCCCTTACCAATAAGAGCATCGGCGCTTCTACCAACATCCCCATGTGTGTGAAATCGTTCACAGGATCGAAAGGCATGGTTTTCCGAGTTGCTGTCGCATAAATATGAACAGACGCATGGCTGACCAAAAGGGTATACCCATCAGCTGCCTGTCTAGACGCATATTCAGTCCCAATCAAACCACCGGCTCCGGCCCTGTTTTCAACAACGACAGTTTGGGAAAGTGCCTGAGACAAGTGGGGTGCCAAAAGTCTTGCCACCGTGTCAACCAAGCCGCCTGGTGGGTATTGGCAGATGAGACGAATAGGGCCTCTCGTGGGCCAAGCTGTCGATTGGGCATGAACCCAGGGTGCTGCCACCGTAGACGCAGCAACGGCCAGTAAATCGCGACGCTTCATGAATACTCCTTGTATTGAATCATTTGAAAAGTTAAGATAAATTAGTTATCTCGAACCAATTAGGTTTCAGCACAAAACATGCCTGTCATTTTGAATTTCTGACGCCTCAAAATGAGGATTAGAAAAATAAATGCACCAAATTTATCACCCAAACGCACCAAAATGCAATGCATAAGACAAGTCCTACTCGTTTTCTAGTCATCAACCCCAATACCAATGCCCTGACAACTCGGCGCTTGCAAGAAGTCTTAATGTCTTGCACGTCAGAAAATGTGCATTTAGAGTTTGCTACTGCTACTTTTGGTGCAAGTTACATTGCCTGCGAAGCAAGCCATGCCGTTGCATCCCATGCCTGCATCGAGGCCTGGGCAGATCACAACCAATTAGCCAACCAAGCAATTGACGGCGTACTCATTGGCTGTTTTGGCGATCCTGGGTTGTTTGCGCTTCGTGAAATGGCAGCTTACCCAGTGACTGGATTGGCCGAAGCCTCATTCATTCAGGCATCAGCGCTGGGGCCGTTTTCCATTGTGACTGGCGGTGAGCGCTGGAAGCCAATGCTTCAGCGCTTGGCAATGAGCCTAGGCTTCAGCAATCAGCTAAGGCACATTGAAACGGTGGCTGCGACGGGCGCAGAACTGCAAGCCAATCCGGTCATGGCCATTGAATGCTTGAAACAAGCCTGCGAACAGGCTGCAAAGCCTGACGTGAAGTCCATCATCCTAGGCGGTGCCGGCTTGGCCGGATACGCGCAACAAATTCAAAACTTAATCTCGTTGCCGATCATTGACAGCGCAACCGCAGGTCTTGAAGTTTTGGTTAGTCAACAAGCACCCATGCACACAAGAAAAGGGCATGGTACTTATGCTCTATGGACGGGAATGCCAAATTCAATTGAATCCCTACCGCGAAATAATTGACTAAGGGTAAAAGTAAGTCTGGGAAACTTTTCAGGGTTGAGTCCACAAGCTAGCGTCTAACTTTTCAAGTACAGTTCTTTGGTAACAAACCCAGCTCACAGCTTACTTTATCCAATGCGGATCGGGTAATTGACCGAACACTTGACGCAGACCTTGGCTCCATCTGCTTCGTAAATCTCTGAAGTAGGCGTCTTCGGAGTCGATGCGGTGTCGCTTGGTCACTTGTAAATCATTGGTTTTGATCATGGCAATATCGATAGGCAGACCTACCGATAAATTACTTTTGATAGTTGAGTCAAACGACACCAATGCGCATTTGATGGCCTGAGTCATGCTGATTTCGGGTTGAACAACGCGATCCAAAATAGGTTTGCCGTATTTGCTCTCACCGATCTGAAAAAAAGGCGTATCCGTCGTTGACTCTATGAAATTGCCCTGCGGATAAACCATGAACAAGCGAGGCGCTTCTCCCCGCACTTGGCCGCCGACCAGGAAGGTGGCTGTGAAATCCACGTCGCTTTGCTCGGGCGCTTCGTTCACAGCGGTATGAATGGTTTTACGCAATTCGCTTCCCACCAGCTCTGCCACGCTAAACATAGATGCGTGTGAGGTCAGCGGTTTTTGAGCATCTATGGCTTGCTGCTTAATTCGGCTAACCACTTGCTGTGTGGTCGCGAGGTTGCCACTGTTGAGCAAGACGATGACGCCTTGGCCCGGCGTTTCAACGACCGTCATCTTGCAAAAAGTTGACACATGGTCAACACCCGCGTTGGTGCGCGAGTCTGAGGCGAACACCAGTCCTTCTTCGAGAACCATTCCAACACAGTAAGTCATGTCTTGCCCTATTGCTGATTGTAGATATAGGATTCTACTTTTGCATAGCTGTGCATAGACTCTTTGCCTCCACCTATGCGCATACCTCGCACAGGACTTGCGTCCTCGTAGTCCAATCCATGCGCAATGCGAATGTGACCAATGTCAGCATCGCTGGAGTTGCTGACGTCATAGCCTATCCATCGTCCATCCACCCAGGCTTCGGCCCATGCGTGGCTGGCAACTTGTTCGTTTTGTGCTGAGTGCAGATAGCCACTGACGTAACGTGCCGGTACGCCCAGGTAGCGCGCGCAGGCCAGAAACACATGGGTATGGTCCTGGCACACGCCCTTGCCCTTGGCGAATGATTCCACCGCCGAATCGCCCACGTGGGTAATACCGGTTTCATAGGGCATGCGCACAAGCAAAGCCAGCATCACATCATGCATAGCCATATAAGGGCGCGACTTGACTGTAGCGCGGAATGGTTCGATAAAGTTTTGCATCGCAGCGTCCATGCTGGTTAGCGTTGTGGCCCGCAAGTACACGGCGTGCGGTACCGGACCCTCGGGCTCGCCCTGGTCCGACACGATCAGATCCACCGTACCGCGTGCGCGCAACACAATATCCTGGCTGGCGTTTTCCAGGACCAGGCAATGGCAGAGGTTGCCATAGGCGTCTGTCCACTGGGTGGCTTTACCGGGCAAATCCAGTTGCCAATTCAAAACGTTTTGCCGCTGGGTTTTGGCCGGGGTCATGCGGAGCATTTGTATGCTGCGGCGCAACGGCTGCTCGTAGCGATAGCTGGTTTCATGGAATACCTGTAATTTCATGCAATGGACTCCAGGTAATCGGTTTGCACTGCTTGGGCCAGCGCAATGTTTTCTTTAACAAACAGTTCCAAGTAGTTTCCAAGACCACTGGCGTAGACCTCGCTCAAGCTACCGAATTTTAGATTGCTCAAGAGGTTCGCGCAGCGTTTGCGGGCCTCACGTCCTGTTTGCTGTGGCAATTGCTTTAGTATGAAATCGGTTTCATCCAGACAAAAATGCAGCGATCGCGGCACGCGTGGGTTGAAGATCAGCAACTCAGACACGCGATCTGTGTCTATGGCGTCTCGGTAGGTGTCGCGGTAGGCCTCCAGCGCACTGACTGAACGCAGTACCGCACCCAGACGGTAATAGTCATCCACCAGATCGTTGCTTTCGGCCTGTTCTACTTGTGTTTTAACACTCAGTATGCGCGCAGTATTGTCGGCGCGCTCAAGGTATGTGCCCAGTCGAATGAAGTGGTAGGGCTGGTCGCGCTGAATCGTTGCAAAGGTCACGCCCCTGAACAAGTGCGAGCGTTCCTTGATCCATTCAAAAAAAGTGGAATCCACCAAGTGATCTGGACCTTTGATTTTCTTTTTACGCGCAAGTAACTCAAGCCAAGTGTCGTTGATGCATTCCCACATTTCCACCGTCAAGGCGCCGCGTACTGAGCGCGCGTTTTCGCGGCATGACTGTACGCAGTTGAAGATGGAAGAAGGATGATCCGGATCCCAGGCCAAAAACTGCGCCACCTGGTCTGCGCGCATGGAACGGCCTGTAGCTTCGAACGCTGCCAACGTGTCAGTGATGACCAGCGGTTCACTCACCATCTCCGGTGCGGCGCTGCTGCTGTCAGACTTAGACAGTAAAGCGAGTGATTGACCGACCTCCAAAATACGCGCCATGTTCTCTGCACGCTCCAGATAACGCGAAAGCCAATAAAGTTGAGCAGCGACTCTTGACAGCATTAGAGCGCGTCCTCATCTTCCAGCACCCAGGTGTCTTTGGTGCCTCCGCCTTGGGATGAATTGACCACCAGTGAGCCCTCGCGCAAAGCCACGCGAGTCAGACCGCCAGGAACGATACGCGTATCCTTGCCCATGAGCACAAATGGGCGAAGATCAATATGGCGCGGCGCAATGCCCTGATCGACAAAAATTGGGCACGCAGACAAGCTGAGCGTGGGCTGCGCAATGTAGTTGTCCGGCTGGGCTTTTAAGCGTTTGGCAAAACTCTCTATTTCAGATTTACTAGCGGCCGGGCCCACCAGCATGCCGTAGCCGCCTGCGCCGTGAACTTCTTTGACGACCAGTTGCGACAGATTCGCCAGTACGTAAGACAACTCGTCCGGCTTACGGCATTGCCAGGTTTGCACGTTGTTCAAAATAGGCGTTTCGCTCAAGTAAAAGCGGATCATGTCAGGCACATAGGGGTAAATGGATTTGTCATCCGCAACGCCTGTTCCTAGCGCGTTGGCAATCACCACATTGCCCTGGCGGTAGACCGATGCCAGCCCGGGCACACCAATCAGTGAGTCTGGTGCAAAACTCAAAGGGTCCATGTACAAATCGTCTACCCTGCGGTAAATGACGTCAACCTGCTGCGGGCCTTCAGTGGTTTGCATGTACACATTGCCTTGGCGCACAAAAAGGTCCGAGCCTTCGACCAGTTCTATGCCCATTTGCTTGGCCAAAAACGCATGTTCGAAGTAAGCGCTGTTGAAACGTCCGGGCGTGTGCAGCACCACTGTGGGCTGGTCCACCCAACTGGCCGAGCGCAAGGTTTGCAAAAGTAGCGCCGGGTAATGCTCGACCGGACGTACTGCATAGCGACGAAACAAATCAGGAAACAATCGCATCATCAACAAGCGATTGCTCAACATATAGGACACACCCGATGGCACGCGCAAGTTGTCTTCTAATACATAAAAATCGCCGTCTGAATGCCGAACAATGTCCACACCGGTAATGTGCGCGTAGATTTGGTGTGGCAAGTCCAAACCCAACATCACTGGCATGAACTGCGCATTCGCCAGCACTTGTTCAGCGGGAATCAAGCCTGCTTTCAAAATCTGCTGGTGGTGGTAGACATCGTGCAAAAACATATTGATTGCTTTGACGCGTTGCACCAGGCCTTTTTCAAGCTGCGCCCATTCTTTGCCGTGGATGATGCGCGGTATCAAGTCAGAAGGAATCAGTCGCTCGGTACCGCCTTCATCGCCATTGAGTGAAAATGTGATGCCGGTGCGCCTAAAGATCAGGTCGGCCTCAGTTTGCTTGGCGTGCACGGTATCAGCCGACACGCCCTTGAGCCAATTGTCAAAGGCTTGGTAATGCGGGCGGGCGATGCCTTGCGCGTCGCTCATCTCATTGAATATAGTGCTGCTCATCGGAACTTCGTGTTTTCCAAGCAGGGGGTAATTTCGGTAAGCATGGATCGTGCCGCACACGCACTATGCTGGCACCTCTTTACGCGCCAAATTGGTCATCTCAATGCACTAAAACTGAATGTGGCGCACCAAATTAAAGCTTATTAATGCAACTTGACGGTTGGGTTAGCCTGCTTTGTCAGCATTCTGGCAAGCGTGTAAAGAGCAGTCTTTAAAAACCCATGAATGGTGAGTTCGTGAAGCTTGTACAAGGACAAATACATCAGTTTGGCAAAATAACCCTCGATCATCAAATTTTTACCGATGACACCACCCATCATGTTGCCCACTGTGCTGAACTTTCCCAAAGAAACCAAAGAGCCGAAGTCTCGGTAGTGATAAGGCTTGAGTGGTTTTTTAGCAAACCGTCTTTGAATTTGGCGGTACATGTGGGTTGCTTGCTGATGCGCTGCTTGTGCTCTGGGTGGGACAATTCCCGCGCGTCCGCCCTCTTCTTCTGTGCAAGGACAAGCGGCGCAATCTCCCAAAGCAAAAATATCGGAGTCAAGAGTAGATTGCAAAGTCCTCTGAACCACAATTTGGTTCAATTTGTTCGTCTCCAAGCCTCCAAAATTCTTCAGAAAATCGGGTGCCTTAACACCAGCGGCCCAAACAACCAATTGAGACTCAATCAATTGGCCATCGGAAAGTCGAATCCCGTTTGGCATCACCTCCATCACCTTGGAGTTTGTAAGTACCTTCACACCCAATTTGCCAATCAGTCGCTCCGTCGCATGTGAGAGCCGAGGATTTAAAGCAGGCAAGATTCTGTCTGTCGCTTCTATCAGGCTAATTTTTAAATCCTTGTCTGTATCAATACCACTCAAGCCAAACGCCACCACCTCACGTGTGGTTCGATGTAATTCAGCAGCTAACTCTACCCCAGTTGCACCTGCACCAATAATTACAACGTGGAGCTGGCTTTGATCAATCAGTTCAGATTGGTGATGCGCACGGATACATGCGTTAACCATTTTGGAATGAAACAGCTTGGCATCCATTTGATTTTCAAGCTTAAGAGCATATTCCTTCACGCCTTGCGTTCCAAAATCATTGCTCAGGCTACCAATGCAAATGACCAAGGTGTCGTATTCAATTTTTTGCACAGGGGTGACAGGGGTATTTTCGGCATCTAAGTAAGGCGCTAAGTCAATGGTCTTACTCAATCGATCCAAGCCCTTGAGCTCTCCGATCCTGAAAATAAAATGATTCCAATGGGCATGAGCCATGTAATCAACTTCGTGATCACCAAAATCCATACTGCCAGATGCAATTTCGTGAAGCTTAGGCTTCCAAATATGGGTGCGATTTTTATCTACTAAAGTGACACTGACGTCTTTATCTCGTCGGTATGACTTGCCAAGACGAGTAGCAAGCTCAAGACCACCAGCACCACCGCCCACAATCACAATTTTATGCATCTGATTTTGTCGAAAAGTCACCAGTTCTAGGTGCATTAAAAGTAAAACCACCATGAAGTTCGTGTGGAACCAGTCCAATGTCCCAAGATTCGCAAGCGTTGTAACCATGAACTTCTGGGAAATGCTGCATGAGTTGAAACTTCCGCATGATGTAGTTGCTCTTGAAGTAATTTAAACCGCAGCGAAGTCCAGTCGAGGCAGTCTGAGATGGCAACACAAAGCCGCATGAATCACACCTAGGGTTGGCTTGTTGAATGACTTCCAATTGATAATGGTTTTGAGACATGTTTATTTGAAAGCGGTCAATGTGAAAAGAAGCAAAATAATTGAACAAATCTAGTTTCAATTGATAAGCAACTTTCATGACAACTTCCAAAACCCTATATTTGCACGCTTTTGGGGCTTTGGAACATCAAAGCCCGTTTAAATTATTCTTTTTGGTGCCAATCTTGTTGAGAACTCGACGCCTCCTTATTTCTTATTCTGATGCAACGCTTTGTAGGGATAGATTTGAATTGCTTCAAGTGAATAGCCCGACACACCAGACTGAGTTTGTGTTCTGGCTTCTTTCAATTCACCCTCAACCCACACCACGTCCATGGATTCAAGGGGTTTCGATAACTTGAGTTTTGAATGGGGACTGACCAACACAATTTGGTTTGCAGGGGGCGGTGGTGTATGAATGCACGCGCCAAAATATGGAACCAGTAAAAACTCTCTGCGACCATCCCGAACAGCATCGAGTGGCACCACAAAACCTGGCATTCGAATTTTTCGCCCAATATACTTGGGTGCTACTGGCGCTTCATCCAATTTTTGGCGCAAGCTTTTCATCAATTTTTCAGCCTCTTCAGAGCCATCTTTTAAAAAAGCCATGCGGCCGTAAGTGGCCATATCTTTGCGCATTTGGGCATACCACTCCTCATTGAGCAGATCATCCCAAGTGATTTTTTCGTAACCAGGGGTTTGGGCGAATGCCGCAGAGCCAAACGAAATTTGGGCAAGCATGATCAAGAGAACTACGCCCAACTTGCGCATCAGATAAACAGAATGATTCAAAGTTTGAGACTCCATTTCAACCCATTGAAGGTGGGTTTAATCCATCAGAGAGTGACATTCGATAGGCCCTGATAGCTGGTATCAAACTGGCTATCAACGCTCCTAACAATAGCAAACCAATGCTGCCCCATGCAGCCAAAGAAGGCCAGCCCATATGAACTTTGATACCGTAAGTTTGCAACAAGACGTCATGGAAAATAAACGCAACCAATTGCGTCATGACAACTCCCAAAGAAATACCAGCAACACCAATTAAAAATGATTCCCAAACAATGAGCATCAAAATAGACTGTGGTCTAGCACCCAAGGCACGGTAGATGGCCAGCTCTTTTCGGCGAGCCGCCAAGCCCACAAGGAGGACCGCAACCACGCCGAGCAAAGCGCAAACAGCGACCAAAACTCCCATCACAATCAGCGCATTTTCTACCACGCGCACCACTTGCCAAAGTTCGTCAAGCGCTACCCCAGGCAAAACAGCCATGAGCGGTATTGAGGTTTGAAGGCTCGCAAAATCTTCAATTTCTTTTCTTGCCTTGAAAACTGCGGTTCTAGACTTCAAACCAACCCAAGCCGCAGTCAACTCGGTGGGCAGTACCACTGAAACTTGTGACTCTGAATTCAGGGTGGACTTTGGGCTGTCAAATGCAGAAGGACGCAAGCCCAAGCCCCAGCCAGTATGCAATGCCTCAAAGCCCTCTAAAGAGATAAGCGTTGTTCGGTCAAGGGGGGTGCCCGTCGCTTGCAAAATACCCACCACGACAAAGGGATGGTCTGCATGCTCTGCATCCAAACTTTGATAGCCGTGCGTTAAAACAATGCTGTCATTCAAAGTCAACTTTTTAGACTGAGCCACTTCTGCGCCCAAGACCACTTGGCGCATGCCCTCAGGGTTGATTGAGGGGTCTACAAAAGATTGCCCTTGTCGCCAAGTGAGTGGCCCATTCATGGTTCGGTAATGCTTGAAAAAATCGATGGACGTCCCTAGAACAGGAAAGCCCTCGAATGAATCGCCAAGTTGAATGGGTAAAGCCCATGACACAGTGCTCAAAGACTTGATTTTTTCAAAATCAGCATAGGCCATGTTTTGAGTGGGTTGTCCAATTTGAAACACACTGTAAAGCAGCAAGTCGCTGGCACTGCCACGCGGACCCACCACCAAATCGACACCTGTCAGTGCGTTGGAAAAGCTCTGTCTAGCGTCTTGTCGCAATTGCTGCACGCTTAACAATACCAAAACCGACACAGAAATAGAGACCAACACCAAGCTCAGTGAATAGCGGCGCGACCAAGCACTTCGCAATGCCAACTTAAGCCACAGCACTCTGATTCTCCAAGCTAGACAAAAAATAACGGTGGTCAAATTGATCAGCCAAGCGTGTGTCGTGACTTACAGCAATGACACTGGCATTTTGCGATTGCGCTGTTGACAACAAGAGCGTCATGAAGTTGGCCTTGCTCTCCTCATCTAAAGCAGATGTTGGCTCATCTGCAATGATCAGTGCAGGGCTTCCCATAAGGGCTCTGGCTGAGGCCACTCTTTGCTGCTCCCCTACAGACAATTGGTGAGCTGGGCGAGCCATGAGTTGCCTAGATAAATGAAGGGAGTCACACAAAGAATGAACTTGAGCAGTCACACTACCGTGTAGGTCGATTGCGTGTTGCGCTCGGCTGGCAAAAATTTGGGTGGGTAATTCAATATTTTCCTGAACTGTCAAATAAGGAATCAAGTTAAATTGCTGAAACACTAGTCCAAGATTTCTGCCTCGAAATAAATCCCTCTGGGACGCAGACATTTCAGTCAAGTTGTAGCCCAAAACTTTGCAGAGCCCCTTCTGAACAGAGTGCACACCCGTTAGAAGACTTAAAAGAGTGGTTTTTCCACTGCCACTGCGACCGCCCACAAACAAGGTCTGCCCTTGCTGAAGACTCAATGTGGGAACGCGAAGAAAAGCTGCCTTACAAGGCCAAGCAAACTCAAGATCTTTAACTTCAATGGCCAATTCGGTCATGGTGAAAAATAAGGTTTGCTTGAGCGAACAGTGAAGGATTTTTGCCCTTTGTCCCCTACCCATTCCACCTTGAGTTGATGCGATTTGATGTGAGATTTGAAAAAAGGAAACGAAATTTTAGTGAGCGCTTGGGGATTTAGACAGACGAAGTGAAAGCTGTAATCGAGATCACTGTGGCCTTTTGAGGCAACACCTTGGAACATCGAAGATTCGGCTTTTGCTTCTTTTTGCTGACACTTGGCATCTGCAGGCAATTCAATGAAATAGGAAGCGTCTTTTGCTGCGTTTTGCAGACGGGTCATGGCTTCGGACTGGGCCTTGTTTTTAGGCAGATGCTCAAAACCCAAAAGTGCTTCCATGGGCATTTCCATCTCGCCCATCAGTGTTTGTCCTTCCAATTTCAATTGCAATTTACCTTTACCGTGGGAGTGCTGGGCAAAAGCACCCGTTGCCAAAAAACAGCCAAGCAAACAAACACCTATTTTTTTGATTTTTTTCATGACGAGCTAATTCTGAATTTTTAAACGCAAATCTTCGCACAAGCAGGAAGGTTTTGACCCAAATAGCCTCATTTATACAAAGATAATTTATATTGAGCGAAAAAAAATAATCCGCCAACGTTATAAATTGGGGTAACGGTACATCCCCAAAAAATACCGAGCGTTTCCGTCTGGTGCTTAACTCAAATAGGTAATTTTTGATAGGGATGCAGTTTTCAATTCCTAGCTTTTGATTAGCACCGAAAAACAGGGTCTTGACAATCAAGGGATGGCAATTCAAAGCATGCTTGGCCTTTGCAACATTCGTCAGTTAAATAAACTAACAAATTTTGCATCCGACTCAGGTTTGCTCGATAGCGCAGGTTTCGTCCTTCACGCTCTTGTGACACAAGTTCGCAATGAAGAAGTTCTTTAAGGTGAAAAGAGAGTGAGTTGGAAGGGACACCCAGCGCTGCAGCCATATCACTTGGATACATGCCATCCTGCCCTGCAACAACTAGCAAACGAAATACGTTCAACCGGTTGATTTGCGCTAAAGCGCAAAGCGCCTTGACAACCCACTGTGGGTCTGCTGAAGTTACAACTGTGTTCATGTTGAATCCTTGTTACTTTCGAGTTGCAACATAGGCTTTACTGGTAATCGCAAAGTGGCCATCCAACATATGGAAAGCATTGCAGCAGATCCGATGAGTGAATAAATCAGACCCCCCCACTGAAACAACAAGCCTGACATCAAGGTTCCAAAGAAGCGCCCTAAGGCATTCGCAGCATAGTAAAACCCAACATCCTCAGCTGCTTTTTCTGAACCTGCATAGGCCAATACCAAATAGCTGTGAACTGAGGAATTAACCGCAAATGCAAATCCAAACAATCCAAGACCACCCACAACCCACCACTCAAGATTAGGAACGTCATACCAGACAATCACAGCAATGGCAGCCGGAATCAATGCCAAAGCCAAGGACCACCAACGAGCGGCTGGTACTTCCCTCGAAAGACCGTCTTCACTGCGCTTGACGATATTGGGGGCAAGGGCTTGAACTAAGCCGTACCCTATTGTCCAAGTTGCCAAGAATGTACCCACCATGGTGAAGGTCCAGCCAACAGAATAAAGAAATACAGGTACTCCCACGACAAACCAAACATC
>JBIIJK010000049.1:0-14763 GCA_044233865.1 Limnohabitans sp.
CATCCATATCGCCATCTACCAGCGTTTCTGCCACTAATATGGACGCATATTGCCGCACCTCAAAGGCCTCAGATTTAAGAACTATCTTGAAAGCAGGTTCTTCAATGGCCATGGCATTTTGTCCAATTAGAAGAAGAATAAGAGTGTAGAAAATTCGCATATAAACAAGCTTAATTGGAAATTAATGTTGATCTGACCCCATTTATTTTGACCCAATTCAATGTTTGGCGATATTGAGGGTAACTCCCCGTAGAAGTGGGTAAGTGGGTAACTTTAAAATCTATTGCAGTGCAGCATACTGTCGTTCCATGCTGATTGCCGTAACAGATTGTTGTTCATTTAGAGAAGTGTGTAAATCATGGTCAGAAAATCCGCCGCCAAAACGACTGCTGCTGCCAGCGAAGTACATGCCGACTCGGCCTCTGAATCCACGACAAATCAGCCGCAGAGGGTGATTAAAAAGTATCCGAATCGCAGGCTTTACGACACCACCACTTCAAGCTACGTCACATTGACTGAAATCAAACAACTGGTGATGCAGGGCAAAACCTTTGTTGTCAGGGACGCCAAAAGCGGCGAAGACCTGACCCGTAACCTGCTGCTTCAAATCATTTTGGAGGAGGAATCTGCAGGTGCTCCTATGTTCACAGAAGCCGTTTTGGCCAACATCATTCGTTTTTATGGGCATGCCATGCAGGGCCACATGGGGGCCTATTTAGAGAGCAATTTGCAATCCCTCATGCTGATGCAGTCCAAAATGGGGCACCAGTCCAACAACATCGTGAGTCAAATGCAAGAGCAAATGCAAAAGCAAACGGCTCAATTCTTGAATGCTTTTGGCCTCAAACCTTGAATTTGGCGCCAACAATGGGCAAATGGACTGTTTGGCGCTGCGTCCTCAAATTACTGGGACAATAGGGCAATGAACGAAATTGCTACCGCAGTGACTGAAAGCAGTCCTATTTCTGCCCCCAAAGTGGGTTTTGTCAGTCTGGGATGTCCCAAAGCCCTCACTGACTCCGAACTCATCCTCACGCAACTCAGCGCCGAGGGTTATCAGACTTCCAAGACTTTTGAAGGTGCCGATCTGGTGATCGTCAACACCTGTGGCTTCATTGACGATGCCGTGAAGGAAAGCTTAGACACCATCGCTGAAGCCTTGAACGTGAACGGCAAAGTCATTGTCACGGGCTGTTTGGGCGCCAAAGAGGCCGATGGTGGTGGCAACTTGGTCCGTGAAATTCACCCCAGTGTGCTGGCCGTCACCGGACCCCACGCCACCCAAGAAGTCATGGATGCAGTGCACGCGCATTTGCCCAAACCACACGATCCCTTCATCGACTTGATGCCCAATTCATTTGGCGTGGCCGGACTCAAACTCACACCTCGGCATTACGCGTATTTGAAAATCAGCGAAGGTTGCAATCACCGCTGCACTTTTTGCATCATTCCCTCGATGCGCGGTGACTTGGTGTCAAGACCCATTGGCGATGTGCTCAAAGAAGCCGAGGCTTTGTTTGAAGGCGGCGTGAAAGAATTGCTGGTGATCAGCCAAGACACTTCCGCTTATGGCGTCGATGTGAAATACCGAATGGGCTTCTGGGAAGGTCGTCCTGTCAAAACGCGCATGCTGGAACTGGTGCAAACATTGGGTGAGATCGCGCAGAAGTATGGCGCATGGGTTCGATTGCATTACGTTTATCCATACCCTGCGGTTGATGAAGTCCTGCCGCTGATGGCCACAGGTTCTATCTTGCCTTATTTGGATGTGCCATTGCAGCACAGCCACCCCGATGTGCTCAAGCGCATGAAGCGTCCCGCAAGTGGCGAAAAGAATTTAGAGCGCATTCAAAAGTGGCGCGAAGTATGTCCGCAGTTGGTCATTCGCAGCACGTTCATTGCGGGCTTTCCTGGAGAGACCGAAGCAGAGTTTGAGCATCTGCTTAACTTTGTTCGGGAAGCGCAAATTGACAGAGCGGGCTGTTTTGCATACAGCCCGATAAAGGGTGCCTTGGCCAATGAATTGCCAGGCATGTTGCCGCAAGCTGTTAGAGAAGAGCGTCGCTCACGCTTCATGCAAGTGGCCGAGGAGGTCTCTGTCCAGCGTTTGCAGCAACGCATCGGCGCCACCATGCAAGTGTTGGTCGATTCCGCCACAGCCATGGGCAAAAAAGGTGGCATAGGCCGTACTTATGCCGATGCGCCTGAAATTGATGGTGTGGTGAAGTTGCTGCCGCCCGAGAAGATTAGCAAGACCTACAAGGTCGGTGAGTTCACACGTGCACGAATTGTGGGTGTGGATGGTCACGATCTTGTCGCTTTGCCTGTCTAAAATGCATTTTGAAATGCACTCAAATTTGAAAAACAGACTCGAAAAAAAAGCTGCCTTATTTGCAGCTTTGATTAAACTTGGTGCCCAGGAAGGGACTCGAACCCCCACGAAGTTACTCGCTAGTACCTGAAACTAGTGCGTCTACCAATTCCGCCACCTGGGCTCTCAGGACAAGAACAAAGGATTGTATATCAAAAAAATTAGCCAACCCTCTGGAGTCCTCGATGAAATCGAGGGCAGTGTGCAAGGCCATCGCGATGGTCACGGCTTCTTAATCCGTGATGATGGGGATGGTGATATTTTTCTGCCACCCAACGAAATGCGTGCAGTGTTGCACAAAGATCGTGTGAAGGTTCGCATCGTTCGACAAGATCGAAAAGGCAGACCCGAAGGTCGTGTGGTTGAAATCACGGAGCGGCCTGCACACCCCATCATTGGCCGCTTGCTCAACGAAGGCGGCATCTGGATTGTGGCGCCTGAAGACAAGCGTTATGGCCAAGACATTCTCATTCCTAAAGTAGGCATTGGTACAGGCAAGCCGGGCCAAGTGGTGGTGGTTGAACTGACCGAGCCGCCTGCCTTGTTTGGCCAACCTGTGGGCCGTGTGAAAGAAGTATTGGGCGAAATTGACGACCCCGGTATGGAGATTGACATTGCCGTTCGCAAGTACAGTGTGCCGCACGAATTCTCTGCAGCGTGTTTGGAATTGGCGCGCGAGTTGCCTGACAAAGTTCGTCCGCAAGACTCCAAAGACCGCATTGACCTCACCGATATTCCATTGGTCACCATCGATGGTGAAGATGCGCGCGACTTTGACGATGCGGTGTATTGCGAGCCCGCCAAAATTGGCAAGACCAAAGGCTGGCGTTTGCTGGTTGCCATTGCCGATGTGAGCAACTATGTGGCCACAGGCAGCGCCATTGACATTGATGCCTACGACCGGGCCACCAGCGTGTATTTTCCGCGTCGCGTTATTCCCATGCTGCCGGAAAAACTCTCTAACGGTTTGTGTTCACTCAATCCTGAAGTAGAACGTTTGTGCATGGTTTGCGACATGCTGATCACAGCCAAAGGCGATATTCATGCCTACCAGTTTTACCCCGCGGTGATGTACAGCCATGCCCGATTCACCTACACCGAGGTGGCCGCCATCCTAGCCAACACACGCGGCCCCGAAGCCATCAAGCGCAAAGCCCGCGTGAACGACTTGCTCAATTTGCATGATGTCTACCGCGCCTTGTTGGCATCGCGTGCAGTTCGCGGCGCTGTCGATTTTGAGACCACTGAAACGCAAATCATTTGCGATGACAACGGCCGCATTGACAAAATTGTGCCGCGTGTTCGCACTGAAGCGCACCGCCTCATTGAAGAAGCCATGTTGGCAGCCAATGTGTGCAGTGCCGACTTTATTCAGAACAGCAAGCATCCTGGTTTGTTCCGAGTGCACGAAGGCCCCACCCCCGAGAAGAAGGATTTGCTGCGCAATTACTTGAAAGCATTGGGCTTGCCCTATACCGTCAGTGATGAGCCCAAGCCCAGCGAGTTTCAACACATAGCGCAGGCCACCAAGGAAAGACCAGACGCGCAGCAAATTCACACCATGCTGCTGCGATCTATGCAGCAAGCCATTTACACGCCCATCAACAGTGGTCACTTTGGTTTGGCTTATGAAGCCTACACACACTTCACCAGCCCGATTCGCCGATATCCCGATTTGTTGGTGCATCGCGTGATTAAAGCCATTTTGGCGAACAAAAAATACCAGTTGCCTGCTTTGCCATTGCCCGGTGAAGCGCAGGCCAAGTTGGCCAAGCGTTTGCAGAAAAACAAAGCAGGCGCTCAAATGGACGATGCACCGCGCATCAAAATGTCTCCCGCCGAACAGCAAGCGTGGGAAGCAGCAGGCTTGCATTGCAGTGCCAACGAGCGTCGTGCTGATGAAGCCAGTCGCGATGTTGAAGCTTGGCTCAAGTGCAAATACATGCGCGAGCATTTAGGCGAAGAATATTCTGGTCTGGTCACATCGGCCACGAGCTTCGGAATTTTCGTCACCTTGGACGCTTTGTATGTGGAGGGCTTGGTGCACATCACTGAACTTGGCGGTGAGTACTTCCGATTTGATGAAGCACGCCAAGAATTACGAGGTGAGCGAACAGGTATTCGTTATGCCATCGGCACGCGTGTTCAAATTCAGGTCAGCCGAGTTGACTTGGACGGCAGGAAAATTGATTTCCGCTTGGTCAATCCAGCAGAGGAGTTCAGCCCTAGACAATTGCGTGACAAGAGTCATCAGAAATCTGGCTCTCGCGGCGCCTCTAGAGGTTCTGAATTGAGTCCCGATGGAGTCAAGGCCAATCAGTCGCGTCCATTTAAGGTACGTAAGGTGGAGGGCTTAAGCTCACCCAATCGCAAAGGCAAAGCCTCTGCAAAAGGGGCTCCATCTAAGTCAGCCGGTCCAAAAAAATCGAGTCAAGCGCGCAAGAATCGACGCTGAAGCTTTTTTTCAAGACACACAAATTACAGTTAAGTTCATTCATCTCAATATCAGCAGGAGACAAAAGCCATGACACAAAATTCCAAAATTGCCATTGTGACCGGCGCAGGTTCTGGCATTGGCAAAGCCACCGCCATGGCTTTGTTGCACGATGGTTGGAGCGTTGTGTTGGCGGGTCGAAGACAGGCCAATTTGGAAGAGGTGGTCGAGGAAGCCAAGGCCTTGAACGCAGGCTCGCGTGTGTTGGCCGTGCCCACCGATGTGACGCAAGAAGACTCAGTCGCCAACTTGTTTGCGCAGTGTGTCAAAACATTTGGTCGAGTCGATTTGTTGTTCAACAATGCGGGTGTGAGTACCCCCGCTATTCCATTGCCCGAATTGAGTTTGGAAATGTGGAAGGGCGTGGTCGATACCAATTTGACCGGTATGTTCTTGTGCATACGCGAAGCCTTTCGCGTCATGAAAGACCAGAAGCCCATGGGCGGCCGCATCATCAACAACGGCTCTATTTCAGCCACCACGCCAAGGCCCTTTTCCATTGCCTACACGTCCACCAAGCATGCGGTGTCTGGCCTGACCAAAACAGCTTCATTGGATGGCCGTCAGTACGACATTGCAGTGGGTCAAATTGATGTAGGCAATGCTGCAACACCCATGGCCATGAAAATGGCCAAAGGTGTTCCCCAAGCCAATCTTGAAATCAAAGCTGAGCCTTTGATGGATGTGGCCTTGGTTGGCAAGTCGGTGGTCTACATGGCCAGCTTGCCCCTGGAAGCCAACGTGATGTTCCACACCGTGATGGCTACGAAGATGCCGTTTGCGGGCCGCGGATAAGTTGCGCCAAGGCACCTGCCGTTAAAGTGGGTATGAGGGGCGCGGCATCGGCTGCTTGACCGTGTTCGAACACGGCCGAGCAGGCCGCTTCAAATGCACTAAGCCCTTGTGCCATTCGCGCTGCCACAATGCCTGACAGCACATCACCCGTGCCGCCCGTTGCAAGACGTGCGCTGCCGGTGGGATTAATCAAAGGGGCTTCACCCTGTTGTGCAATCACAGTGCCAGATCCCTTGAGAACCACGGTACAGCGCATTTGCTGGGCTAATGTTTGTGCTGCCAGCAGGCGATCACTTTGCACATGGGCGGTGTTTGTCTTCAGCAAGCGCGCTGCTTCTAAAGGGTGAGGCGTGATCACGGTGGTCTTATTTTTGGCTGCGCGCTGACGCACCAAATCTTCAAGCCACGGATCTTGCGCAATGGCATTGAGGGCATCGGCATCCAAAACAAGTTGGGTACTTTCTTGCAAAACTTTGGGCAACACTTTTTTAATTTCAATGCCGCCACCACAACCGCAAACTACTGCGCTATTTTTTAAATCAAGCGCATCAAAACTGCGCGACATGACTTCCATAGACCGAGTTGCCACATCATCGCCTTGGTTCAAATAAGAAACCATGACGCGTCCTGCACCTGCATGCAAAGCAGCCAGCGCTGCCAAATCAACGGCACCTGTCATGCCCATGCCGCGCGTTTGAACAGACTCTCCGCCCACCACCGCCACATCGCCAAAAGCTCCCTTGTGACTGGCATGGTATGGCTGTCGCTTGGATTGGGGCAAGGTGTTCAGGCGCGCGATTGAAACCAAATTTTCCTGCAATGCTTCGCTGCCCAAGGTGTCCAGCCATAGCGTGCCACAAGCGTCACGCCCGTGTGCAGTGAAGCAGCCAGGCTTTGCATTGAGCAATTGCAGTGTGTGTGTGGCCTGAATGCTTGCTCTTTGAAGTGACGGGTCTTGAAAGTTACCTGTGTTGGCATTGAGCCCTGAGGGAATGTCAACGGCCAAGACATCGGAGCCTGATTGGTATGCAACTTCAATCCAGTCATGAATGCTTGGGGCTTCATCTAATTTAGTTTTTGCAGTGGCTTCATTTTGATGTCGCAAGCCAATGCCCAACAAGGCATCGATGACCAAGTCTGATGGGTGAATGCTGTGCGTCGAATCTAAATGGCTGACCATGGCAACGCCAAGACCCATTGCTTTTTTCAAAGCAATTTCAGAATCGGCAGGGCGTTTTTGCTTGGGTTGCCAAAGCACCACAATCACTTTTTGACCCCATTGATGTAGATGCACGGCGGCTTCCAAGCCATCGCCGCCATTGTTGCCTGGCCCACAAAAAATCCAGTGGCAATTGGCAAAGGGTTTGACCGCCATGGCCAATTGGGCAATGGCCAAGCCCGCTTGTTCCATGAGACTGCAACCACTCAAGTTATTCGATGCAAGGGCTTCAAGCTGGCGGGTTTGTGCTACATCGAAAAGCTTCAGCGGCGTTTGCCAGTTGATTTTTTTCAAAGCCAACGCCCTAAGTGAAGCAACTGGCAGATTTTGAGAAAATACATGCAGACCATTAAGCGCTTAATGTAGCTTCTATGGCCAGCGAAATATTCAAAACCGCATCGTCCTTCATAGGGCCTTGCCAAACCATCATGCTGCTGGGCAATTCGCCGGCCTCATGAATGGGCAATGACAATGCACAGCCATCGAGCATGTTGACCACGCTGGTATTGCGCAGAAGCAAAGCATTGGCCGCAAAAAATGCATCGTCTCTTTCTGGACCAGGCGCCACGCTTTCTAAAGTAGGACCATAAATAGGCACAGTGGGAGACAGGGCCGCATCGCAAAAATTCAATGCCGATTGCATGCGAGCAATCCAAGCTGCGCGGCCGGCTTGTAAATCCAAATATTCAAAGGCTTTCATGTTGGCACCCCGCACAATGCGCGCCGAAACACGAGGGTCGTAGCCTGCCGCGTCCTTGGCCAGGAGATGGCGATGCCAGGTATAACTTTCGGCTGCGCTGAAACCGCCGGTGGCCAACAGACTTGCAAGCTCATTGATTTCAGAGAGTTCAATTTCTACAATCTGAGCGCCTGCTTGCGACAAGCGCGATAGGCTTCGCTCCCAAGCCTTTTGCACGCCAGCTTCCATGCCATCCAGCATGAGGTGAGTCGGCACGGCCAGTCGATAGCTGGACAGAGGCCTGCTTGAGCGGGCTACGGTTCGAGTTGCCAAAATTTCGTGAGTCAATATGGCATCGCGCACACTGCGCGTCATGGCGCAAATGGTGTCCATGGTGGTTGACAAAGGCACTGCGCCCAAGGTGGGCACGCGGCGCGCCGTATTTTTAAACCCCACCAAGCCATTGAGGGCAGCTGGAATGCGAATGGACCCGCCGGTGTCCGAACCCATGCCAATAAAAGCAGCACCCGTGGCCACAGAAACAGCTGCCCCAGAAGATGAACCACCGGGTACATGGCCTTTCCCGTGGCTCGTAACAGCTTGGCCAGTTTTGGCATCCCAAGCCGCTGGCGTGCCGTAGTGGGGGTTGTTGCCAACACCAGAAAACGCAAACTCCACCATGTTGGTTCGGCCCAAATTGCTACCGCCGGCTGCCTTGAGCCTGGCTACGGCAGGGCAGTCTGCATGGGCGACAGGAACGCCTTTCAGCACTTTGGAGCCTGCCAAAGTGGCTTGCCCAGCCACATCAAACAAGTCTTTGACAGAAAAGGCCAAGCCCTTGAGGGCTGAGTTCACCAAGCTTGATTCCTTCAAGTCAGACGGGCCAGTCGCAGGCGTCAAGTCCATGAAGACCTTGTTGCAGGCTGCACTGCGGGCAATTTCATGGCTTTTTTCCCATTCAGCTTGTGGGCTGGTTTGTTGCTGGGCAATGGCTTGCAGGGTGGCAATCAGGTCAGGGCGCATGGTGATGGATTCCTAGGGGTAGGGAGGCTTGAAAAGGGCTGGAAAACGGACATTTTGGATGCTATACTCGACTGGCTTAGCAGGAATTTCCCTGCAAGTAAATCGCAAACCGGCTCCTTCAAGGTGTTGGCTGTTGGTTTCAGCCCGAAAGGGCTTGTTCAAACAGCCGATGTGTGAGCCGGATTTTAGACCCAACCTTCGGAGAAAATCTATGTCAGTTACCATGCGCGAAATGCTGGAAGCAGGTGTCCACTTTGGTCACCAAACACGCTTCTGGAACCCCAAGATGTCCCCCTTCATCTTCGGTCACCGCAACAAAATCCACATCATCAACTTGGAAAAATCTTTACCGATGTTCCAAGACGCATTGAAGTTCGTCAAACAACTCTCTGCAAACCGCGGCAACATCCTCATGGTGGGCACCAAGCGTCAAGCTCGTGACACCGTGGCTGCTGAAGCTCAGCGTGCCGGCGTACCTTACGTTGACCAACGCTGGTTGGGTGGCATGCTGACCAACTTCAAAACCGTCAAGACTTCCATCAAGCGCTTGAAGGATATGAAAGCTCAACAAGAAGTCGGCCTCGACACCTTGAGCAAAAAAGAACAACTCATGTTCAAGCGCGAAATCGAAAAGCTTGAAAAAGACATCGGTGGCATTCAAGACATGGCCACATTGCCAGATGCGATTTTTGTGATCGATGTGGGTTACCACAAGATTGCCATTTTGGAAGCCAAGAAATTGGGCATCCCACTTATCGGCGTTGTTGACTCCAATCACTCACCCGAAGGCATCGACTACATCATTCCAGGTAACGACGACTCTTCCAAAGCCGTTACTTTGTACGCACGCGGCATTGCCGACGCCATCATTGAAGGTCGTGCCAACGCCGTTCAAGACGTGGTCAATGCGGTGGCCGCCGAAGGCGCTGACGAATTCGTTGAAGTGCAAGAAGCTGCTGCTTAATGCCCTCTCAAACAGAGAAAAGGGGCTTCTTGCCCCTTTTTTTTAACCTGAGTCACACTGACTTTTTATCAATTTTTATTTAGCTCGAACCTTAATTCGAAGACGAAACGGAGAAATCAAATGGCTATTACCGCAAGCATGGTCGCTGAACTGCGCGCCAAAACAGATGCCCCCATGATGGAATGCAAAAAAGCTTTGACTGAAGCCGATGGCGACATGGCCAAAGCCGAAGAGTTGTTGCGCGTTAAATTGGGTACAAAAGCTGGCAAAGCGGCTTCCCGCGTTACCGCTGAAGGCGTGATCGTGGCCTACACTGAAGGCAACACAGGCGCCATGCTTGAAGTCAACTGCGAAACAGACTTTGTCACCAAAAACGACAGCTTCTTGGCCCTCGCCAATGCGGCTGCCAAATTGGCTGCTTTGCACAACCCGGCCGATGTGGCTGCATTGGGCGAATTGCCCTACACCCAAGACGGCTTCGGTCCAACTTTGGAAGAAGTTCGCAAAGGCCTGATCGGCAAGATCGGTGAGAACATGAGCTTTCGCCGCTTCAAGCGCGTAGCCGGTGGCGTCCAAATCGCTACTTACTTGCACGGCACGCGCATTGGTGTGTTGGTCGAGTACGAAGGCAAAGACACAGCCGCCAAGGATGTTGCCATGCACGTTGCCGCTATGAAGCCTGTGGCTTTGACCAGCAACGATGTGCCCGCTGACCTGATTGAAAAAGAGCGCTCAGTGGCCACAGCCAAGGCGGCCGAGTCTGGCAAGCCCGCCGACATCGCTGCCAAAATGATCGATGGCGCCGTCCAGAAGTACCTCAAAGAAGTGTCTTTGAACAACCAAACTTTCGTTAAAAACGACAAGCAAACCGTCGAGCAAATGCTCAAAGCCGAAGCCACTCAAGTCAAAGCCTTCACGATGTTCGTCGTGGGCGAGGGCATTGAGAAGAAGGTTGACGACTTTGCTGCCGAAGTGGCCGCACAAGTCGCTGCCGCTCAAAACGCAGCTTAAAGCTGCCACTATCAGGGTTGAAACCCGGGTAATCAGGGTCGCTCGAAAGGGCGATTCAACGCTAAACTTGAATCTGTCTTTATGAGGAGCCCGTCATGACCATTGCCAAACCAGCCCACAAGCGTATTTTGCTCAAGCTGTCAGGCGAGGCTTTGATGGGTGATGATCAGTTTGGTATCAACCGAGCCACCATTGTTCGAATGGTCAACGAGATCGCCGAAGTCACTCGTTTGGGTGTTCAAGTGGCCGTGGTCATTGGCGGCGGCAACATCTTCAGGGGCGTCGCTGGCGGCGCTGTAGGAATGGACCGTGCCACAGCCGACTACATGGGCATGTTGGCCACCGTCATGAATTCTTTGGCCCTGGCAGACACCATGGAAAAAGCGGGGCTAACTGCCCGCGTCATGTCGGCCATTGCCATTGAGCAGGTGGTCGAGCCTTATGTTCGTCCCAAGGCGCTTCAGTACCTTGAAGAAGGCAAAGTGGTCATCTTCGCAGCAGGCACGGGCAACCCCTTCTTCACAACCGACACCGCTGCCGCTTTGCGCGGTGCCGAAATTGGGGCTGAGTTGGTTCTCAAAGCCACCAAGGTCGATGGCGTTTACTCGGCCGATCCCAAATTAGATCCCGCCGCAACCCGCTACAGCAAACTTTCGTTTGACGAAGCCATTTCTAAAAATTTAGGCATCATGGACGCTACAGCCTTTGCGCTGTGCCGCGACCAAAAGTTGCCTGTTAAAGTGTTCTCAATTTTCAAGCATGGTGCCTTCAAACGAGTGGTCATGGGCGAAGACGAGGGCACTTTGGTGTATGCCTGAATCAGACCTTCATTTCGCTTAATTCTTGAACCCGCCAATTTTGGCCTCGGAGTATTTCATGAGCTTAGAAGACATCAAGAAAACATCGCAAACCAAAATGGACCAATCCATTGCGGCTTTCAAAAACAACCTGACCAAGATTCGCACAGGCCGTGCCAATCCAGCTATCCTTGATACCATTCAGGTAGATTACTACGGCTCTTTCGTCCCCTTGTCCCAGGTGGCCAACGTGTCGCTCATTGATTCACGCACCATCAGCGTTCAGCCTTGGGAAAAAGGCATGGGCGCCAAAATTGAAAAAGCCATTCGCGAAAGCGATTTAGGATTGAACCCCGCCTCCATGGGCGACATCATTCGCGTGCCCATGCCACCCATGAGCGAAGAGCGCCGCAAGGAAATGACCAAGCTGGTTCGCACTGAAGGTGAAAACGCCAAAATTGCCGTGCGCAATCTGCGCCGTGATGCCAATGAGGCTGTCAAAAAATTGGTCAAAGATAAACTGGCTTCTGAAGATGAGCAAAAACGATCAGAGGCAGAAGTTCAAAAAGTGACGGACAAACACATTGCAGAAATTGACCAGCTGGTGGCTGGCAAAGAACAAGAGATCATGGCCGTTTAACGGTCATTGATTTGATGCTCAAACAACGCATCTTCACTGCACTGGCATTGTTGGCCGTTTTGTTGCCGGCTCTTTTTGCACAAACGCCTCAAGCCTTTCTTGTTTTGTCTGCGCTTCTGATTGCTGCTGGCGCTTGGGAGTGGGCCCGCATGAACGGCATGGCCAGCGTGAAGTCTGTTTTATCGGGCGTGTTGTGTGCCGGCATGTGTGCCACTGCATGGTGGGCGGGTTGGACCTCTCAAACCGAAACATGGCTGTGGTGGTTGGCAGGTGCAACTTGGGTGGGCTTGACGGCATGGATGCTGTTGCGTGGCGTTCAGGGCTGGGCCTTATGGCATCCCAATGTTCGCTGGGTTTTGGGTGTCATCCTGCTGTGGTTGGCATGGTTGGCCATGGCGCAAGCACGAACTTCTAGCGTGCAATTGTTACTTTCCATTTTTTGTGTGGTGTGGGCGGCCGATGTGTTTGCCTATTTCTTTGGCAGGGCTTTGGGTGGCAAGATCATCCATCAAAAATTGGCCCCCAGCGTCAGCCCTGGCAAAAGTTGGGAGGGTGCCATTGGCGGTTTGTTCGGTGTGTTTCTCATAGCCTTCGGATGGATGCATTTTGAGCAAATTTACCAATGGCCAGGCGCCAGTTTTTTCATGGAAATGACGCAGCATGGTTTTTTTCTATGGGCATTGAGTTTGATTTTTTTAACCACCATGAGCGTGGTCGGTGATTTGGTCGAATCTTTGGTGAAACGAAGTGCGGGTGTCAAAGACAGTTCCAAGTTATTGCCCGGTCATGGAGGTGTGCTTGACCGTTTGGATGCCTTGCTGCCAGCATTGCCCATCGCCATGATGTTGCTGCATTGGCCCAAATTTTAAACACCTCGTTTGCCCTATGAAACAAAACATAACCATTCTGGGTTCTACCGGTTCCATTGGCACCAACACCCTCGATGTGTTGTCTAAACACTTGGACCGTTTTCAGGTGTTTGCTTTAACGGCGTCCAAGCAAGTCGATTTGATCTTGGCGCAATGCGCTCAGTTCAAACCCAAATTTGCCGTGATGGCCCAAGAAGATGCTGGCCGTTTGCTGGCTGAGCGCATCAAAGCCGAAGGCTTGTCCGTCGAGGTGCTGTGGGGGCCAGAGGCTTTGGACTTTGTGTCAGCCCACGAAGAAGTTCATGCCGTGATGGCCGCCATTGTGGGCGCCGCGGGCTTGTCTCCTTGCTTGGCTGCGGCCCATGCAGGCAAGCGATTGTTATTGGCCAACAAAGAAGCTTTGGTGGTGGGTGGTGAGGTTTTTTTAAGCGCGGTTAAAAAGGGTGGTGCTGTGCTCTTACCCATCGACAGTGAGCACTCGGCTGTGTTTCAGTCTTTGCCTGAAGACCCAGCCACTTGGGCTGATCGCATTGATCAAATTATCTTGACGGCATCGGGCGGTCCGTTCCGAGCGCGCGATGTGGCCAGCTTGAAAAACGTCACGCCGGATGAAGCCTGTGCACACCCCAATTGGGTCATGGGTCGAAAAATTTCAGTCGACTCCGCCACCATGATGAACAAAGCCTTGGAAGTCATTGAGGCGCGTTATTTATTTGGCGTCTCGCCCAATCAACTCTCCGTGGTCATCCATCCTCAAAGCATCATTCACTCCATGGTGAAGTACAAAGACACTTCCATCGTGGCGCAGTTGGGCACGCCCGACATGCGTGTGCCTATTGCTTATGGCCTAAGTTGGCCCGAGCGAATCACCTCGGGTGCTCAAACGCTTGATTTTCACAATCTCAAGCCCATGACCTTTGAAGCCATCGACGACCATGGGCATCCCGAAAGATTTCCTGGTTTGAAATTAGCTTGGCAATCTTTGAATGCTGCTTCAGGGACGTGCGCAGTGCTGAATGCCGCCAATGAAATTGCGGTTGAAGCTTTTTTGAACAAGCAAATTAGATTCGACCAAATTCACCAAGTGAACACCGAAACTTTGGCCAAGGTGCAGCCTCAATCGCCCCAAAGTTTGCCCGACTTGCTGGCGCTTGATGCGCAAAGTCGCGCTTCAGCTTCAGAAGTTGTGCGTGCCCGCAGTGCTTGACGCTTCAACGTGCTAACGCTGTTTGCTTTCCTCTTCGCACTTGCCCTCTTAATTGCGGTGCATGAGTATGGTCACTACCGAATGGCGGTGGCCTGTAAGGTGCCTGTTTTGGTCTTTTCGATTGGTTTTGGAAAAGCGCTTTACCGTTGGCGATCCAAGCACCCAAGAGCAGGACAAAACACCGAGTTTGTGATCAGCGCATTGCCTTTGGGCGGCTATGTTCAGATGCTCGACAGCCGCGAAGCTGCCGTACCCCCCGATCAACTGCCGTTTGCCTTTGACCAACGCAGTTTGAAAGTTCGCGCGGCCATTGTGGCAGCTGGTCCGTTGGCCAATTTGCTTTTAGCCGTTGTTTTGTTCAGTGCAGTGGCTTGGTGGGGCCATCCCAAAATCTTGCCCATCATTGGCCGCGTTGAGGCTGGCGCTGCGGCCGATCTTGCAGGTCTGAAAACAGGTGATCGCGTTTTGAAAGTAGGCTCTCAAGAGGTGAGGGACGCTCAGCACTTAAGGGCCTTGATTCGCGGCGAAGCGAACCCAGAAGACAATTCAGAAGAATTGGACAAGGCAGCTGTTTGGGAAATTGACCGACAAGGCCAGAGCCTTTCTCTGGCCGTCAAACCCTTGCTCACTTCTTTGCCAGGCCAGCCTGAATCAAGTGCCGTCAGGCGAATTGGGGCGGTGGTGGGGCAGCCCT
>JBIIJK010000050.1:0-14619 GCA_044233865.1 Limnohabitans sp.
AATCAAACCGCAAAATCTGCTCTTGAACTTGCCATTGGCCAGAAGGTCTTAAGCATGAATGCCCAGCAGATCATTTTGAGCATGGTCTTGGCCACCATGGTTTTTTCTGTGGCCCTCGAACTGCGCATTGAAGACTTTAAACGCGTGGCTCAAACGCCTAAAGCAGTCATTTGCGGACTCATCCCTCAATTCCTGCTCTTACCAGTCGCCACTTGGTTGGTCACACTTTGGCTAGATCTGCCACCCAACATCGAGGCAGCCATGATTTTGGTCGCTGCGTGCCCTGGTGGCAGCCTTAGCAATGTGGTGACACACATTGGGCGAGGTAACACAGCGCTTTCAGTCAGCATCTCTGCAGTGGCCAGCATCATTGCTTTGTTTGCTACACCGTTTAATTTCAGTTGGATGATTGCGACCAACCCAGAAACAGCCTCTTGGTTAAAAGAGCTTTCCATTGATTCTTCTGGCATTTACATCAGCTTGTTTTTACTCTTAGGTGTTCCCTTGTGCCTTGGGCTGCTGGCGTCACACCGTCTGCCCCAACTCACCGAACGCATCCGCAAACCTTTAGGTCAATTTTCTCTCATTGCACTGCTGTTGTTCATCGTGGCGGGTTTAATTAAAGAGCGGCAATTGCTCACCTTAGGCTTGTTGCCCACCCTGTTGTTGGTGGTATTGCACAACGCTAGCGGCTTGTTTTTTGGCTGGGTCACCAGCAAAGTGATGGGCCTGGGTGAAAAAGACCGACGGGCAGTCATGATTGAAGGTGGCATGCAAAATTCTGGCCTAGCGCTGGGCATCATTGCTGTTCAATTCAACAGTGATTTGGGCATGGTCACCTTGGCCAGTTTATGGGGTATTTGGCACATAGTGAGTGGCATGTCTTTGGCGTATTTGTGGAGAAGAAAAGATGCTCGATTGCTTGATTAAAAATGGCATGGTGGTAGACGGAACAGGTCAAAAACCCTTCATTGCAGACATTGGCATTCAAGGTGGGCGCATCACTCACGTTGGCCACATTAACGAAGCCGCCAAAGAAATCGTGGATGCCACAGGCCTTTGGATCACGCCAGGTTTTGTGGACCTTCATACACACTATGACGGTCAAGTCACCTGGGACGAATGCTTCACACCCAGTATTTACCATGGCGTCACCACAGTGGTCATGGGCAATTGCGGCGTTGGCTTCGCGCCCAAACGCCCTGGCTCCGAGGATGACCTAATCAAACTCATGGAGGGCGTAGAGGACATTCCTGGCGCTGCCTTGCATGAAGGCATTGTGTGGAATTGGGAGAGTTTTCCGCAGTACATGAATGCGCTGGCAGCCTCACCCCGCAGCCTCGACTTTTTGGTCCAAGTGCCACACGACCCGCTGCGCATGTATGTCATGAAAGAGCGCGCATTGGCCCATGAAGCTGCCACAAAGCAAGACATTGAGCAGATGCGCTCGCTCCTTCGCGAAGCGCTTGAAGCGGGCGCTGTAGGCTTTAGCACGGGCCGCAGTGACAACCATCGCACCTCGGAAGGCAAAGACACACCCGCCGCCAATGCCAGCCATGAAGAACTGACTGGCTTGGCACAAGCTTTCCATGGCCTCTCGCACGGTGTCATTCAAATGGTGAGCGATTACAACTTACTCAAGGGCCCTAGTGAGTTTGATGCTGAGTTTGATTTGGTGGAAGCCATGGCAACGGCCAGTGGTAAAGCACTTTCACTCACTTGGCTTCAACGCGATCCCGGTGGTGAGCAATTTGTGCGCATTCAAGAACGCGTTGAACAAGCCTTGGCCAAAGGCCTGCCGCTCTTCATGCAAACTGCTGCGCGAGGCATTGGCGTGTTGAATGGCCTCGATGCCAGTTTTCATCCCTTTATGGGCTTTCCTTCTTACAAAGAAGTGGCTCATCTGCCCTTGGCCAAACGCGCTGAAGCGCTGCGCGACCCTTCCAGAAAAGCACGCATTCTTTCTGAAAAATCTGAGCGCCTAGCGGGTGATGGCAGTTCCATCCCACCCTTGGTGGACATCTTATTGGCCAAGATTGACATGATCAGCGGCCGCATGTTCCCACTGGAAGCCACCTTGAATTACGAACCTTCTGTCATGGAGAGTTTCTTGGTGCGCGCCAAACAAAAAGGCGTCACACCTTTAGAAGTCATTTACGATCACTTGAGTGCAGGCAATGGCGACGGTTTGATTTACTTCCCCATCTTCAATTACAACGCGGGCAACCTTGATACCGTTCGCAAAATGCTAGACCACCCCCGTGCTTTGAGTGGCTTGAGTGATGCCGGTGCGCACGTTGGCACCGTGTGCGATGCCAGTTTCACCACCTTCATGCTCACGCACTGGGTGCAAGGTCGCAACAAAGACACTCTGCCACTTGAAACTGTGATCGAAATGTTGACTCGTCGCAATGCCAATTATTTAGGCCTCAAAGACCGCGGTGTGTTGGCAGTCGGTATGCGTGCCGATATCAATGCCATTGATCCGCAAAAACTCAGTGTGGGCCTTCCTCAATTGGTTCGCGACTTGCCCGCAGGTGGCAAACGCTTTTTACAAAAGGCAGAGGGCTATGTGGCCACGTGGGTGGCGGGTCAGCAGGTGCAACGCCAAGGAGAGATCACTTCAGCGCGCCCTGGCAATTTGGTTCGCATGTCTTGATTTAAGTCATCAGTCCTTGCGCCAAGCAGGCAAAACCCAATTGTTCAAGATGGCCATTGTTCTAAAGAGGGTTGTCACGACGGCACACACCGTCATACAGAACCAGGGTTCAGCCTCAGCAGTCGCCAACAAAATGTAAATCAGTCCGCCCGCAAATGAACACAGGGCATAAGGACGATGGTCTTTGAATGAGACTGGAATTTCATTGCACACAATGTCTCGGAGAACACCCCCAAAAATGCCAGTGATGGTGCCCATCAAAATGGCCACTGTGGGTGACATGCCAAGCGCCAAGGACTGCGCTACGCCCGATGCCGTGAACAAGCCCAAACCCAGCGCGTCTGGCCACTGAATGGTCTTCTCGGTCAATTCAAAATGTCTTTGACGCATGAAGCTAATGGACAAAATGCACAGGGCCAACACCGCCCACATGACAATTTCATTTTCCACCCAAAAGAATGGACGTTGGTCGAGCAAAATGTCGCGCAAGGTACCACCGCCAAAAGCTGCCAAAAACCCAACCACGCAGACGCCCACCACATCCATGCGTTTGCGTGCTGCCTCCATAATTCCTGACAATGCAAATGCCAAGGTGGCCAGCAATTCAATGCTGAGCAATAACGTAGAGTCCCAAGTTTCAAAACTTTCCATGATGGGGCTACTTTAATGCACGCCGACCTCGAGTTATCAGCAATTTGATGCAGATCTTTGGGTTCACCCTAATGCCTTAAAGAAAAAAAAGGCGTAACTTGTGTTGCTTATCCAATTTTTGTTCCAAGCTTAATTAAGGAGTGAGATATGTTTGCATTACCACGTCGTCGGTTGTTGGCCACTGCGCTTTTGGGCATGTTAGGTGTCCTGAGCGCCCTGCCCGCCGCAGCTCAAAACTATCCCGTACGCCCTATCACCCTCGTCGTGCCTTGGGGCGCTGGTGGCGGTACCGATGCAACAGCCCGAATCATTGGTAGCCTGCTTGAAAAAGACTTAGGCCAACCCGTCAATGTGGTGAACCGAACAGGCGGCAGCGGTGTAGTGGGCCATGCAGCCATCGCTTCTGCTCAGCCAGATGGCTACACCATTGGTTTGGCCACCGTAGAAATTGGCATGATGCATTGGCAAGGCTTAACCGATCTCACCAGCGCTTCTTACACACCCATTGGACTGGTCAATGCAGACCCAGCGGGTGTGCAAGTCCGTGCCGATTCGCCTTACAAAACGGTCAACGAATTGTTAGCCGCCATCAAAGCCAATCCCGGCAAATTCAAGGCTTCTGGCACAGGACAGGGCGGCATTTGGCACTTGGCCATTGCTGGCCTCTTGCGCGATCAAAAGATTGACCCTGCAGCATTGCCTTGGGTCCCTAGCAATGGCGCCGCACCTGGCTTGCAAGACATGATGGCAGGTGGCATTGAAGTCGCCCCTGTTTCCTTGCCTGAAGCGCGATCATTGATTGACGCTGGCAAAGTTAAAAGCTTGGCCATCATGAATGACAAGCCCTCTGCCTTGTACCCCAATGTGCCCACTTTGAAGGCAGCCATTGGCAGCGATTGGACCATGGCCGCATGGCGCGGCATTGTGGCTCCCAAAGGTTTGCCAGCCCCCGTGCGTGACAAATTGGCTGAGGCCGTGCGCAAAGTGGCCACCAGCAAGGAGTACAACGATTTCATGTCAAGCCGTGGTTTTGGTGTGATCTATGCAGGACCCGATGACTTTGCCAAGTTCATGGTCAAGTCAAATACAGAGTTGGGCGCCACCATGAAAGCAGTCGGCTTGGTCAAATAAGACCATGAAAATCCACGACGCCCTATTTGGGCTGTTCTTTTTGGCATTGGGCGCCTTGGTGCTCTTTGCCGTAAAAGGGTTTCCAAATATACCGGGTCAGCCCGTTGGTCCGGCACTTTTCCCAAGCTTAATCGCCACAGGCCTTTGCATCTCAGGCGTCCTGCTGATTTTGAAAGGTCTTCGGCAGCGTAACGCTACGGCGTGGTTCGCATGGGAGGATTGGGTTCATTCGCCTCGACATGTTCTAGCCTTGTTTGTGCTCTTAGGCTGTGTGGTTTTCTACATTGCTTTTGCCAACGCCCTAGGATTTTTCGCCACCAGCTTCATCATGTTGGTCGCTTTGTTCAAGGCCCTGCGGGTCAATTGGCGTCGAACTTTCATTGTGGCCGTGATCGCAACGGTGCTTGTCCATTTTGCTTTCTACAAACTCCTGCGAGTCCCCCTGCCTTGGGGTGTCCTCACGCCTTGGGCCTGGTGAAATTGTTCACATCGCTTATTCAGTCAGTTGCATGAATTAGGAACCTCTCTATGTGGACAGCCATCGGTCAAGCATTCTCCATGGTCTTCGAGCCCTACACCCTCATGGTGATGGTGGCTGCTGCGTTTTATGGTCTGTTCGTGGGCGCAGTGCCTGGACTCACGGCCACCATGGCCACGGCCTTGTTGGTTCCCGTCACGTTTTTCATGCCGCCTATTCCCGCCATTGCAGCCATGGTCACGGCCACAGCCATGGCCATTTTTTCGGGTGATATTCCAGGTTGCTTGTTGAGAATTCCTGGCACACCCGCTTCGGCTGCCTATACCGACGAAGCCTTTGCCATGACCAAAAAAGGTCAAGCCGAAATGGCCTTGGGTGCTGGGTTGGTCTTCTCTGCTGTGGGCGGCTTGTTTGGCACCGTTGTGCTTATTTTGGCAGCCCCAGCACTGGCAGACTTTGCGTTGAATTTCAGCTCCTTTGAGTATTTTTGGTTGGTGCTGCTGGGCCTGACTTGCGCCGTGTTCATTACCACCGACCAACCTCTTAAGGGCGTTGTCACCTTGCTGCTTGGTTTGTTGGTAGCCTGCGTTGGCCTGGGCAACCCTGCAGGTTTTCCCCGCTTCACATTTGGCAACGCCGAATTGACTGGCGGCATTGGCATGATCGCCATGATGATTGGCATGTTTGCCATCTCAGAAATCATTCGCTTTGTGGTCGATACCAGTCCACCGGCCGAGTTGGTGGTTGAAAAAGTAGGCAGTGTGCTGTCGGGCCAATGGGCATTGGCCAAAAAATATCCCAAACAAATTTTGCGCGGCAGTGTTCTTGGAACCGCCGTGGGTGCCTTGCCAGGTGCAGGTGCTGACATTGCGGCATGGATGTCGTATGCCATGAGCAAGAAGTTTTCGAAAGAGCCCGAAAAATTTGGCACAGGACACGTTGAGGGCATTGTGGAATCGGGGTCTGCCAACAACAGCGCGCTTGCGGGTGCATGGATTCCAGCGCTGGTTTTTGGCATTCCAGGCGACTCCATCACGGCCATTGTGATTGGCGTTCTGTACATGAAGAACATGAACCCAGGTCCTGCACTGTTCACCACCAATCCACAAAATGTTTATGCGGTATTTTTGTTATTCATCATTGCCAACATCATCATGATTCCACTTGGCATTTTGTGCATCAAGGTGGCCAAGCGAATTTTGCTGGTGCCGCGTGAAGTACTCATGCCCTTGATTTTGCTATTTTGTGTGGTTGGCACTTTTGCCATCAACAACTCCATGTTTGAAGTGGGCATCATGTTGGTGGCAGGCATCTTGGCCTATATTTTGGAAGCCAATAAATTCCCTATCGCTCCAGCCATTTTGGGCGTGGTCTTGGGTGGTATGTTGGAAGAAAACTTCATCACCTCCATGATCAAATCGAATGGCGATTTGGGAGCGTTCTTATCGCGCCCCATTGCACTGTGCTTGGCAGTGGTGTGTTTGCTGGTTTGGACTTGGCCACTGATGGCCAAGTTGCTGTTCAAACCCTCACGCTCTCAGACCGCCTGAGGCAGGCTCACCTGGAGCTTTTCAGCCCAAGCGCTAAGGGCCGGGATGATGCTGGGGTAAAGTTGCAAACCCTGCTGCTGACTCAAGGCTTGGTGCTGAAGACCTCTTTCTCCTGGCAACCGAACTGTCTCGCCTTGTTGCGCGGGTTTTGAGTTTTTGCACCTTGCCATCACATGGTCCATTTGTCGCTCAAAGGCTTTCAGCCCAGCAAAAGCCTGCGGGTCAATGATTTGTAAAAATACAGTGGCTCCCCAACCCTCCAAAGGATCGGCGCGGCCATGACCCGCCAAACCACCCGTCATGGCCTCCACCATCAAACTCAAACCATATCCTTTGTGGCCTGAGTCCATGCCGCCTAAAGGCAAGATGGTGCCTTTGGGTTCAGCAAACAACACCGCTGGATCGGCGCTGGCTTTGCCATGCCCATCCATCACCCATGCAGCCGGCAATAATTTTTTTTCATTGAACAAGCGATTGGTCATGCCATTGGTGGTTGCCGACGTTGACACATCTACCATGATGGGTTGCTTCGAACTTGGCATGCCAAACGAAACAGGATTGGGTGTAAAGACAGGATCCAAGCCGCCGAAGGGCGCCACGCTGCTGGAATTGGGGTCAGAGCAGTGCAGAGCAATCACCATGCCCTGCTGGGTTGCGCGTTGGTGATAGGCAGCCAGGCAAGCGATGTGGTGGCTGCGTTTGATCACAACGGTGCAGGTACCCTGCTGCTTCGCGCGCTCCATGGCCACGTCCATGGCCCGCAAGACCAACCATGGCCCTGGTAACCTTTTGCCGTCCCACACCATGGCTGCAGGAAAATCTGACAGAACATCGGGCAGCCCGTTCTTGCTCATTTTTCCCGAAGCCAATTCGGCCAAATAAGGCGCCAATAAACCAAGTCCATGGGTTGTGTGGCCTAACAAATCGCCCTCAATCAGAATATCTGACACCGCTTTGGCTTTGTCGGCCTCAAGACCATTGGCCAAAAGAAGTGACTCAGCAAATACTCTCAAATCTTCTACTTTGTATTTCATCAATGTCTCCTAATGATTGAAAGCCATCCTTCACATAGACGGGCTAGCCATAGGGCACATGTTAACTTGAGCCGCTGTTTCAGCAAGGCGGGTCATACCAAGAGATAATTGTGCATTCTCAGGCCGATTTTCAAAGCCTTGATTCAACTCAACTTGATTTAAAAATGAAAAGTCATTCGCTTCGCATGGACGGGGTTGATACCCCCATCATCCCCACCATTGCGGCCTTGGTAAGAAACAACCCCGGCACCATTTCATTGGGCCAAGGTGTTGTCAATTACGGCCCCCCAGCAGAAGCCATTGCCGCCTTGCCCGGTTTGATGGGTGATGGCAGTTTGCACAAGTACTTAGGCGTCAGTGGACATCCTGGTTTGGTTGAAGCCATCCAAGTCAAACTGTCGAATGAGAACCAGGTTCATTTAGGGTCAGAAGCCATGCTCATGGTCACGGCAGGCAGCAACATGGCCTTTTTAAATTCGGTATTGGCCGTCGCCGACCCCGGTGATGAATTCATCTTGCCCATGCCCTTTTATTTCAACCAGGAAATGGCCATTCGCATGTGCGGTTGTGTGCCTGTGCCTGTGGCCACCCATGACGATTTCAGTTTGAATGTCGAAGCCATGGCTGCAGCCATCACGCCGCGCACGCGCGCCATTTTGACGGTATCCCCCAACAATCCGACAGGGGCTGTTTATTCCGAAGCTTCACTGCGCGCCATCAATGCCCTCTGCGCCCAACGCGGTCTTTACCACTTCAGTGACGAAGCCTACGAGTACTTCACCTACGAAGGTGTGAAACACTTTTCACCCGCCAGCATTCCGGGTGCTATGAAGCACACCCTGTCTTTTTACTCCATGTCCAAAAACTACGGCATGGCCAGTTGGCGTGTGGGCTATGTGGTGTTTCCAGCCGACTTGTTTGATGCCATGAACAAGGTCCAAGACACCAACCTCATTTGTGCACCTATGCCCTCTCAATTGTTGGCATTGCAAGCTTTGCAAAAAGGCAAGTCATGGGTTGAGCCTAAAGTTCAAGCACTAAGCCAAGTGCGTCAAACGGTTTACAAAGCTTTAGAGGGTTTGGGTGACTTGGTGCAGTTTCCCAAAACGAAAGGGGCGTTTTATGTGCTGATGAAACTGCCTGGTTTAAAAGAAGGCGTTGAGCCCATCGCCTTCAACCGCGCCATGACAGAGAAATTCAAAGTAGCGTCCATTCCTGGCTTTGCATTTGGATTGACGCAGACACATGAGGCCAATTACCAGCGCTTGTCTTATGGCGCGCTAGAAGCCGCCAGTGTGGCGGAAGGTGTGCAGCGCTATGTTGCAGCTGTACAAGATTGGTACAGTGCTTACTGAAGCCCACCCTTGAGTGCATCAGGCACGGGCAAGGGCATGACCTCAATGCCCTCCTCGAGCAAGTCTTGCGTCTCTTCCATCGAGGCTTGACCCCGAATATTGCGCTCTTCCGATTCACCATAGTGCATCTTGCGTGCCTCTTCTGCAAAGTTTTGTCCCACATCCTCTGTGTTGGCAATAACGTGCTTGACCATCTTCATCCAGGCCTCTTGCACCATTTGCACCGTTTCAGGATGCACCTGCGCCAAGCTGGCAGCAGCGGCCTCAGCAGCTTGAGTTGTCACGGCAGGTAAATGAGGAGAAGGTGCCGCAGTTGTAGCACCAGCATTTGCAGAAACTTCTTGCGTTTGGATCTCTGGTTTTGAATTTCGCGGCTCAGCAGCTCCTAAGTTCAAACGAGGCGCAGAGGGCAATTTGCGCACTTGCGTATTGGCACACAGGGGGCAAGCCACCAAGTCCCTTTTGCGTTGCGACTGATAATCTTCTTCAGAGCCAAACCAGCCTTCAAAATTGTGCATGCCAGCGCACTGAAGGTTAAGGACTTTCATGCAGGATTTGTGCCCCTGCTCAATTGGCCAACATCTGGGACACTGATTGTGCGCAAAGTGACATCAAAGCGCCGGGCACAATACCCAAGACCAGGATCAACAAGCCATTGAGTGACAAGACAATGCGAACATCTGCGCCAGCTGTGACCGTCGTGGCCGTGACAGCCTCATCGAAGTACATGACTTTCACAACGCGCAAATAATAGAAAGCACCGATGAGCGACATGAACACCGCAAAAACAGCCAAGGCAATGTCTGCCGTATGGCCAGATGCGACCAAGGCCTGCAAGACAGACAACTTGGCATAGAAACCGACCATTGGTGGAATGCCAGCCAAAGAGAACATGCAAATGGCCATGACACCCGCATACAAAGGACTGCGGTTGTTTAAGCCGGCCAGATCGGTAATTTCTTCGCTCTCAAAACCTTGACGGGCCAACAACAAAATAATGCCAAATGTTGCCAAGGTCGTAAGGACATAACCTACGACATAGAACATGGCCGAGCTGTAGGCGTTGGCTCCCATGGCCGCATTGCCACTGACCACGCCAGACATTAAACCAATCAGCACGAAACCCATTTGGGCAATGGTGGAATAAGCCAACATGCGCTTGAGGTTGGTTTGTGCAATGGCCGCTAAGTTACCAACCAACAATGAGGCAATGGCCAAGAGGGCCAACATTTGCTGCCAATCGATGGCCATCGGCAACAAGCCCTCTACCAACAAACGAATGATGATGGCAAATGCCGCGAACTTAGGCGCTCCCGCAATCATGAGGGTAGCCGCTGTTGGAGCACCTTGATAAACATCGGGCACCCACATGTGGAAAGGCACCACACCCAGCTTGAATGCCAAACCAGACACCACGAACACCAAACCAAACACCAACACTTGGTGTTTGACTTGGCCGCTGGCAATGACTTTGAAAACAGTCGCCAAGTCCAAAGAACCTGTCGCACCATAAAGCATGGACATGCCATACAACAAGAAGCCAGAAGCCATGGCACCCAAGACGAAGTACTTCATGGCCGCCTCAGTGGCCTGTGCGTTGTCGCGGCGCAAAGCCACCAGGGCATAGCTAGACAAAGTCAGCAGTTCAAGTCCCAAATACAAAACCAAAAAGTTTTGGCCTGAAATCATGACACTCATGCCCAGCAATGCAAACACAGACAAGCTGAAAATTTCACCCCCGCGCAACATGTCGCGATCGGCGGCGTAAGGTCTTGCGTACACCAAGGTCACCATGACGGCGATGGTGGCGAAACACTTGAGCCAATGGCCCATTGGATCACTGACCACCAAACGACCAAAGCCATACAGTGTGTGACCTGAATCGGCGTAGAAGGCGTGCAACAGTGCCACGCCGCCAAGAGACACCAAACTTAAAACATAAGTCACAGTGCGCTTAGGGCTTGTGACCAGCAGGTCTACCAGCGCAATGACGCAGGCCATGACCAGCAACACGATTTCCGGGTACACCGTCATCCAGCTGGTTGAGTCAATCATGTCTATTCTCTCTATCTTAAAGTTTCAGCTGACCACAAGCGATCAAGGCAATTTGGAAGCAGCGACATGCTCCAACAAATTGGCCACAGAGACTTCCATCACATCGGTGAAAGGTTTAGGGTACAAGCCCATGTAAAGCACCGCAATGGCAAGTAAGGCCATGACTGTGAACTCTCGTGCATTGATGTCGGTGAGTTCTTTCACATCGTCGTTGGTGACGGGCCCCAAGTAAACGCGCTTGAACATCCAAAGGGTGTAAGCAGCGCCAAAGATCAAGGCAGAGGCGGCCAACATGCCCACCACGAAGTCAAATTTGACAGCGCCCAAAATGACCATCCACTCACCCACAAATCCGGCTGTGCCTGGCAAACCGCAGTTGGCCATGGCGAACAGCAATGCGAAAGCTGCAAACTTGGGCATGGTGTTGACCACACCGCCGTAGCTTGAAATTTCTCGAGAGTGAACACGGTCATAGAGCACGCCAATTGACAAGAACATGCCCGCCGACACAAAACCGTGCGCAATCATTTGCACCAAGCCACCCGACACGCCCAGCGGGTTGAAGATAAAGAAGCCCAAGGTCACGAAGCCCATGTGCGCCACGGATGAATACGCCACCAGTTTTTTCATGTCTTGCTGCACCATGGCCACCAAGCCTACATAGATCACGGCCACCAAGGACAACACAATCATGAAGGTGCCCCATTCGTGCGCTGCATCGGGTGCAATGGGCATAGAAAAGCGCAAGAAACCATAGGCGCCCAGCTTCAACATAATGGCCGCCAGCACAGCAGAGCCGCCTGTAGGCGCTTCAACGTGCACATCAGGCAACCAAGTATGAACGGGCCACATCGGCACTTTGACCGCAAAGGCCGCAAAGAATGCAAAGAACAAAAAGTTTTGTGCTGTGGCAGACAAAGGGAGTTCATGCCAAGTTGCAATGTCAAAACTGCCGCCCGATTGGATGTACAAGAAGATCAATGCGATCAAGGTCAGGAGAGATCCCAACAAGGTGTACAAGAAAAACTTAAAGGCTGCATAGATCTTGTTGGGGCCGCCCCAAATACCAATGATCAAGTACATGGGAATTAGCGTGGCTTCAAAGAATACGTAGAACAACAAGCCGTCTAAGGCTGAGAACACGCCAATCATCAAACCAGACAGGATTAAGAAAGCGGCCATGTATTGGTTGACTTTGCGTGTAATAACTTCCCAACCCGCAATGATCACAACCACATTGATGAATGCCGTCAGAATGATGAGCCACAAAGAGATGCCGTCCACACCCAAGTGGTAGTTCACATTGAAACGTTCAATCCAAGAGGCTTTTTCGACAAACTGCATGTCAGCGGTATCGAGTTTGAAACCCGCATACAAAGGCAGCGTGACCAAAAGACTCACCACGGCGCCGACCAGCGCCAACCAGCGCACAGTTTGCGCTTGTTCATCACGACCCAAAGCCAATAAAACAATGCCGAACGCAATTGGCGTCCAAATGGCAAGGCTCAACATTCCCATTTTGTAAATCCTTATTTGTTGAGCCAGACGAAGTACGTCATGAGCAAAAAGATACCCAAGATCATGACCAAGGCGTAGTGGTAGAGATAACCCGTTTGCAGCTTGCGCGTCCAGTTAGAGACCATGCCCACCAACTTCCAAGAGCCATTCACAAGCCAGCCGTCGATCAAGGTGCGATCGCCGACTTTCCACAGACCATTGCCCAAGGCACGTGCGCCGCGAGCCAAAATGTTTTCATTGATCCAGTCCATGTAGTACTTGTTCTCAAGCAGAACCACCAAGGGACGCAAGGCACGGCCAATGGCAGCAGGCACGGCAGGGTTGATCAAGTACATGTACCAAGCCACAACCACACCCGCCAAAGCAAGCCAAAACGGTGCTGTGCTGACTGAGTGCAAAGCCATGGCCACAGGGCCATGGAAGGCCTCTGCCAATGTTTTCATGCCTGCGTGCTTTTCAGCATCGATGAAGATGGCATCTTTGAAGAACTCGCCAAACAGCATGGGTTGGATGGTCATGAAACCAATGACCACCGACGGAATGGCCAACAAAATCAGAGGCACAGTGACCACCCAAGGCGACTCGTGAGGGCTGTGACTTTCGTGGTCATCGTGGTGATCGTGGTGATCGCCATGGTGTGCATCGGGGTTCTGGTCGTAGCGCTCTTTGCCATGGAACACCAAGAAGTACATGCGGAAAGAATAGAAAGCCGTGACAAATACGCCAGCCAACACTGCAAAGTTGGCAAAGCCAGCAGCGGCTAAGTTGCTTCCATGCACTGCTTCAATGATGCTGTCTTTGGAGTAGAAACCTGAGAATAAAGGCGTGCCGATTAAAGCCAAAGAACCCAGCAAGGAAGTGATCCAAGTGATGGGCATGTACTTGCGCACGGCGCCCATGTAACGAATGTCTTGGTTGTGGTGCATGCCTATGATGACCGAGCCGGCTGCTAAGAACAGCAAGGCTTTGAAGAAGGCGTGGGTCATGAGGTGGAACACAGCCACCGAATAGGCAGATGCACCCAATGCCACTGTCATGTAGCCTAATTGAGACAAGGTGGAATAAGCCACCACCCGCTTGATGTCATTTTGGATGATGCCCAAGAAGCCCATGAACAAGGCCGTGATAGCACCAATGATCATGATGAAATTCAAGGCAGTTTCAGACAACTCGAACAGAGGTGACATGCGGGCCACCATGAAAATACCTGCAGTGACCATGGTGGCTGCGTGGATCAAGGCTGAAATGGGTGTGGGGCCTTCCATGGAGTCAGGCAGCCACACATGCAAAGGAAACTGTGCTGACTTGCCCATGGCACCAATGAACAAGCAAATACAAATGACCGTGATCAACATCCACGAAGTGCCAGGCAGTGTGAGGGCACTGAGGTCTGCAGCTTGGGCAAATGCTTCTGTGTAATTCAGGGTGCCCGTGTAGGCGGCAATGAGGCCAATACCCAAGATAAAGCCAAAGTCGCCCACTCGATTCACCAAGAAGGCTTTCATGTTGGCAAAAATGGCGGTGGGTTTGTTGTACCAAAAACCGATGAGCAGGTAGGACACCAAGCCCACAGCTTCCCAGCCAAAAAACAACTGCAACATGTTGTTGCTCATCACAAGCATCAACATGGAGAAAGTGAACAAAGAGATGTAGGCAAAAAACCGGTTGTAGCCTTCGTCTTCATCCATGTAGCCAATGGTGTAGATGTGAACCATGAGCGACACAAAGGTGACGACGCACATCATCATGGCGGTCAGGCCATCGACCATGAAACCCACCTCCATTTTGAGGTCGCCCACTGTCATCCAGGTGTAAAGAGTTTCGTTGAAGCGCGCGCCATCGATGGCCACACTTTTCAAAGTAGAGGCTGACAAAATAAATGCAATGAGCACACCCAAAATAGTGAGCGTGTGTGTGAGGCGGCGACCGATCCAGTTGCCACCAAATTGAGTACCTAAAATGCCCGCCAATATAGCGCCCACCAAGGGGGCCATAGGCACTGCCAGCAGCGTCGTTGCGTTGAGGGTTTGGCTCATGTTCTTTTAACCTCTTAACCCTTGAGCGAATCAAGTTCATCCACATTGATGCTGTTCATGTTGCGGAACAAAAGCACCAAAATGGCCAAACCGATGGCGGACTCGGCGGCTGCCACTGTCAAGATGAAGAACACGAAAACTTGTCCGTGCAT
>JBIIJK010000051.1:0-14518 GCA_044233865.1 Limnohabitans sp.
CGGCAAGCATGTGGTCACTGCCAACAAAGCATTGTTGGCAGTTCATGGCACCGAAATTTTTGAAGCCGCCCGTGCCAAAGGTGTGATGGTGGCATTTGAAGCCGCCGTTGCGGGTGGCATTCCCATCATCAAAGCGCTGCGTGAAGGCTTAACAGCCAACAGAATTCAATGGGTGGCTGGCATCATCAACGGCACGACCAATTTCATTCTTTCCGAAATGCGCGAAAAAGGTTTGGACTTTGATGTGGTCCTTCAAGAGGCGCAGCGCTTGGGTTATGCCGAGACCGACCCCACTTTCGACATTGAAGGTGTGGACGCTGCTCACAAAGTCACCCTGATGAGCGCATTGGCCTTTGGCATTCCTGTTCAGTTTGACCAGGCCTACATCGAAGGCATTACCAAGCTGGGAGCCGCCGATATCAAATACGCCGAACAGTTAGGCTATCGCATCAAGTTGCTAGGTATTACCAAGCGCACCGAAGCAGGTATTGAGTTGCGTGTTCACCCAAGCTTGGTGCCAACACAACGCCTCATTGCCAATGTGGAAGGCGCTATGAATGCCGTGATGGTGCAAGGCGATGCGGTTGGCACCACGCTTTATTACGGCAAAGGTGCCGGCTCTGAACCCACAGCCAGTGCGGTCATTGCCGACTTGGTCGATATCACGCGCCTGCACACGGCCGATCCATTGAACCGGGTGCCGCATTTGGCCTTCCAGCCCAATGCCATGAGCAACTTGAAGATTTTGCCCATGTCAGATGTGATCACCAGTTATTACTTGCGCTTGAGAGTAGCCGACGAAGCAGGCGTGCTGGCCAAGCTCACAAGTCTGTTGGCCGACGCCAACATCAGCATCGATGCCGTGCTTCAGCGTGAGGCAGACCAAGTGAGTCAAGCGGGAGAAAATCAAACCGATGTGATTATCCTGACGCACGACACCGTTGAAGGAAAGATGAACGAAGTGTTGGCGCAAATGCAAGCGTTGCCAACTGTGATGGCACCCATTACAAAAATTCGCAAGGAAGAATTGAACTGATGCGTTATTTGTCAACCCGCGGTCATGCAGACCGAAAAAGGTTTTGCGAAATTTTGCTAGAAGGCTTGGCACCTGATGGTGGCTTGTACCTGCCTGAGGCCTACCCGCAAATATCGGCGGCACAGTTGGGTCATTTGCGTCAGGTGCTCAACACAGAGGGCTATGCCGCTCTGGCCTTTGAAGTATTGTCTTTTTACATCGATGACATTCCTGCCAAAGATTTACGCGCCTTGTGCGAAAAAACCTACACCGAAGCCAGCTTTGGAACCCGTGAAATCGTGCCCTTAAAGCCGCTTAAAACCAAATCTGCACCTGGCACTAGCATTTACTTAGAGGCCCTCTCTAACGGCCCCACATTGGCCTTCAAAGACATGGCCATGCAGTTGCTTGGCAACTTGTTTGAGTACGAACTCACTCGGCGCAATGCTGAACTCAATATCTTCGGTGCGACTTCCGGAGACACAGGCAGTGCCGCCGAATACGCCATGCGCGGCAAAAAAGGTGTCCGTGTCTTCATGACCAGCCCAGAGGGCCGAATGAGTCCTTTTCAGCAAGCGCAAATGTTCAGCTTGCTCGATGCCAACATTCACAACATTGCCATACAAGGCGTGTTCGATGATTGCCAAGACATTGTCAAGGCCGTGAGCAACGATTTGGAGTTCAAGCGCAAGTACAAAATTGGCACGGTCAACTCCATCAATTGGGCGCGCTTGTTAGCGCAGGTGGTGTATTACTTTGCGGGCTATTTTCAAGCCACGCAAAATGACACGCAAAAAGTCAGCTTCAGTGTGCCAAGTGGCAACTTTGGCAATGTGTGCGCAGGCCATGTGGCCCGCATGATGGGCCTGCCCATCGAGCATCTCATTGTGGCCACCAACGAAAACGATGTGCTCGATGAGTTCTTTAGAACAGGGGTTTACCGGGTGCGTGGTTCTGCCGATACCCATGAGACATCCAGCCCCTCCATGGACATCTCCAAGGCCAGCAACTTTGAACGCTTTGTGTTTGACTTGCTCAATCGCGATGCAGTGCGCGTGAAGCATCTCTTTCACGATCAATTGAACCAAACAGGCCAATTTGATTTAGGGCAAGACCCCCTTTTTGCGCAAGCCAAAACTCAATTTGGTTTCCTGAGCGGCAAGAGCACCCATGCCGATCGACTGCAAACCATTCAAAATGTGTACGCTGATAATCACATCATGGTGGATACGCACACCGCAGATGGTTTGAAGGTGGCTGTGCCTTTGGCAAAACCCGGTGTTCCCATGTTGGTCCTAGAAACAGCATTGCCCATCAAGTTTGCCGCCACCTTGGTGGAAGCTTTAGGCCGCGAACCCGATCGCCCCGCAAAATTTGAAGGCATAGAAGCTTTGCCCAAGCGAGTGCTGGTCATGCCCAAATCGGTCGATGCTGTCAAAGCCTACATTGCGAAACATTGCGATTGAACTTATGACTGACAACAAGGTCACCAAGCGTCCGCCCTTAATGTCTTTGGACGAAGCTTTGAGCGCGGTCCTAAAAGAAGTTTCTGTCTTGACTCAAACCGAATGGGTCAACACATTTGAAGCGGATGGCCGTGTTTTGTCGCACGATCTGGTGTCTGGCTTGCATGTACCGCCGCAAGACAATTCGTCGATGGATGGCTATGCTGTGCGGGTTGAAGATGTCGTGCATTCGGGCGCAAGCTTAAAAGTCACGCAACGCATACCTGCGGGTCAGCACGGTCATGCTTTGAACCCGGGTGAAGCTGCGCGTATTTTCACTGGGGCTCCCATTCCACCAGGTGCCAATGCGGTGGTCATGCAAGAGGATACGCAAGTGACCTCAACTGACAATGCGGCTGCAGGTGTGCCCGTCATTGTGGTCAACACGGTACCTGGCTTAGGTCAGTGGATTCGCCGCAGTGGTGAAGATGTGTCTCAAGGTGCCGTGGTTTTGCCCAAAGGCACGCGACTCGATCCTGCAGCTTTGGGTTTAGCCGCCAGCATTGGTTTGGCCCAACTGGAAGTCACTCGAAAACCTCGCGTGGCTTTATTTTCTACAGGCGATGAATTGGTCATGCCCGGCGATGTTGCGCCCGAGAACATGCGGCCCGGTGCTATTTACAATTCCAACCGGTTTTTCTTACGTGCCTTGCTTGTTCGGCTGGGGTGTGAAGTGACAGACCTGGGCATCGTGCCCGACAAGTTTGAAACAACTTTGTCGGTCCTGCGTGATGCTGCTTTGCACCACGATTTGGTGTTGACCAGCGGTGGGGTTTCAGTGGGTGAAGAAGATCATGTCAAGCCGGCGGTGGAGGCACTGGGCGGCTTGAATTTGTGGCAAATTTCAATGAAGCCTGGTAAGCCTTTTGCATTTGGTTTTCTCCAGCCCCAGGCTTCTGATCATTCAGCCTTTTTCATGGGATTGCCTGGCAACCCTGTTTCAAGCTTTGTCACTTTTCAACTCTTGGTCAGACCGTTTTTATTGGCCCTTCAGGGCGTTTCCAAAGTACATACCGAGCCCCTTCATTTGAAGGCTAACTTTGACATGCCCAAGCCCGACAAGCGCAGAGAGTTTTTGCGTGTGAAGCGAAATTCACAAGGTGGCTTAGACCTGTTTCCCAATCAAAGCTCAGGTGTTTTAACCTCGGTGGTGTGGGGCGATGGGGTGGTTGACAACCCAGGTTCCAACGCCATTCAATCGGGTGACTTGGTTTATTTCTATCCTTTCTCTGAGTGGCTTCAATGAAGATCACTTTGCGCTTCTTTGCATCCTTGCGCGAGGCCATTGGCCATTCGCAAGAAGAGCTGCACACCACAGCAATCAATGCGGGCCAAGTGCGCGATGAATTGCTGAATCGAGGGGGTGCCTATGCTTGTTTGAGTCGTGAGCGTTCTGTTCGCTTGGCCTTGAATCAGGTCATGGTCAATGAAGATGCCATGCTTCAAGAAAACGCCGAGTTGGCATTTTTCCCCCCTGTCACTGGAGGATGAAAAGTGACTGCACGCGTTGTGATTCAAACCCAAGACTTCAATGTGTCTCAAGTATTGGATCAGCTTCGGGCAGGTGATTTAAGGGTGGGTGCCATTTGCAGTTTTGTGGGCACTGTGCGCGACACCCGCATGCTGTCGGGCAATGCCGCTGACCAAATTCTCTCGTTGGAGCTTGAGCATTATCCTGGCATGACAGAATCGTCCATTGAGGCCATGATTGACGAAGCCCATCAACGCTTTGACTTCTACCAAGCCCATGTCATTCACCGGGTGGGTGAGTTAAAACCTGCTGATCAAATTGTCTTGGTGGCGGTCTCTTCTGCGCACCGCGGCGAGAGTTTCAAGGCCTGTGAATTTCTCATGGATTACCTGAAAACGCAGGCACCCTTCTGGAAAAAGGAAGCCACACCCGAGGGTGCAAAGTGGGTGGACGCAAGAGTGACTGATGACGCTGCCCTGGCACGTTGGGGCATTCAATCGCGCAACGTGGTTTAAGTTTTCACTTCGGGTCAGTGCCTGTAGCTTGGGCGCTCTGACTGCGCTGATTCAAGTTGCTCTGATCGTTGCGAGAAATCGGGTTGCTGCCACTGTGCCTTCTTGAGAGACTGCTCAATGAGGTGCAACAAGCCATGCAACAAAGCCGCCTGTAAATTGAATTCACACGATGCACCGCTGGCGCTGGCGCCGCTTTTATCTTGAAACAACAAGTTCAGGCCGCCACTGTTGTGCAAATTGAGCTGCACGTCTGTGACCAGCATGGGCGTCTCGCCCAAGGGCAAGTTGAGGTTTTCTGAAACGAAGGGGGTAGAGAAGTCAGCTTGCGCCAGAAAATTCTCACGCTTCAATTCGGCCAGCATTTGCTGAGCTGTGGTGTCTGTGGCCATGACTTGAGGGTCGCGGGCTTCTAGTTGAACCACCGAAGCTTGCAAATGGGGCAGCAAACGCAAGGTCATGGCCCGTGTGAGCCACAGCCTGAATTCTTGGTTGTCTTGGTTGCTGACCCTGAGCGCCAAGCGATCTTGACGTTCGTCATATTGGACCGACATCTGGTGAATGTTCATGCGGCCATTTTAGGGCCATAGATGGCTTGCCAGGCTCAATTGCAGCGGGCACTTGAAAAATAGCCTGATCGACCCAAAATGAGTAGCAACAGGAGTTTTCGATGCGAATGGACAAACTAACCACTAAGTTTCAAGAAGCACTGGGCGATGCGCAGAGCTTGGCCTTGGCCAAGGATCACGCTTACATCGACCCCTCGCACGTTTTGTTGGCCATGTTGCATCAGCAAGACGGCCCCAAGGCCTTGCTTCAGAGGGCCGGAGTCAATATGACAGCCCTGATGTCAGCGGCCAGTGCCGCGGTTGAGCGATTGCCTCAGGTCACAGGTCAAGATCAAGTTCAGGTTGGGCCTGAATTGGTCAAATTGTTGCAGGCTGCCGAAAAAGAGTCCCTCAAAAGGGGCGATGCGTTTGTCGCTAGCGAACTCTTTCTGTTGGCCCTGGCCGATGGCAAGTCTGAATTGACGCGCACGGTCAAGGCCGCAGGTTTAAGCCGTCAAAGTTTAGAAGCCGCCGTGGATGCTGTTCGAGGCGGGCAAAGCGTGAACAGCGCTGATGCAGAAGGACAGCGTGAGTCTCTCAAAAAATACTGCATGGACCTCACAGAGCGCGCTCGCATGGGTAAGCTCGATCCCGTGATTGGTCGAGACGATGAAATTCGTCGGGCCATTCAGGTCTTGCAGCGCAGAACCAAAAACAATCCTGTGCTCATAGGCGAGCCAGGTGTCGGCAAGACCGCCATTGTGGAGGGCTTGGCCCAACGCATTGTGGCTGGTGAGGTTCCTGATTCATTGAAAGGCAAGCGTGTCTTGTCCTTGGACATGGCGTCCTTGCTTGCGGGTGCTAAATTCAGAGGTGAATTTGAAGAGCGTCTGAAATCAGTGCTGAATGAGTTGGCCAAAGATGAAGGTCAGACCATCGTGTTCATCGATGAATTGCACACCATGGTGGGCGCTGGCAAGGCCGAAGGCGCGATGGACGCAGGCAATATGCTCAAACCTGCCTTGGCACGTGGTGAGTTGCATTGCGTAGGCGCCACCACCCTCGATGAATACCGCAAATACATTGAAAAAGATGCCGCTCTAGAACGGCGCTTCCAAAAGATTTTGGTGGGTGAACCCAGTGTGGAGGCTACCATTGCCATTTTGCGCGGCCTGCAAGAAAAATACGAAATTCACCATGGCGTTGACATCACCGATCCTGCCATTGTGGCGGCGGCCGAACTCAGCCATCGTTACATCACAGATCGATTTTTGCCCGACAAAGCCATCGACCTGATTGACGAGGCTGCCTCCAAAATCAAAATTGAAATTGATTCAAAACCCGAAGTGATTGACAAGCTAGACAGGCGCTTGATTCAACTTCAAATTGAACGCGAAGCCGTTAAAAAAGAAACCGATGAAGCCTCGCAAAAACGTTTGTGCTTGATCGAAGAAGAAATCGTCAGCTTGAAAAAAGAAGCTGCCGATTTGGAAGAAATTTGGAAGACAGAAAAGGCCCAGGCGCAGGGCAGTCAAAACGTTCGCGAAAAAATTGACCAACTGCGCCAGCAAATTGAAGAGCTCACTCGAAAGGGCGATTTCAACAAAGTGGCCGAACTGCAATACGGCAAGTTGCCAGAGCTCGAAAAGCTGCTGAAAGAAACGCAAGCCAATGAGCTCAATCCTGCAGCAGGCGCTGCGCCAAGGCTGCTTCGCACCCAAGTAGGCGCCGAAGAAATTGCAGAAGTTGTCAGCCGTGCCACCGGCATACCCGTGTCCAAAATGATGCAGGGTGAACGCGAGAAATTGTTGCAAATGGAAGTGAAGTTGCACGAGCGCGTGGTGGGGCAAGACGAGGCCATTGCGGCTGTCTCCCATGCCATTCGCCGTTCGCGTTCGGGCCTGTCAGACCCGCAAAGACCCACGGGCTCTTTTTTATTCCTTGGCCCCACAGGCGTTGGCAAAACAGAGCTGTGTAAAGCTCTGGCGGGGTTCTTATTTGACAGCGAAGACCACCTCATTCGCATGGACATGAGCGAGTTCATGGAGAAGCATTCTGTGGCGCGGCTCATTGGTGCGCCGCCTGGGTATGTGGGTTACGAAGAGGGCGGCTACTTAACCGAAGCAGTTCGTCGCAAGCCCTATTCTGTGCTGTTGTTGGACGAGGTTGAAAAGGCGCATCCCGATGTGTTCAATGTGTTGCTTCAAGTACTAGACGATGGCCGCCTCACAGATGGCCAAGGCCGTACAGTCGACTTTAAAAACACCGTCATTGTGATGACTTCTAATATTGGCTCACACCTGATTCAGTCCATGGTGGGCGAGCCCAGAGAAGACATCAAAGACGCTGTGTGGGGCGAACTTAAAAATCATTTCCGACCTGAATTTTTAAATCGAATTGATGAAACGGTGGTCTTTCACAGCTTGGACGCCAAGCACATTGAGTCGATTGCCAAAATTCAACTTCAAATCTTGGAAGCTCGATTGGCCAAGATGGACTTGCATTTGGAGGTTTCGACTGCTGCGGTGGCCGAGTTGGCCAAAGTGGGATTCGATCCTGTGTTTGGTGCACGTCCCCTTAAACGCGCCGTTCAGCAGCGCATTGAAAACCCCTTGTCCAAATTGCTTTTGGAAGGCAAGTTCTTGCCCAAGTCGGTCATTCCTGTCGATGTCGACCCTGTCAATGAGCCTGGCGTCTTTAAATTCGATCGGGTTGTAAGTTAAACAAGCTGCCAAGGGCGGATGTCTTCGGCGCTTTGAAAGTATCATTCGGCCATCACTACAAGAGGCCCTATGAGCGATCAAAAAGTCAAACTGCAAGAAGTCCAGTCTTCATCTCAAATGGGGGGCCACCTCCTGGTTGAGTGCCTTATTGCTCAAGGCGTGACCCACGCCTTTGGGGTTCCAGGGGAAAGCTACCTGGCTGCTCTCGATGGTTTTCACAAGTACCAGGACCAAATTCAGTTTGTCACCTGCCGGCAAGAGGGCGGGGCCGCCTTCATGGCAGATGCACAAGGCCGTTTAACGGGCCGTCCAGGGGTTTGTTTTGTAACCCGAGGCCCAGGCGCCACCAATGCCTCGATTGGCGTTCACACGGCGTTTCAGGATTCCACCCCCATGGTCTTGTTTGTGGGAGATGTGGCCACTGAAACCCGCGACCGCGAAGCTTTTCAAGAAGTCGACTTTTGTTCCTTCTTTGGCCCAAGCACCAAAGGCATGGCCAAGCGAGTAGAGCGCATCGACGATGCCAAAAGAATTCCGGAGTACGTCGCCCGCGCCTTTGCCACGGCCATGAATGGCCGTCCTGGCCCTGTTGTGCTTGTCTTGCCTGAAGATATGTTGACCCATGAAGTCTCTTCAAGGCCGCTGCCGAAACTTGAGCCCGTTCAGGCCTGGAGTGACCCTGGCAGCTTGCGTGAGTTGCGTGAAATGCTGCTGCAGGCGCAGCGGCCTTTCGTGATTGCCGGGGGAGGAGGGTGGACGCCTCAGTCAGCGCAAGCCCTTCAGCGCTTTGCTGAGAATTGGCAATTGCCCGTTGGCAATGCGTTTCGTTTTCAAGACACATTTGACAATTTTCACCCCTTGTATGCAGGAGATGTCGGCATTGGCATCAACCCAAAATTGGCGCAACGCATCAAGGACAGCGATTTGATCATTGCCATGGGTCCGCGCTTGGGCGAAATGACCACCAGCGGTTACACCTTGTTGGAAGTTCCAAAACCCAAACAAAAGTTGGTGCACATTCATGCCAGTGCTGAAGAGTTGAATCGCGTTTACCACGCAGATTTGGCCATTTGCGCAAGCATGAATGCCGCGGCTCGCAGCCTGGAAGTTCTGACTGCGCCGCCCAGTGTGCCTTGGACCGATTGGGCGGCCCAAGCCAACGCAGACTACCTTGCCAACACACTACCGCAAACCTTGGCTGGCTTGCCCGCTGACTCTGCCCAAGGTCTTGTCAACATGCCCGAAGTTATTTCTGTTCTGCAGCGCCATTTGCCTGCGGATGCGGTACTGACCAATGGCGCAGGCAATTTTGCGAGTTGGGTGCACCGGTATTACAAGCACCACGGCATCAGCAAGGGTTTTAAAACACAGTTGGCCCCCACTGTAGGTGCCATGGGTTATGGCGTGCCTGCTGGCATTGCGGCGGCGGTGCTGACGGGCCGGGTTGTCTTCACCATTGCAGGCGATGGCGATTTCCTCATGAATGGTCAAGAGTTGGCCACTGCTGCTCAGCACGGCGCCAAAACAATTGTGGTTCTTTTGAACAACGGCATGTACGGCACGATCAGGATGCATCAGGAAAGAGATTTTCCAACCCACAATATGGGCTCTCACCTGAACAATCCAAATTTTGCCAATTTGGCCAAAGCTTATGGCTATGAGGGTGTGCGTATTTCGAAAACAGAAGAGTTCGAGCCAGCACTCACAGCAGCATTGGCTCGAAATCAAGGCACCCTGATAGAAATCATGCTTGACCCCGAAGCCATCACAACTCGCGTGACTTTATCAGCCATTACGCAAAATGCCTTGAAGACAAAGTGAGTTGCCATTGAGCCAAAAAAAAGCCGGGGTGACCCGGCTTTTTTCATTTGGAAAACACTGAATTACTTCAAGTGTTTGCCGATCAAGCCAGCCAATTCAAACATGGTGACTTGAGCCTTGCCAAAGATGGCTTTCAGCTTGTCATCAGCGTTGATGTTGCGCTTGTTGACATGGTCTTGCAGGCCGTGCTTCTTGATGTAGACCCACAACTTGCTCACGACTTCTGTACGTGGCAGAGGAGCTGCACCCACCACAGCAGCCAATGCGGCGCTTGGTGTTAAAGCCTTCATGAAAGCAGCATTTGGGGTGCGCTTTTTAGCGGGGGCCTTTTTTGCTGCTGGCTTTTTAGCTGGAGCAGCTTTCTTGGCTGGCGCAGCTTTTTTAGCTGGAGCAGCCTTTTTTGCGGGAGCAGCTTTTTTCGCTACGGTTTTTTTGGCGGGTGCTGCCTTTTTTGCAGGAGCAGCTTTTTTCGCCGGAGATTTTTTTGCAGTTGCCATTTTGAAATTCCTTAGGACGGAAGTTGGTTCGCAGCCGGAAACTTATTTATCCGGCTGAGCGCATGCTACTGGAGAAACACGCTGTTTCCTAGGGGAAGTGAAGATTTTTTCCCCTTGCTGTTGTAGATATCCCTCTCTCAGCGAGTTCGTGTTTGACAGAGGTGTGTGCTTGATGTTTCGAATTCTTGTTGCGCATGGGTTTTGATCTTGAAATTTGTTTTCATAATACGAAATAAAGGTTTGTTGCATTGCATCATTTTTTCTCAATATGAGAAATATTATTTCACTATGAGAAATTATCATGATAAGTTGTTGTTATTTAATGAATAAATAAATGTCTTGTATAAGATATTGAATATTTTATAAGTCTTATATAAGACTTAGAATTTCCTCGGTGCCCAAGATTTTTAAAGTGTTCTTTGGCCTTTACATCAACCACCTCGAAGGAAATCGTCATGCCACAAAATATCGTTGAACAACTGAGCCGTGAGCAGCAAATTGCCGCATTGGAAAAAGATTGGGCCACCAACCCCCGTTGGAAGGGCATCAAGCGCGGCTACACCGCAGCAGATGTCGTGCGTTTGCGCGGCTCTTTTCCCATCGAGCACACCTTGGCTCGCCGCGGTGCAGAGAAGCTCTGGGACTTGCTCCACACCGAACCCTATGTCAATTGTTTAGGCGCACTGACCGGTGGCCAAGCCATGCAACAAGTCAAGGCTGGCATCAAGGCCATTTATTTGTCTGGCTGGCAAGTAGCTGCTGACAACAACTCCAACGCTTCCATGTACCCCGATCAATCGCTGTATCCCGTGGATTCTGTGCCAAAGGTGATCGAGCGCATCAACAACAGCTTCCGCCGTGCTGATGAGATTCAGTGGTCCAAAGGCACCAACCCTGGCGACAAAGATTACACAGACTACTTTGCCCCCATCGTTGCCGATGCTGAAGCGGGTTTTGGTGGGGTGCTCAATGCGTTCGAATTGATGAAGGCCATGATCGCTGCGGGTGCGGGTGGTGTTCACTTTGAAGACCAATTGGCTTCTGTGAAGAAATGTGGTCACATGGGCGGTAAGGTTTTGGTGCCCACCGTCGAGGCTTGCCAGAAATTGATCGCAGCCCGCATGGCGGCTGACGTGTGCGGCGTGCCAACTTTGGTCATTGCACGCACAGATGCAGAAGCGGCTGATTTGCTCACCAGCGACTACGACGAAAACGACAAGCCCTTCCTGACAGGTGAGCGAACTGCTGAAGGCTTCTACAAAACCAAGAAGGGCATGGATCAAGCCATTAGCCGTGCAGTGGCGTATTCCGATTACGCCGACTTGGTCTGGTGTGAAACGGGCACGCCCGATTTGGAGTTTGCACGCAAGTTTGCGGAAGCCGTTCACAAAAAGCACCCCGGCAAAATGTTGGCTTACAACTGCTCACCTTCTTTCAATTGGAAGAAAAACTTGGACGATGCCACCATCGCCAAATTCCAAAAAGAACTGGGCGCCATGGGTTACAAGTACCAGTTCATCACCTTGGCTGGCATTCACTCTATGTGGTACAGCATGTTTGACTTGGCCCAAGCCTATGTTCAACGGGGCATGTCGGCCTATGTTGAGAAGGTGCAAGAGCCCGAGTTTGCGGCCCGAGATCGCGGCTACTCATTTGTGTCGCACCAGCAAGAAGTGGGCACGGGTTACTTCGACGAGTTGACCACCGTGATCCAAGGCGGCCGCTCTAGCGTGACGGCTTTGACCGGTTCTACTGAAGAAGAACAGTTCCACTGATCGAAAAACACCTCAGGCAGAGCGTAAAATCTGGCCTGAGCGTTTGAAGACGCGGCAAATGCCGCGTTTTTCATTTCTGGCGCCGCATTGGCGCCTTCTTTTTTTCTAATCGAACATGGTTCAGATCACACTTCCCGACGGTTCATTGCGTGAGTTTCCCGGTCCCGTCACCGTGGCAGAGGTTGCAGCCTCTATTGGCGCTGGCTTGGCCAAAGCCGCCTTGGCTGGCAAAGTCGATGGCAAAGTGGTGGACACCAGTTTCAGTATGGCCAGCAATGCTCAACTCGCCATCATCACGGCCAAGGATGCTGATGGCCTTGAAGTGGTGCGTCACTCAACCGCTCACTTGCTGGCTTACGCCGTCAAAGATTTGTACCCTGATGCACAGGTCACGATTGGCCCTGTCATTGAAAACGGTTTTTACTATGACTTCTCTTACAGCCGTCCTTTCACCTTAGAAGATTTGGCGGCCATTGAAAAGCGCATGACCGAATTGGCCAACAAAGACGAACCTGTACTGCGTCGCGTTTTGCCACGCGATGATGCCGTTGCATTTTTCAAAGGCATGGGCGAGCACTACAAAGCCGAAATCATTGGCAGCATTCCTTCCAATGAAGATGTGAGTTTGTACAAAGAGGGCGCTTTTGAAGATTTGTGCCGCGGCCCTCACGTGCCCAGCACGGGCAAGCTCAAGCACTTTAAGCTCATGAAGGTGGCCGGTGCCTATTGGCGCGGTGACAGCAAAAACGAAATGTTGCAGCGCATTTACGGTACGGCTTGGACCAGCAAAGAAGACTTGCAGAACTACCTCACCCAATTGGAAGAAGCTGAAAAACGCGACCACCGCAAATTAGGCCGCGAACTCGATTTGTTCCACATTGACGAGCACGCACCAGGCTTGGTGTTCTGGCATCCCAAAGGTTGGACTGTTTGGCAAAAGGTCGAGCAGTACATGCGTGCCGTTTACCAAGACAACGGCTACCAAGAAGTGAAGGGTCCACAAATCATTGACAAATCATTGTGGGAAAAAACTGGTCACTGGGACAAGTACCGTGACAACATGTTCACCACGGAGTCTGAAAAGCGCGACTACGCTTTGAAGCCCATGAACTGCCCAGGTCACATCTTGATTTTCAAGCAGGGTATGAAGAGCTACCGCGATTTGCCGCTGCGTTATGGTGAGTTCGGACAGTGCCACCGCAACGAGCCCACTGGCGGCTTGCACGGCATCATGCGTGTGCGCGGCTTTACGCAAGACGATGGTCACATCTTCTGTACCGAAGATCAGATCTTGGCTGAAAGCGTTAACTTCACCACGCTTTTACAAAAGGTCTACAAAGACTTTGGCTTTACCGACATCATTTACAAAGTGGCTACACGGCCCGCTCAGCGCATTGGCTCTGATGAAATCTGGGACAAAGCTGAGCACGCCTTGATGGAAAGCTTGCGCGCCTCCAACTGCAATTTTGAAATTGCACCTGGCGATGGCGCTTTCTACGGACCCAAAATTGAATACACACTGAAAGACGCCATTGGTCGCCAGTGGCAGTGCGGCACCATTCAGGTTGACTTCTCAATGGCTGAGCGCCTTGATGCTGAGTATGTTGGCGAGGATGGCAACCGCCATCGCCCCGTTATGTTGCACCGCGCCATCGTTGGCAGCATGGAGCGATTCATCGGAATTTTGATTGAACAGCACGCGGGTGCCTTGCCTGTTTGGTTGGCTCCAATTCAGGTGGTGGTGTGCAACATTACCGATTCTCAGGCCGATTACTGTCGCGAAATTGCCCAAAAAATGCAAAAACTAGCGGGAAATCAAGGCCTTAGGGTCGATTTAGACCTCCGAAACGAGAAAATCACGTATAAAATACGCGAGCATTCATTGCAGAAGCCGCCTTACATCCTTGTCGCTGGCGACAAGGAAAAGGCTGCGGGTACTGTCGCAGTACGCGCCCGGGGTAACAAAGACCTCGGTGTGATGTCTGTTGATGCGTTCATTGAACTCATCCAATCAGACATTGAATCTAAAGTTTGAAGGTATTTTCCGATTGCTTTAGCTTGACGCTTGCTCGTCGGTTTGGGCTGCCTTGTGCAGTTTTTAATTAAAGGATTTAAACCATCGCTACCACTGAATTTCGTGACCGCCGCCAGCGCGAAGAGCGTAAGCATCGCCTGAACCGTGAAATCACTTTCCCTGAGGTCCGTTTGTCCGGACCCGAGAACGAAGCCCTCGGTATCGTTTCTTTGGCAGATGCCTTGCGCATGGCAGGAGAGTTGGATGTTGACTTGGTTGAAATTGCAGCCACCGCAACACCCCCGGTTTGTAGGCTCATGGACTACGGCAAGTTCAAATACCAAGAACAAAAACGTGCTGCCGAAGCCAAAGCCAAACAGACGGTCATTGAGATCAAGGAAATTAAATTCCGACCTGGTACCGATGACGGTGACTACAACATCAAGATGCGCAACATCCGCCGATTTTTGGCCGATGGTGACAAGTGCAAAGTGACCTTGCGTTTTCGCGGTCGCGAAATTACCCACCAAGAGTTGGGCATGGCACTGTTGCAGCGTATTCGCGATGACTTGGGCGATCTGATTGTGGTTGAGCAGTTTCCAAAGTTGGAAGGCCGCCAAATGATCATGATGATTGC
>JBIIJK010000142.1:0-2678 GCA_044233865.1 Limnohabitans sp.
ATTTTGACCGCGTGTCTCATGATGTTGGCGATTGTCATCATGACTTGGCACGACCCAGAACACGCGCCAGCGGGTGAAAAGTTCACTTGGCCCCAACGCTTACAAGCTTTGCGTGGCATCTGGGGGGTTTTGGTTTTGGTGGTTCTGGTATTGGGGGGCATTTATGGTGGTTTCTTCACCGCCACCGAGGGCGCCGGCATGGGCGCAACAGGTGCTTTTCTTTTTGCGCTGGCCCGCAGAGCACTGAGTTGGAAGGTGCTCATGGAAGTTCTGGTCGAATCAGCACGAACCACCAGCATGCTGTTTACCTTGCTCATTGCTGCAACGATTTTTGCTAACTTCGTCAACTACACCAGCTTGCCTTTTGAGCTGAAAGAATGGATCACCCATTTAGGCCTTTCTCCCATCATGATCGTAGCGGCCATGATGATGATCTATGTGCTTTTAGGCACCGTGATGGAAGAGCTGACCATGGTCTTGCTGACCATCCCCCTGTTTTTTCCCATCGTCGTTCAATTGGGTTTTGACCCCGTTTGGTTTGGCGTCCTCATTGTGATGGTGATTCAAATTGGACTCATTTCCCCACCCGTCGGCATGAATCTATTTGTGCTGAACGCCCTATTGCCCAATGTCGGCCTCGGTGCCATCTTTCGGGGCGTTTGGCCCATGGTGGTGGTGCTGATCATTACGCTGGGTATTTTGCTCGCCTTCCCAGGCATCAGCCTGTGGTTACCTTCCATGATGGATTGAACATGCTAGACCCTCAAGCCCAAGCCCTGATGCAGCTCATGATTGAAAAAGGTGTTCCACCAGTGAACACCCTCTCACCCACAGAAGCACGTGCATCCTATCGATCGCGCCGCGCATTTACGCAACCCGATGCACCAGATGTTTTCAAAGTAGAAGACAAAGTATTTTCAGCCAACGGCGTGAATGTGCCGGTCAGGGTGTATCACCCTCAAGCCGCGCAAACCCAAAAGGCCTTACCTGGCTTGGTCTACCTTCATGGTGGCGGCTGGACCATTGGCGACCTCGACACGCACGACGTGCTGTGCAGAAGTCTGTGTCTGCAAGCCGAGGTGGTGGTGGTTTCAGTGGATTACCGCATGGGGCCAGAGCACAAATTTCCAGCTGCTTACGAAGATACCGTGGCGGCTTTCAATTGGACTGTTTCGCAAGCTGCAAGTTTGGGCATTGATCCCCATCGAATTGCTTTAGGTGGTGACAGTGCAGGCGGCAATTTGTCCGCCGCAGCCTGCATTGGACTGCGCGATCAAAAAGGTCTGGCAGTCCAACCCGCTTTTCAGTTGCTCATTTACCCCGCCACCATCATGTGGCAAGACACTGCGTCTTATCACGCCAATGGCAAAGGCTACATGCTCACCAAAGAGTCCATTGCCTATTACACCGAAAGTTATTTGCGCAACCGCGAAGACGCCAAAGATTGGCGCGCCTCGCCTCAGCTGGCCGATAGTCATGCAGGACTGCCTCCCGCTTTTGTCATCACTGCGGGATTCGATCCTCTGCGCGATGAAGGTTTGATGTATGCCAACGTACTGACTAAAGCCGGCGTCTCTTCGCAATACATTTGTTTTGAACGGCAAATTCATGGCTTCATCACCATGGGCCGCGTCATGCAAGAGGCCAACACAGCGGTTAGTTTGTGCGCATCGGCATTGAAGGCCAACTTGCACCGGTAAAAGCAGTGCGCTAACTTAAGCAGTGGTTGAGCGCCTCTAAAAAGCGCAGTATCAGGGCAAGCTGCGGGTGTGGACCACACGCTGAGGGTATGGAATTTCAATGCCCTTTGCCTGCAGCAGCTGCAAGATTCGAATGTTAATTTCTGACTTCAAAGTCAACAAACCAGCCTGTTGTTCATCGACCCAATAATGGGCGCCAAACTCCAAGCCATCTGCACCAAAGTTGGTGAGCGTGACAAATGGCAAAGGATCTTTCAAGACTTTGTTTTGCTCTTCGCAAGCCTGCATGAGAAGTTGCATCACCCCATCGACATCCGTGCCGTAGGCGACAGTGACTTGGGTGGACTGCAAGATGCGCGAATCGGCTAAAGACAAATTTTCAACGCGGCTGTTAATCAGCATTTCGTTGGGCACAATAGATTCCCGCCCAGTCAGTGAGCGAATGACGGTGTAACGTGCTTTGATATCAGAGATGCGCCCTTCAAAGCCATCCACTTTGACACTGTCGCCAATGCGCATACTGCGCTCGGCCAAGATCACAAACCCACTGACGTAATTGGCGGCCAACTTTTGCAAACCAAAACCAATACCCACGCCTACCGCACCGCCTAATACAGAAAGCGCCGTGAGGTCAATGCCAACTGCCGACAAGGACAACATCAAGCCCACAAACAACAGCAAAGACGTGACAGCGTTGCTCACAGCCTTGCGAAGCGACAGTTCGCTGCCAGATGAAGATTTGAGCAATTTGGCTTCGATGGCCGATGAAACCCAGAGGGTGAGCAACATGACCAAGACAGCAGTCAAGCCCCCTTCAATGAGGGTTCTGACAGACAGATGTGAAGCACCAATCTTCCACTTAATTTGGTCTAACTCTTCTAGCACCAATGGCAACAAGCCAGTCAACCAAAGCACAACGGCAGCCCATGCCAACCATGAAAGACTTCTTTCAAGGGGCCTTACCCACTCTGCAGATTT
>JBIIJK010000084.1:0-6626 GCA_044233865.1 Limnohabitans sp.
GCGTCAAATCCTGCACTGATGAAAATGAGTTCGGGTCGATGTGCTTCTAAGCGTGGGATCCACATCATCTCGATTAACTCCCGAATGTCCATGCCCTTGGTGTAAGCAGGTACAGGCAAATTGACCAAGTTAGCGTCGTGCTTGAGTGCGCCGCCCTCAGGGTAAAACGGATGCTGAAAAAAGCTGACCATCAAAATACGATCGTCACCCGCCACAATGTCTTCGGTGCCATTGCCGTGGTGAACATCAAAGTCAACAATGGCCACGCGCTTTAACCCATGACGCTCGAGTGCGTATTTGGCCGCAATGGCAACATTGTTGAAAAAACAAAAGCCCATGGCCTTGTCGCGACAGGCATGGTGACCTGGCGGTCGAATGGCGCAGAAAGCATTTTCTAATTCACCCGCAATGACTGCATCGGTGGCATCCAAAGCAGCGCCAGCCGAGCGCAAGGCAGCTTTCCAGGTGTGCGCATTCATGGAGGTGTCTGGATCAAGCGATGTGTGCGTAGGCCCGCCCGCCTGCATGTCCTCGGCCAGTGCGTCACTCAAGCCCCTGAGCGAAGCCACATACATGCGGCCGTGGGCCAATTCAATGTCTGCCAAAGAAGCTGGCGATGGCTCTCTGCGGTCTAAGGCGTGATCGAGCCCGGTGATGAGCAAGCGATCTTCAATGGCATCAAGGCGCTGGGGACACTCAGGATGACCCTCTCCCATTTCGTGCAGGCGACAATCAGAGTGTGTGAAATAGCCAGTAGCGCCCATGGGTATTTTAAAAAAAGAGGGACAAAATGTGAAGCACTCAGCTTATCACGACACCTGCACGCATTTCAAAGGCTAAACTCAAGACATGCGAATTTTGTCTTTGATCTTGATCAGTTTGGGGCTGTGTATTTCAGCGGGCGCACAACCCGCCGAAAGTGCCAAAAAATCAAAGTCAAAAAATAAATCTTCCGTGCCTGCTCCGGGAGCTTCCTATGCCAAAAGGCCTGATGCCACGGCGTGGGCTGAGCGAATGGCTCAGGAAAATCAGCTAGACCCCAAGTGGGTCAAAGCGCAATTGGCACAAGCCAAGCTGATTCCCAGTATTCCCAAGCTTATATTGCCGCCAGCCCAGGTCAGTCAAAAAAATTGGGCGGCCTACCGTGCCCGCTTTATAGAACCCAAACGCGTTCAAGCAGGTCTTCAGTTTTGGCAGCGTCACCAAACGCTACTCATGCAAGCCGAGCAAGCCTATGGTGTACCACCATGGCTCATTGTGGGCGTCATCGGCGTTGAAACTTTTTATGGACAACATACAGGCAACTTCAGGGTTTTAGACGCCTTGAGCACGCTGACCTTTGACTTCCCTAAAGAACACCCAAGAGCCACAGAACGTCAGACCTTTTTCTCCAAAGAATTGGCACAATTTTTGATCATGGCGTCTAAGGAAAAAATCAATCCCACCAAGCTCAAAGGCAGCTACGCGGGTGCTATGGGACTGCCCCAATTTATGCCATCTAGTTGGGCCAACTTTGCAGTCGATTTTGATGGCGACAAACACATTGACTTGTTCAACAACCCTGCCGATGTCATTGGCTCTGTGGCCAATTACTTCAAAGCTTTTCAATGGCAGACTGGCATGCCCACACACTACCCAGTTAAGTTTGATGCTGCGCTTTTAGACATGGATGCCCTCATGGCCCCCGACATCTTGCCAACTTTCAGCGTCAACAGCTTCCAGGCAAAAGGTGCTGTGATAGAAGGCGATGCTTTGTTACACAAGGGGCCATTGGCGTTGATTGAGTTACTCAACGGCAATGAATCACCTAGCTATGTGGCTGGCACAGAAAATTTCTACGCCATCACACGCTACAACTGGAGCAGCTACTACGCCATGGCGGTGATTGAACTGGGTCAGGCCGTGGCGCGGGAAATGCCAAGCAAGCCCTGAGAGCGTTCACGCATGAACCCTTTGAACCCCAAAAAACTGCTGCTGACCAAGTGGACCGCCGTCATACCCATCGCCAAACAAAAGCACTTTTTGGTCAGCCGAGTGATTCAACCTGAACAGCCGACCGATCCGATTGAAGATGTGGAACTTGAAGCAGTGTTCTCCAAGGCCACGCAAATCATTGCGTGGCGTGAGTTGCAAAACGACAGTGTTTGGCGGCAGGGTTGGGTTTGATCAGGAGTCAGCCTTAAAGCCCAAGGCTGTCACTAAACGCTTTGCCATCTCTGAATCTTCTGCAAGACGGCGCGTGTGTTCAGCCGCGGTACTGGCCTCTAGGTTGGCGGCTAACGGTGTCACAAAGTCTCGAATGTCTTGCTGGCCCATGGCCTGGCGCAGCGCTGTATTGAGGTTTTGCCTGACCGCCTCACTAATCCCTGCAGGTGCAAAGAAACCAAACCATTCGCGAACCATCAATTCACCAAAGCCTTGCTCGCGGAAAGTGGCGACATCGGGAGTGAAAACGGCACGATCGGGGCCAGAGGAGGCCAGAATTCGAATCTTGCCGGATTTGTGGTGCTGTACCCAATCGCCCAGAGGCGAAGACATGCCCGCAAGCTGCCCGCCCATCACTTGAGGTATGGCAGGGCCAGAGCCGGCAAAAGGAACATTGGTGATTTGAAAACCACCCAACATGGCCAATCGGCCTGCCAGCAAATGTGGCATGGATCCAGCCGCAGGGTTGCCGATACTGGCTTTGCCTGGATTAGCCTTGGCCCATTCGACAAAGTCTTTGATGTTCTTCACTGAATCTGGAACCGCAGGCCCCACAACGAAAGCGTGGTCAGTAGAGTGCCCAATACCGATAGGGGTCACATCGGATTGCGTGTAACTCAGTCGGCTGTAGGAATGCGGATAAATGGTCAGCATGGATGCGGGCGAATACAAAATGTGGGCCCCATCAGCTGCAGCAGACTTGAGGGTGGTCACGCCGATCTGCCCACCGGCGCCGGGTTTGTTGTCCACAATGACGTTGTTGGCGTAAGTACCGCGCATCTTCTCAGCAATTCGGCGAGAAAAAGCATCGGTCGTGCCCCCAGGCGGGAAACCCACAATGATGCGCAGATTTTCTAAGCGAGTTTGTGCAAAGTTGGGCAGATGGGTGAGGCCCAACACACCAGCTAAGGCACCTTGCATCAATTGGCGACGGTTTGTCATGGGGAGAAGCTCCTGGAATCTTGTGAATGAATGTAACAAAACGGGATTGAAACACTTCAAATGAGAAATTCACAGAGGGTATTTACTAGGCGCAAAACGCCTTGGCAGCTCAACGACTTTGCCCTACTTCCAACAACTCGCTAATCAGGGCCTGCGTTTTCAATGCATCTGCGCCGCTCACACGCGGTGAACGTTTTTCAGAGATGGCTTGCATGAAATCGGTGATGAGTTCACGGTGTGGCTCATGCGAAAAGTCCATAGGGTTGGCGCCACTCCCAGTGCCACCCTCGTTGCTAATGATCACAGGCGCTCCCTCCAAAAAGTGAACTTGCAGGTTGCCTCCTGTCAAGCGGGCACTGCCCAGCGTGCCAATGATGTCAATCGTTTCTGGAAAACCTGGATACATGGCGGTGGTGGCCATCAAGTCGCCTGGCGCACCATTACCTAAGACCAGCAGTGCACTGACATAATCTTCTGTCTCCATCTGATGCAATCGTGTTTGGCGAACCACCGCAGACTTAACCGACTGAACGCCTACCAGTGCGCGGAACAAGTCCAATGTGTGAATGGCTTGCGTTAGCAACACGCCCCCGCCATCACGTGCAAGCGTGCCTCTGCCTGGCTCGTTGTAATAAGCTTGTGAACGCCACCAAGGCACTCGAATGGATGCAGCCTGTACCTCACCCAAACGGCCATCAATCAGCAACTTGTGCAAAACTTGCGACGCTTCACGAAAGCGATGCTGCAGAACCACCCCCAGCTGAAGACCGGACTGAGCTGCCAATTCAACCAATTGTGTAGATCTCTCCAAATTAAGCTCAAGAGGCTTTTCTAGCAAGACGTGCTTTCCAGCAGCAAAGCAACGCTGACAAATATCCAGATGTGTAGACGCGGGGGTAGCAACAATGACAGCATGAACCTCAGGGTCTTGCAAAATGAGTTCAAGCGAGTCAGTCAAATGGACTGGCCCCGTATAAGCTTGAATTCGATCAGCACGTGGTTGTCGCGCAAACGCATATCGCAATTCAACGCGGTCCTTAAGATCTTGCAAGCTGCGCAAGTGCGGCAAAGCGCCAGAGCCCAAACCCACCAGCGCTATGACCATTTTGGATGTCATGTCAGCTAGCGTTACCAATTTTGACATGGTTAATTTTCGCCTGCGCTTTGACCAGCGAAGGCACCAATTCTTGCCCATAACCCAGCGCGCAAGCGGTTATCAGGCTTTGATGCACGCTTGTACCAACCAGCGAAGGCGCTTTCACACTTTCAGTCAGATGAACGTAGTAGCGCAAATCTTTTGACGCGTTGTTCAACTCGAACTTCAAACCGGTGTAGTCACCCTCGAGCGTTTTGGCCATGGCTTGAAATAAACCAGAATTGACGGCACCTGCCGACACCACGCGAACCAATTGGTTCACATCGATACCTGCTTTGGCTCCTACCGCGAAGGCTTCAGCCGCAGCGGTAGTAATGGCTTGACCCAGAAAGTTGTTCAACAGCTTGATGACATGGGCCGCGCCAGTTTCACCGACGTGAAAAATATTTTCACAATACGCCTTGAAGACTGGCTCAAGCTGTGCAAAAACCGCAGGGGAAGCGCCCACCATGGTGTTTAGTCGACCTTCCTCAGCCTCGACAGGCGATCGCGCTAATGGCGCGTCAACCAAAGTCATACCAGCACCATTGCAGCGGGCAGCCAGTCGGCGTGTTGAATCGGGTTCGCTGGTAGATGCATCCACAACCAATAGTCCGACACGAGCTCTGCTCAAAATTCCTTGGGGACCTTCAAGAGCAGCTTCGACCTGAGGTGTGCCGGTGACACAAATGATGACCGCATCACACGCAGACAAATCGGCGTGACAGCCCACAAGCTTTGCCCCTGCGGCGAGCAGGTCCTTCAATGGCTCTTGCTTAGAGTGCGCAGTCAAAGAAACTTGGAAACCTTTGGCCAGCAAATTCTTGGCAATGCCGTGCCCCATCAAACCTGATGCGCCAATAAAACCGATGTGCTTCATATTTTGCTTTCTTGTGTTGTTAAAAAAATGGGATGCCTGATTAATTCGGAAACCATGGTTTACCCCAAGAGCTTTTGGACGACTTTAACCTAAAGTTTAAGGAGCAACCACTACTCGGTGTTGTGATCAAAACTTATCAGGAGACATGGACATGAAATTTTTGAAGCCTCTGCTTGGCGTGGTTTTTTCTTCGGTCATGGCTTTAAGCGCGTACGCGCAGCAAGCCCCTATTACGCTTCATGGCGCGTCCCAATTTGGTGACGACCACGCTTTTACCAAAGCCATGGTTAAGTTTGAAGAATTGGTCAAAAAATATTACGGCAAGCCGGTCAATTTTGTACTGCATAAAAACAGCGAATTGGGTCTCGAAAAAGATTACTTCGCTTACATGAATCAGGGTAAAGCCGTTGATTACGCCATTGTTTCGCCTGCCCACATGTCTACTTTTTCTAAAGCAGCACCATTTATCGACGCGCCCTTTTTGTTCAGCGATCTGGCTCACTGGAATAAAGTGCTTGACCAAGACTTGCTCAAGCCGATTGCTGATGAAGTCGAGCAAAAAGCCGAAGTCCGTTTGATTGGCTATGCGGGCGGCGGTGTTCGCAATATTTTCTCAAACAAAGCTGCCGGCAATTTGAACGATCTCAAAAATCTGAAAGTACGCGTTCAAGGTGCACCCATCTGGAGCCGCACCTTTTCCGCTGTGGGCATGGCGCCCACCGTCATTGCTTACAACGAGGTCTATAACGCCATTCAAAACGGCGTGATCAATGCTGGCGAAAATGAAGCGGCAGGTGTTGAAGCTATGAAGTTTTACGAAGTGGCCCCTAGCATCTTGATGACACGCCATGCAATTACCATTCGCCCACTTTGCTTTTCAGTCAAGACTTTGAAGAAATTACCTGCAGATTTACAAGCTGCAATCATCAAGGCTGGTAAAGAAGCTGGTGCTTATGGTCGTCAAATTGAGTCCTCTGAAGATCAGGCCAAACTGGATAAATACGCCAAAGAAGGTAAATTAAAACAAGTGCCTTTTACACAGCGTGCTGAAATGCAAAAATTGGTTGACCCTGTCATGGCTGCCTACGCCAAAGAAGTGGGTGCCGATGCAATCTTCGCCAAAATCAACAGTTTGAAATAAAACTGAATGAGGGAGAACGGGCAACCTCGGGTTGCCCGTTGTTTTTAAATCTCTGGAATGCCAATGCAAAAAATCCTTTCTTTGATCGATAGACTGCTTCATTTTTTGCTCATCACGACCGTGTTGCTTCTGATCATCCCGGTCAGCCTACAAATCTTTTCCCGATTCACCGAATTGATTCCACGGTACATGTGGACCGAAGAGATGAGTCGGTTCTTTTTTGTTTGGCTCATCATGCTCGGCGCTACATTGGGGGTGCGCGAACGTCTTCACTTTGATGTCGATTTTTTGCCAGAGCTTTCACCTCGCGCAACCCATGTGCT
>JBIIJK010000017.1:0-38691 GCA_044233865.1 Limnohabitans sp.
CCGAAGAGATGAGTCGGTTCTTTTTTGTTTGGCTCATCATGCTCGGCGCTACATTGGGGGTGCGCGAACGTCTTCACTTTGATGTCGATTTTTTGCCAGAGCTTTCACCTCGCGCAACCCATGTGCTGCTGCGCCTGAGTCAAACGGCCATGTTGGTTTTTTCTGTCGTCATTCTTTACTGGGGCATTGAGTTCACAAAGTTTGGCTGGAATCAAACTTCCGAGTTGGCAGAAATGCCCATGTGGTGGATCTTCATTGCCTGGCCTATTGCTGGTTTTTTGTGGATTGTTTTTATGCTGGATCACATCTCCAATGCGAGTGACATCAGCGAAAGTTCTAACCAGGGGTCCGTGATTTGAGCGCTTCACTTTTATCGCCTTCAATGGCGGCACTTGTTCTCTTTGGTAGTTTCTTTTTGCTGTTGGCAATTCGTGTCCCCGTTGCCTTTGCGCTCGGACTCGCGGCTTTGCCAGTCCTTATTTTGGAACCCCGATTGTCTCCCATGGTCTTGTTCAATGAAATGTTCAAGTCCTACAACTCCTTCATTTTGTTGGCGGTGCCCTTCTTTCTCCTTACCGCCAATTTGATGAACAGCGGCGGCATCACAGAACGATTAATGCGCTTATCGCGCGCGTTGGTGGGCCATTTTCCTGGTGGACTTGCGCAGATCAATGTGATCTTGTCGGTTTTCTTTGCGGGCATCTCTGGGTCATCTACTGCAGATGCGGCCAGTCAGGGCAAGCTTTTCATTGAGGCACAGGTGAAGGAAGGCTACGACTTGTCTTTCTCGATTGCCATCACCGCGGTTTCTGCCGTACTTGCCGTCATCATCCCGCCATCGATCTTGATGGTGGTCTGGGGTGGGGTTATTTCTACATCGATCGGTGCAATGTACTTGGCTGGCATTGTGCCTGGCTTGTTGATTGGACTGGCCCAAATGGCCACCGTCCATGCCTATGCCAAAAAACGCAACTACCCAGTCTATCCTCGCGCCAGTTTAACTGAAATGTACAAGGCAGCCATTGTGTCTATCCCAGCCATGATGACACCCGTCATCATTGTCGGTGGCATATTGGTAGGGCTTTTCACAGCCACAGAATCTGCAGCTGTAGCGGTCTTGTATGCGGCCGTTTTGTCCATGCTTTTTTACCGCGAAATGAATTGGAAAAGCTTCATAGCAGCCATTGTGGATACGGGCAAACTCAGCTCCGTCGCATTATTTTGTGTCGGTACTGCGTCGGTCTTTGGCTGGCTGTTGGCCTATTACCAGATTCCTAAAGCACTGCTGGCCAACGTAACAGAATGGGAGCTTGGCGTCATTGGTGTCGGCTTATTGATTGCTGGCGCGTTTTTGGTTGTGGGCTGCTTTTTAGACGCCATACCGGCCATCATTATTGTTGGAACCACTTTACAACCATTGGCCGAATCTGTGGGCATGCACCCAGTGCACTTTGCCATTGTTGGCATTGTGTCTTTGGCATTTGGCCTCATCACACCGCCCTATGGCATGTGTCTCATGATATCTTGCGCCGTTGCCAAAGTACCTATCAGCTTTGCCATCAAAGACACCATGATCATGCTGATCCCTATGTTGGTCGTGCTGATGGCCATCATTGTGTTTCCAGATATCGTGCTGTTTTTGCCGCGATTTTTCTCACCCGAGCTGATTAAGTAATTCTGAATCAATGCATGGTTGCAACTTTGCAATCGGCTAATCGGCAGCCCTAGGTTCTACCCTTCTAGGTGTGTGCCAATAGCGCCGACGAACTTCTCGTTCGCAATGCAATTGCTCAGGCTTGTTACTTTGCCAATGGGCAGCACCACACTCCGAGGATAACGATAAAGGAACACCCAGAGATTCGTAGCGCTGAACAACACGAGGCGCAGGGTGGCCATAACGATTTCGGTAACCCGCCTGAACCACTGCCCATTGAGGCATCAGGGCCTCAATGAAGCCAATTGTTGAAGATGTTTGGCTGCCATGGTGCGGCACCAGCAAAACACCAACGGGCTGCAAGGTCAAGCCTTGAAGCAAAGCCAACTCTTGAGGTGCCTCGATGTCGCCGGCCAACAAGGCACTTCCCAAGTTGCGATTAAGCGCCATGTTTGACTGAGCCATTTGACTGGCATCCACCCTCAACACACAGCTCAATCCATTGGCGCCAGCCAACTTGCTGTAATCCGAAAGAAGTGGGTGCAGCATCTCAAATTGAACGCCATCCCACTCCCATTTCTGCCCAGCGATGCAAGCATGCACAGGGCGAATGTTCGCCAATGGGTGGCCCACTTCAACTGAACTCCAGAGATCTGCATTGGGGTGAGCGCGCAACACTGCGGGCGCACCCCCCGTGTGATCTGCATCGCGGTGGCTAAGCATCACCCTGTCCAACTTCACGCCCAAGCGATTTAGCAAAGGCACCAACACCCTCTGCCCTGCATCTGAGGTCTCAGAGTACATGGGCCCCGCGTCATAAAGCAAGGCATGATTGGCCGTTCTGAGCAATACCGCATTGCCTTGTCCCACATCGGCAAACCACAGATCAAAATGACCAAGCTGTGGTTTAGGAACTTGCCACAGAAAGATTGGCAACATGAACAGCACACCCCAAGCACGCAAGTTCCATGGCCATGCTTGTAACAACATCAAGCCACCCAGAATAGCCAAGACCGCCAAGACAAGCGGAGGCGTTGGCAACAGCCAAACACTGCCTTGTAAACTGGCCAAGAGCGTCAGCATGGCCATCAGGGGTTGAAGGGCCCAAGAAGCCACAAGCCAAAGCGGTGAGGCCAATACGCCCAAAATGGCAAGTGGGGTGACCACCCAAGTAACCCAAGGTATAGCCACCAAATTAGCCAACAAACCAACCCATGAAACCTGCCCAAAAAACAAAATAGCAAGCGGGGTTAAAGCCACTGTGACCACCCATTGCTCTCGCAGCAAGCCCTTCAGTGAATGAAATACTTTGGACATCCAATGAAGGCCGATTGACTCAAACGTATTTTTTCGCACTGTTTCAGAGCCATCATCTTCAAAATTTTTTAGCTCAGAATTTTTCGATGATTCGCTGACCATCAAGACACCCACCGCCACAAAGCTCAACCAAAAACCGGCTTGAAGCAAAGCCCATGGATCAACAGCCACCACCACCCAAAAAGCCAAACCAAGGCTCCAAAAAAGTGGCCAACGCACACCCCTAAGTTGAAGCAAACTCAGTACCCAAAGCATGATGACGGTCCTTTGCGAGGGCAAGCCCCAGCCACTGAACAGCGCATACAGTGTGGCCAGCAGGGCACCTAGCAAGACAGCTGCATGCGGCGCAGGCCAACGCAAACAAAGTCGGCTTCCACGCGCAGCAGAGAAGCGCCAAAGTCCTCGAATTGCGCCAGCCATCACCCATGCAAACAAGGTAATGTGCAGACCCGAAATACTCATCAAATGCGCGACACCCGTTGCCCTGAAAAGATCCCAGTCCGAAGTTTGAATGGCGGCTTGGTCACCCATGACCAATGCCGAAATCACGCCAGCCATGGAACGACTTTGTGCATCTCCCGCCAACAGTTTTTGTTCAATTTCTGATCGAACGTATTGCCTAGCTTGTGCGACGGGATAAAGCCATGATGTCTTGATCTTTAGAGGCGCTTGAGCGCGTTTGCCTGTCAGCACAGAGCCTGTGGCCATGACCCCTTGTTCCCATCGCCACAAAGCCTCATCGAAGCCGCCCGGATTGAGGGTGCCATGGGGAGTTTTGAGGCGCACATTGAACTGCCATGTGTCGCCTGCTTTGAGTTCAGCCCAATGACGGCCTGTCAACCAATCAACTGACTCTCTGTCGTACCAAGCAAGATCAATCCACTCCGGCACCACGACATTGCGTGATGCACTGCACTCCAAAGCAGATTGAACTTGAAACCTGAATCTCACACCGTTTGAACTCTGCTGAGGCAAAGACGCAATGATCCCCGAAAGCATGAGTTCTTTGCCCTCTATCAAAGGATCGAGTCTGTGTTGGGCCTGCCAAAGACAACGGGCATTGACAAACGACAAAGCCAGCCCAAACGAAATGAATGCCCCCAAAAGACAATTTGTGAAATGAGAGTTGTTGGCGCGCAGCAAGTATGAGAGCGCGCCAACTGAGACGGACAAACTGCCAACAGTCAGGACAACAGAAAGCGACCAAAGGCTAGCCTGTTGCAACTGAAGTGCCGTACCCAAAAGCCAAGCAGCTAAGCACCAAGGCAGTGTCCTCACCATAAGAGCCTTTCTTTGTGCCCACCATGGCGCGGCTTTTTCTAGTTTAGGAGGCACTAACTGCTATTTCGATGCAAGCGCTGTTACGTTGACTTGCAGTTCAAGTGAATCAGTGTCACAGTGGAGCCGCTTTAAACTTGAACCTTTAACCCATTTTTTTCAACATGTCCATTTACAAACGCCTAGAAGAATTGCAAATCACTTTGCCGCCTGTTGCCACTCCCGCGGCAGCCTATGTCCCCTTCGCTCAAACTGGCAATTTGGTTTTTTTGAGTGGCCATATTTCTAAAAAGAACGGCCAAGCTTGGACGGGGCAATTTGGTAAGAACATTCAAACCGAAGAAGGCAAAGCTGCAGCCAGAGCGGTTGCTATCGACTTGCTGGGCACCCTGCATGCTGCTGTCGGCGACCTCAACAAGGTCAAACGCATCGTCAAGGTGATGAGTCTGGTGAATTCAACATCTGAATTCACAGAGCAACACTTGGTGACCAATGGCTGCAGTGAGTTATTGGGCCAGGTATTTGGCGATGCCGGCGCGCACGCTCGAAGTGCTTTTGGCGTTGCTCAACTGCCCATGGGTGCCTGCGTCGAGATTGAATTGATCGCCGAATTAGCTTAATTCAACAAAATTGCCACACTGTCTATCTTTGCAAGTTTATGGCAAGGCAAAGCAATTATTGATAGTTTTGAGAGGGGACATGGCCTTATCCAAAAATAATTAATCACTTTTACCTACAAAATTTTTAAATATTGATTAATAAATGCGTACAAAAAGAATTATTATGAATTCTTAAGTAAACATTTAAACAGGAAAACCGCCATGAAACCACTCTGTGTCAGCTTCGTCGAACAAGACTCTAATTTGGCGGAACAGGTCCTTGCCCACCTTCACACTGCTGGCATTCAATGCCATCACTATTCAGACGCGAACGACTTAGCCGCACAAAACGCCCACCAAATCAGTGATGTTGTGGTTTTAGATGCTTTCACACTGGGCGAACAAAGTCTGACCTATGCAGCCAAATTGGCCAAACACCCAGAAGTTCGTGTAGTCATGATTGCCCCAGCCACCGAGCCCCAAGAACGCATTGCAGCCATTGCAGCGGGGGCTGACGTCTGCATTAGCAAACCGTTTAACCCCAGTGAGTTAATCGCCATCATTGAACGCTTGGCTGCAAGACTTCCCAAAACCCTCAAAACCGGCTGGACCATCGATCCTGTTAGGGCCTTGCTTACGGGCCCAGCTAACAATGCCATTGGGCTGACCGCCATGGAAACCGTTCTGCTGACGCAATTGGCCATGGCACCCGAACAAGCATTGCGCAGCGATGCCTTGGAAATGGCCATCTGGGGCCTCTCAGATTTTTACAACAACAAACGCTTGCAAGTGTGTGTCTCAAGACTTCGCAAGAAGTTAACCCACAGGAATGGTCCCGAGGAGCTCTTGGCCACATGCTGGCGTTCTACTTACCAATTTGTGCCTCGCATGCATTTCGCACCCAAAAGGTAAGCCTCTGCTTTATTCAACGCGTGAAATTTGGGTGGGCTTGAAGCCCAAATCAGCAGCCTTGCCTTTGCGCGCTCTCGCCGCCCGCGCATTGTTCAAACTTCTAATTTCAAGCGTTTCTTCGCGGTCTTTGCCGCCGCGGCCAATACCCGTGAGCTTCACACTGCGGGTGTAGGCGGCTGCGCCAGCCAGCGTGTCTTTGGCTTCCAAATCAAGCAGCATCAATCCACGCCCCCCCTTCTCCATCAGCTTGAGTTCACTGATTTCAAAAGTGAGAATGCGGCCCCCTGTGGAAGCGCAGGCAACATGCGTTGCGGCAGGCATCACTTTAGCGCCTGGTTGCGGCGTAGCGTTTGAGCCTGACACATGTGATGGTGCGCACACCGATTCGCCCTCGCCCACTGTGAGAAAAGCTTTGCCGCCTTTTTGACGCGAGATCATGTTGTCCACTGTCGCCATGAAACCATAGCCGCCCGAACTCGAAAGCAAGAGTGTGGCGTTTGACGGTCCTGCAAAGTAATGTGCAATCTGAGTTCCGGGTTCCAGTTCAATGAGCGTGGTCACAGGCTGGCCATCGCCACGCGCTCCAGGCAACGCAGACACAGGCACAGAGTACACACGACCACTGCCTTTTTGGGCCGTGCCAAAAGCCAGCAATGTATCAACAGTGCGGCACTCATAGGCGCCGTATAAACCATCGCCCGCCTTGAATGCAAAACTGCTAGCGTCGTGACCATGACCTTGGCGTGCACGCACCCAGCCTTTTTCCGAAACCACCACAGTCACAGGTTCGTCAACCACTTTCACTTCGGCCACAGCCTTCTTCTCTTCTTGGATGAGTGTGCGGCGCGGGTCGGCAAATGCTTTGGCATCTTGCTCAATCTCTTTCACCATCAAGCGTTTGAGTGCGGAAGGATTGGCCAAAATTTCTTCGAGTTGTGTTTGCTCGGTGCGCAGTTCTTTCAACTCTTGCTCAATCTTGATGCCTTCCAAGCGGGCCAGTTGGCGTAGGCGAATGTCAAGGATGTCTTCCGCTTGACGCTCGCTCAGTTTGAAACGAGTCATCAAAGCCTGCTTGGGCTCATCGCTTTGGCGAATGATGGCAATCACTTCGTCAATGTTGAGCAACACCAACTGACGGCCTTCCAAAATATGGATGCGGTCCATCACCTTGCCTAAGCGATGCTCAGAGCGGCGAACAATGGTTTGTTGGCGGAAAGTAATCCACTCAAGCAACATTTGGCGCAATGACTTTTGCACCGGCTTGCCATCAATGCCCACCGAGGTCATGTTGATGGGCGAGGAGGTTTCCAAGCTGGTGTGCGCCAGCAAAGCCGTGATAAGTTCTTGTTGCTCAATGCGGCTGGTTTTAGGCTCAAACACCAAACGCACTGCGGCATCTTTGCTGGACTCATCGCGCACTACGTCTAGCAGGGACAAGATGCTGGCCTTAAGTTGCATTTGGTCTGCACTCAGGGCTTTCTTTCCTGCCTTCACTTTGGGGTTGGTGAGCTCTTCAATTTCTTCCAGCACTTTTTGCGAGCTCACACCAATGGGCAGTTCAGTGACCACCAATTGCCATTGACCCCGCGCCATGTCTTCAATTTTCCAACGCGCGCGCACCTTCAAAGAGCCACGGCCTGTTCGATAGGCATCTGCGATGTCGGAGGCCGGACTGATGATTTGGCCACCGCCTGGATAGTCGGGGCCAGGGACCAAGACAAACAATTCTTCGTCGGTGAGCTTGGGCGACTTGATAAGGGCTACGCACGCATCGGCCACTTCACGCAAATTGTGGCTTGGAATTTCAGTGGCCAAACCCACCGCAATGCCACTTGCACCGTTCATCAACACAAAGGGCAAACGCGCTGGCAACTGACGCGGCTCTTCGGTAGAGCCGTCGTAGTTGGGAATAAAGTCGACGGTGCCTTGGTCTATCTCATCCAACAACAAAGTGGTGATTTTGGAAAGACGTGCTTCTGTGTAGCGCATAGCCGCTGCGCCATCGCCATCTCGGCTGCCAAAGTTACCTTGGCCATCAATGAGTGGGTAGCGCTGGCTGAAGTCTTGCGCCATGCGCACCAGTGCATCGTATGCAGCTTGGTCGCCGTGAGGGTGGAAGCGGCCCAGCACATCACCTACCACGCGCGCACTTTTAACCGGCTTGGCACCCGTAGCGCCCGAAAAGCCCAAACCCATGCGCGACATGGAATACAAAATGCGCCGCTGGACTGGTTTTTGACCATCGCACACATCCGGCAAGGCACGGCCTTTGACCACGCTCAATGCATATTCAAGGTAGGCGCGCTGCGCATAAGTGGCCAAATTCAGAGAGTCATCGGACTCGCTGTTTTGAAGGTCTAAGGTCGGTTGATCGTTCATGTTGGGATCATTTCAAATCTAAGCAATTCAGGAAGGCATTGACTGAGCACTTAGATGTCAACTTCAATGTCATCACCATGCAATTCCATGAGTTCGCGGCGCGCTGCCGCTTCGCCCTTGCCCATCAATTGGGTGATCAAACTTTCGGTTTGTGCAAAGTCTAGGGTGCCTAGTTGAACAGGCAGCAAACGACGTGTATCTGGATTGAGCGTGGTTTCCCACAGTTGCTCTGCATTCATCTCACCCAAGCCTTTGAATCGGCTGATGCTCCATGCACCTTCACGAACACCATCTTTGCGCAGCTTGTCCAAGATACTTTGTAACTCGCCATCGTCAAGTGCATACATCTTGGCCGCTGGTTTTTTTCCACGCGCCGGTGCATCTACACGGAACAGAGGTGGGCGGGCGACAAACACATTGCCCGTTTCAATGAGCTTGGGAAAGTGGCGGAAAAACAGTGTCAAGAGCAAGACTTGAATGTGCGAACCATCCACATCGGCATCGCTCAAGATGCAAATCTTGCCGTAACGCAAACCCGACAAATCGGGGGAGTCGTTGGGGCCATGCGGATCAACGCCAATGGCCACCGAGATGTCATGAATTTCATTGTTGGCAAACAATCGATCGCGATCAACTTCCCAAGTGTTGAGTACCTTGCCGCGCAAAGGCAGAATGGCTTGACACTCTTTGTCACGGCCCATTTTGGCACTGCCACCCGCCGAGTCGCCTTCGACCAAAAACACTTCGTTGTGTGCAATGTCTTTGCTTTCACAATCTGTCAGTTTGCCGGGCAATACCGCCACGCCTGAACTCTTGCGCTTCTCAACTTTTTGGCCGGCTTTTTGACGATGCTGCGCCGCCTTGATAGCCAACTCAGCCAGCTTCTTGCCGTATTCCACATGCTCGTTCAGCCACAACTCTAGGCTGGGGCGAACAAAGCTAGACACCAAACGCACGGCATCGCGCGAATTCAAACGCTCTTTGATTTGACCTTGAAATTGCGGGTCGAGGACTTTGGCAGACAACACAAAACTGGCGCGCGCAAACACGTCTTCGGGCATGAGCTTGACACCCTTGGGCAGCAAGCTGTGAAGTTCAATGAAGCTCTTGACCGCGGTGAACAAGCCATCACGCAAACCGCTGTCGTGCGTGCCGCCTGCGGTGGTGGGAATGAGGTTGACATAGCTTTCGCGAACAGGCTGACCATCTTCTGTAAATGCCACCGCCCAACTGGCGCCTTCACCTTCTGCAAAGCTGTCGTGGTTGCTGTCTGCAAAGCCTTCATTTTCAAACAAAGGAATGACGGGATCGCCATTCAAAGTTTGCATGAGGTAATCGCGCAGTCCGGCTTTGTATTGCCAAGTTTGGGTCTCTTTGGTTTTTTCGTTGAACAAGGTCACTGTGACGCCTGGCATGAGCACCGCCTTGCTTCGCAGCAAATGCGTGAGCTCGGTCATGGGCAAGACACTCGATTCAAAATACTTGGCATCGGGCCACACACGCACGGTGGTGCCCTGCTTGCGATCGCCTTCACCGGCTTTGCGCGTGACGAGTTGCTCAATCACATCGCCGCCAGAAAACGCCAACGCAGCCACTTGACCTTCACGGTAGCTGATGGCCTCCAAACGCTTGGCCAGTGCATTGGTGACACTCACACCCACGCCATGCAGGCCGCCTGAAAAACTATAAGCACCACCTTTGCCCTTGTCGAACTTGCCGCCCGCATGCAATCGCGTGAACACCAACTCAATGACTGGGGCTTTTTCTTCAGGGTGCAGCCCGAACGGAATACCGCGACCATCGTCTTCAATACTGACCGAGCCATCGGCATGAAGGGTGACTTTGATTTTCTTTCCATGACCCGCCAGCGCTTCGTCGGCTGCGTTGTCTAGCACCTCTTGGATCACGTGCAATGGGTTATCGGTTCGGGTGTACATGCCCGGTCGTTGCTTAACGGGCTCTAAGCCTTTGAGGACTCGAATGGAGCCTTCGCCATATTCTGGATTTGCTTTTGCAGTGGTAGATGTAGCCATGGGCGCAGATTGTAGTGTGAATTCAAACAAAGTACTGGATAAATTTACAGTCCAATTGGGCATTTAACTTCACAATCGGGCATCATGCGTGGCACGCAGCTTTCCAGCAAACCAGATTCATCAGGAGTATTGAGACGATGCACGGCACAGAAGCCCCTTCCCTTTGGGTTCAGCGATGGTCGCACTTGGCCAAGCCTCAAAGTCAGGTTTTGGACCTAGCTTGTGGCGCAGGCAGGCACATGAAGTACTTTCAAAGCCTCGGTCACCTTTGCACAGGCATAGACCGCTCTGCCGAGGCCTTAGCTGAAGCTTCTTCCTACGGCAAGGTCATTGACGCTGACATAGAAGAAGGCCCTTGGCCCTTAAGCGGACAGACCTTTGATGTGGTGGTCGTGACCAATTACTTATGGCGGCCACTGATGCCGCGCATTTTGGAATCCTTGGCGCCAAAAGGGCTCTTAATTTACGAAACTTTCGCTTTGGGTCATGAAAAGTTTGGCAAACCTTCTCGTCCCGACTTCTTGCTCAAGCCAGGAGAATTGCTTCAAACGTGTGCCCAGCTGCATGTCATTGCCTATGAAGATGGGTATTGGGATCAACCCGCTAAATGTGTTCAACGCATTGTGGCCGCGCAGAAAGTCAATGACTTGCCGCATCCGTTTTGGCTTAGCAGTCGTTAGAATGATCATTTGTTGACCATTTCATTCGCCATGACGAAAACTTTTCAACCCATCACCGGCAGCATTCCCGCCTTGGTTACCCCCATGTTGGAGGACGGCTCTGTCGATTACGCCAGCCTGCGAAAACTGATCGATTGGCACATTGCCGAGGGTACAGATTGCATTGGCGTGGTAGGCACAACTGGCGAGTCGCCCACTGTCAATGTTGAAGAGCACCGAGAAATCATTCGGGTGTCGGTTGAACAAGCAAAAGGCCGCGTGCCCATCATGGCCGGTTGTGGCGCCAACTCCACCGCCGAAGCCATCGAGTTGGCCAAGTTTGCGAAAAGTGTTGGCGCCGATTGTCAACTGCAAGTCGTGCCGTATTACAACAAGCCCACCCAAGAAGGCTTGTACCAACACTTCAAGGCCATCGCAGAAGCGGTGCCCGATTTGCCCGTCATTTTGTACAACGTGCCTGGCCGATCTGTTGCCGATATGCAGCATGAAACTGTACTGCGTTTGGCGCAAGTACCAAGCATTGTGGGCATCAAAGAAGCCACTGGCAACATTGAACGCGCACAGTGGCTCATTCGCGATTTACCCAAAGAATTCGCTGTCTATTCGGGTGATGATCCAAGCGCTGTGGCACTCATGCTGTGTGGCGGTAAAGGAAACGTCAGTGTGACAGCCAATGTGGCGCCCCGTTTGATGCATGAGTTGTGTGTCGCCGCCATGGCGGGTCATGTTCAAAAAGCGATGGAAATTCAATTTAAATTGATGCCCATGCACAAGAATTTATTTGTAGAAGCCAACCCCATTCCTGTTAAATGGGCCATGGCCCGAATGGGGCTCTGCGGTGGTACTTTGCGCTTACCCATGACCGAACTCTCAAAATCTCAGCAGCCCGTGGTTGAAGCCGCGTTGCGTGCCAGCGGACTTATTTAAGGACTCACCCGTGAATCGATTTGCCCCTTCTGCTCGTAACTTAAATGCAATGGCTTGTGCCGCCGCCCTTACCTGCCTTTTATCCGGCTGCTCTACTTTAGACGAAAGCAAAATTGATTACAAAAGTGCCAGCCAAGCACCGACACTTTCAGTCCCACCAGATCTCACACAGTTGAGGCGCGACTCTCGGTATCAAGTCGCTGGCTCGAACAGCGCATTGGCAAGTGCAGCAGCAACAGGTGCACCCACCAGAGTCGCTCTCGATGCTGGCACAGCAGCCAATCAAGCTGGCGAAGCTCGCATTGTGCGCACTGGCACTCAGCGTTATTTGCTCATCAACAGAAGCGCCGATTCAGTCTGGGAGCCATTGCGTGAATTCTGGAAAGACAATGGTTTTGTTCTCAGCCTTGATCAACCCGAGTTGGGCATCATGGAAACTGACTGGGCCGAAAATCGCGCTAAATTGCCACAAGACTTTTTGCGAAAAGCCGTTGGCAAAGTGTTTGACTCGCTCTACTCCACTGGCGAACGTGATCGCTTTCGCACCCGCATTGAGAGAACTGCCAATGGTTTGGAAATCACCATCACCCATCGCGGCTTGGCTGAAATTTATACCAGTACCCTGAAAGATTCAACAGTTTGGTCGCCCCGTGCAGCCGATCCGGAATTGGAAATTGAATTTCTGCGCCGTCTGATGATGAGATTGGGCGGCCAAAGCATTTCAGCCAATGCTGCTTCAGTCAGTCCGGCCAACTTAGCCACAACAGCATCGTCTGGCACAGCCATGCCAGCAGATGTAAAGGTGATCAAGCAGAACAATCTGCCTGCCATCGAAATCAAGGACGGTTTTGAACGCGCATGGCGACGCGTCGGTGTGGCCATTGATCGAACTGGATTTACAGTAGAAGACCGTGATCGCGCACAAGGTGTGTTCTTTGTGCGTTACGCACCGCCCGGCACCACGGGCAAAGAACCAGGCTTCTTTGCCAAGCTGTTTACCAGCGACAAAGTTATTCCAACACTGGCCAAATACCGCATTGCTGTGACCAGCAAGGGCGACGTTTCAACGGTCATGGTTCAGGGCGCTGATGGCATTCCCGAAACCTCGGCCAATGCAGACAAAATCATCAAACTGTTGGCTGACGAAATCAAATAAGCCCAAGCACTTTTTCAGACTCACAAAGTCTGGGCGAAAAAAAACCCCGCAAAGCGGGGTTTTTCTTTGACTGCCAAGAATTACTTCTTAGGCGCTTCTGCTGGTGCAGCAGGTGCTGCAGCTGGAGCAGCAGCTGCAGGAGCAGCAGCATCAGCTGGCTTAGCATCGGCAGCAGGCGCTGCAGGAGCGGCTGGTGCAGCAGCTGGCGCTGGCGCGGGTGCTGGAGCAGCTTCTTCTTTTTTACCGCAGGCGGCCAAAGCAGCAGCAGCGATCACGGCAGCCAAAACGAGGGACTTGGTCATGATTATTATCCTTAAAGTTAGTAAAAAACAATTTCCGGGAAATTGTCATCAGGTTTAGAAAAAGCCTGTTGACAGAATAGCAAGCACTCGAGCTCTTGCCATCCAGCCTTCGATTATAGCTTTAAACGTCTCACATCATTTTCGATCAAGTCAGATGGGTGCCACCAGCCTTCTTCCCACCAGGCCTTCATCAATTGAGCCGCCGCCTCGGTCAAACCCGATGCCTCTTTGGCATTCAAGAACTTCTCATTGGCCAACTTTTGAAGCAGCTTGGCGTCCCTTCCAGCCGCCCTGAAACTTTCACCATTGATAAAGATGTGCTTGGCGTCAAACAACATTTTGGTTCTTCGATCTAGGTGCACATCACATGGCCATGCAAAGGCACTTAACAGGTCCTGATCTGGAGGATCGAACCACACATTGGGTTTGGGCTCTGTGAGTGTTTCACCCAACAAACAGTTCAAAACTTGGGGATCTTTGAGCGCTTTGGCAACTGCTTGCGAAGCAAATTTTTGCAGCGCCGCGGGAATAGCAGCGTCCTTGATAGCGGCTGTTTGACTGGGGTCTTGGTAAATCGCATCCAAACTTGAGCCTGCATTTTCAGCCATCTCCTCTGACAAGCCCATCAACAACTCACTGGCCAACTCGGCACTTCGAGGCACCTTGAAGCCAATGGAGTAAGTCATGCACTCACCCACAGCCGTGCCATCGTGGGCATATCCCGGGGGCAAATAAAGCATGTCACCAGGGTTGAGTACAAATTCAGCTTCGGGTTTGAATGCTTTCAAAATTTTGAGGGGCACTCCTTCTTGCAATTCAAACTTTTTTTGTCGCCCAATTCGCCACTTGCGCTGACCATGCGCCTGCAAAAGAAACACGTCGTAGCTGTCGAAATGGGGCCCCACACCGCCGCCCTCCGTGGCATAACTGATCATCAGATCGTCCAAGCGCGCATCGGGCACAAATCGAAATTGCTGCAAAAGGGCATGAACCGCATCGTTGTGAAGGTCCACACCTTGGATGAGCACCGTCCAGTCGGGTGTTTTCATGGAGGGCAAACTTTTCCGGCTCATCGGACCTTTTTTCAAGGTCCATTTCTCACCTTTTCTAACAATGTGACGCGACTCAACCTCCTCGCTTTCAACCATGTCCAACAGGGCCGATCGGTCGATCAAGGGCTTCATGCCCGGGATGGCTTGCCGTATGAGCAATGGTTTCTTCTGCCAATGGCGTCTCATAAATTGGGCAGGGGTCAATCCCGCCAACAAGATCAAGGGTGTATTTTTTTGCATCACATTCAATTCAAAAACGATTTCAAAACTGCGACAATTCTCAGATGGATATTACTTCTCAATGTGTGGTCGAACTGACCTGGACGCTCAAAGATACTTTGGGCGAAGTTTTAGACGAGCTCGATGAGCCGGTTGCCTTCTACCTGGGTGGTCATGATTTGTTGCCCAAAATAGAAGAAGCGCTTCAGGGCCATGCCGTGGGTGCCAAAGTCGATTTACACCTCGAACCCGAAGATGCATTCGGAGATTTTGACGAGAACTTGCTTTTCTTAGAACCCCGCGCGCTCTTCCCCAAGGACATTCAGGAAGGCCTCACCATCGAGGGCAACGCTTTGCCTGCTGGCTGCAACCCAGATGCCCCGCGCAATGTGCTTTACACCATCACCGAAATTTATCCCGATCACGTGGTGCTAGATGGCAACCATCCATTGTCAGGCATCGCTTTGCGCATTAGCCTCAAGGTCAATCATGTGCGCTTGGCCACAGACCAAGAGCAAGAAGCTGGCACCTGCGGAACTGGGTTTTTCAAAATTGAACTAGGCGACACACCTGGATCGGCTGGCGGTTTGCTTCACTGAGCTTCACTGAGCAAAGGGCCTTGGGCCTCACCCCTTGCCAGTTGATCCATATCCACCTTCACCACGTTCGCTGGGTGCATCAAACTCTGTAACCACCTTGAATGTGGCCTGCACCACAGGCACGATAACCATTTGTGCAATCCGCTCCATAGGTTGAATGGTGAAGGCCTCTTGACTTCGATTCCAGCAACTGACCATGAGCGGCCCCTGGTAATCGCTGTCGATCAAGCCCACCAAATTACCCAACACAATGCCGTGCTTGTGCCCCAAGCCAGAGCGGGGCAAGAGCATAGCGGCATAAGCAGGGTCTTTGATGTACACAGAAAGCCCTGTGGAAATCAGCTGCCATGCGTTGGGTTGCAGAGTGATGGGGGCATCCAAACAAGCCCGCAAATCCAGACCCGCACTGCCCGGTGTGGCGTAAGCTGGCAATTGATCGGCCATGCGGGCATCCAAAATTTTCAAGTCAACATTCATCGTCGTGAGATCCAAATTAAGGGAGAGGTCAGTGCTTGAATCGGCTTAATTGCGTGAGTGGTTATTGCCAATTCGGCTGGCTATTTCTTTCACCAAGTCTTGCGCCAGATGCGTCTTGGTGTCGCGCGGCATTTCTTTGGCACCCTTTGCATCAACCAGCAACAAAGCGTTATCGTCTTGTCCAAATGTAGACGGGCCAATGTTGCCCACCAACAAAGGTACATCTTTGCGCACCCTTTTGGCTGTGGCTTGGGCCAGCAAATCATGGCTTTCCGCTGCAAAGCCCACGCAAAATAAATCGCCACTTTGCGCCCGAGCCGATCTGGCAACAGCGGCCAAAATGTCTGGGTTTTCGACAAAACTTAATTCAGGGGTGTCGCCCGAGCCATCTTTTTTAATTTTGTGATCAGCCGCATGGTCGGGTCGCCAGTCAGCAACGGCTGCGGCAGAAATAAAAATCGTAGCCGATTGAACGGCCAATTGCACGGCGTCGCGCATTTGCATGGCCGACAAAACATCGACCCGTTGGATGCCACGGGGCGTAGACAAACTCACAGGCCCGGCAATGAGCGAGACTTTGGCGCCCGCATGGTAGGCAGCCTTGGCAATGGCAAAACCCATTTTGCCGCTCGACAAATTGGTGATGCCTCGAACCGGGTCGATGGCTTCATAGGTGGGGCCGGCTGTAATGAGCACATGCTGGCCTTGAAGCACTTTGGGAGTCCAAAAGGAAAGCAGTTCATCCACAATTTCCTCGGCTTCAAGCATGCGGCCATCACCCGTTTCACCGCAGGCCTGATCGCCCTGACCTACGTTCAACACATGCGCGCCATCGGCCTTGAGTTGGGCCACATTTCGCTGTGTGGCTGGGTGGGCCCACATTTCTCGGTTCATGGCAGGCGCCACAATCAGGGGTACCGTTTGAATGGGCCGGGCCAAACACATGAGGCTGAGCAATTCATCGGCCTTGCCATGGATGAGTTTGGCCATGAAATCGGCACTGGCAGGTGCAATCACGATGGCGTCGGCATCGCGGCTTAAATTGATGTGGGCCATGTTATTGCCCTCGCGCGCATCCCACTGCGAGGTAAAAACAGGCTGACCCGACAAGGCTTGCATGGTGACGGGGGTGATGAACTGCGCGGCTGATTCGGTCATGACCACCTGCACCTTGGCGCCCACTTTCACCAAGGAACGACACAACTCGGCCGCCTTGTAGCAGGCAATGCCGCCAGTGAGTCCTAAAACAATGCGTTTTCCGTGCAAATCGTTCATGTTTGGCAATGTAGCAGATCGTGAGACCTTTATAATCTCGTTTTCCATCTCCCGGGTGCTTTGCATCTCGTCCTGGACATGACCAAATTCGTCTTCGTCACTGGTGGTGTGGTGTCTTCCCTCGGGAAGGGAATCGCTTCTGCCTCGCTTGCCGCAATCTTAGAATCGCGCGGCCTCTCAGTCACCCTCATCAAACTAGATCCCTACATCAACGTCGACCCCGGCACCATGTCACCGTTTCAACACGGCGAAGTGTTTGTCACAGACGATGGCGCAGAGACCGACCTCGACTTGGGACACTACGAGCGCTTCATCAACACCCGAATGAAGAAGGCCAACAACTTCACCACGGGCCAGATTTACAAGAGCGTGCTTGAAAAAGAACGTCGCGGTGATTACTTGGGCAAAACGGTTCAGGTCATTCCGCACATCACCAACGAAATACAAGACTTCATCAAACGCGGCGCTGGTTTTGACACCCCCGAAGCTGTCGATGTGGCCATCGTGGAAATTGGCGGTACCGTGGGCGATATTGAGTCCTTGCCCTTCCTCGAGGCGGTTCGACAGCTTAGCTTGCGCTTAGGCCCCAACAATGCAGCCTTTGTGCACCTCACCTATGTGCCTTGGATTGCGGCAGCTGGCGAACTCAAAACCAAGCCCACACAGCACACCGTCCAAAAATTGCGCGAAATTGGCATTCAACCCGATGCCTTGTTGTGCCGTGCCGACCGCATGATTCCCGACGATGAGAAAGACAAAATTTCTCTCTTCACCAATGTCCAAACATGGGGTGTCATTTCCATGCCCGATGTCGACACCATCTACAAAGTGCCGCGTGTCTTGCACGAACAAGGGCTAGACGCCCTCATCTGTGATCGCTTGCACATCAACACACAGCCTGCCAACCTCAAACGCTGGGACGACTTGGTCTATGAAACCGAGCACCCTCAAGGCGAAGTGAGCATTGCCATGGTGGGCAAATATGTCGAGCTGTCTGACAGCTACAAGTCGGTCAATGAGGCTTTGCGCCATGCCGGTATGCGCAACCATGTGCGCGTCAAAATAGAGCACATCGACTCTGAAACCATCACCCCAGAAACAGTGGCGCAACTGGCTAAATTTGATGGCATCTTGGTGCCCGGCGGTTTTGGCAAGCGCGGCATCGAAGGCAAAATTCAAACCGCACGTTTTGCCCGTGAAGGCAAAGTGCCTTACCTTGGCATTTGCTTAGGGATGCAAGTGGCCACCATTGAGTATGCGCGCAATGTCGCTGACATGCATGACGCCAACAGCACCGAGTTTGAGCCCGACACACCCTTCCCCGTCATTGCGCTCATCAACGAATGGAAAGATGCCGACGGCACCATTCAAGTTCGCGATGCTCAATCCGATTTGGGCGGCACCATGCGATTGGGCGCTCAAAGCTCTGACGTATCCTCAGACACCTTGGCGCATCAAATTTATGGCCCTGTGGTTACCGAGCGTCATCGCCACCGCTATGAAGCCAATGTGAATTATTTGGACACACTGCGCAAAGCAGGCTTGGTCATCTCGGCCCTCACTCAACGTGAGCAACTGACTGAAATCGTGGAGCTTCCCACTTCCGTTCACCCTTGGTTTGTTGGCGTGCAGTTTCATCCTGAATTCAAATCAACTCCATGGGATGGCCACCCTTTGTTCAATGCTTTTATCAAAGCATCGATCGATCACCAACAAGGCGCAAAGCAATTGAAAGCCGTGGCTTAATTCTCCGCGTCAACTTAGCAAGATACCAGGAACACCATGAAACTTTGCGGATTTAATGTTGGCCTTGGCCATCGCTTCTTTTTGATTGCTGGCCCTTGTGTCATTGAGTCTGAGCAATTACAAATGGACACCGCGGGCACCTTGAAGGAAATCACATCTGCTCTGGGCATTCCGTTCATTTTCAAGAGCAGCTACGACAAGGCCAACCGTTCTTCGGGTAGCACTTTTCGCGGCCCGGGCATGGAAAAAGGTTTGGAAATTTTGGCCAAGGTCAAACGCGAATTGCACGTCCCCATCCTCACCGATGTTCACACCGAAGCCGACATCCCTACAGTAGCTGCCGTGGTTGATGTCTTGCAAACGCCAGCTTTCTTATGTCGCCAGACCGACTTCATTCGCGCCGTGGCCCAATCGGGCAAGCCCGTCAACATCAAGAAGGGCCAGTTCTTGGCCCCTCACGACATGAAGAACGTCATTGACAAAGCCCGTGCAGCAGCGCGCGATGCCGGCCTGCCCGAAGACAATTTCATGGCCTGTGAGCGCGGCGCCAGCTTTGGCTACAACAACTTGGTGTCCGACATGCGCAGCTTGGCCATCATGCGTGAAACGGGCGCTCCCGTGGTGTTCGACGCCACTCACTCTGTTCAGTTACCGGGCGGTCAAGGCACCAGTTCTGGTGGCATGCGCGAGATGGTGCCTGTGTTGTCGCGTGCGGCTGTGGCTGTGGGAGTGGCCGGCTTGTTCATGGAAACACACCCCAACCCAGCCGTGGCCATGTCTGACGGCCCCAATGCGGTGCCCTTGCATCACATGAAAGCCTTGCTGGAAACACTGCTTGAGCTCGATGCTGTGACCAAAAAGAATCCGTTTTTAGAAAATATTTTTATTTAAGAGAGAAGTCAAAATGAGTGCGATTGTTGACATTGTGGGCCGTGAAATATTAGACAGCCGCGGCAACCCCACCGTTGAATGCGATGTGTTGTTAGAGTCCGGCGTGATGGGCCGTGCTGCGGTGCCTTCTGGCGCCTCTACGGGCAGCCGCGAAGCCATTGAATTGCGAGATGGCGATCAAAGCCGTTACCTTGGCAAAGGTGTCTTAAAAGCGGTTGAGCACATTAACACCGAAATTTCTGAAGCCGTTTTGGGCTTGGATGCCTCCGAGCAGTCCTTTCTCGACAAGACCTTGATCGACTTAGACGGCACCGAGAACAAAAGCCGCTTGGGTGCCAATGCCATGTTGGCTGTCTCCATGGCAGTGGCCCGCGCCGCTGCTGAAGAATCTGGCTTGCCTTTGTACCGTTACTTTGGCGGCATGAACGCTTGCCAATTGCCCGTGCCCATGATGAATGTCATCAACGGCGGCGCCCACGCCAACAACAACCTTGACTTGCAAGAGTTCATGATCATTCCTGTGGGCGCGCCTAGCTTCCGCGAGGCTGTGCGTTATGGGGCAGAAGTGTTTCATGCTTTGAAGAAAATCATTCACGACAAAGGCATGAGTGTGGCTGTGGGTGACGAAGGTGGCTTTGCCCCCAACGTGCCCGGGCATGAAGCTGCCATTCAAATGATATTGGACGCCATCAGCGCAGCAGGTTACACCGCTGGCGAGCAAATTGCCATTGGCCTAGACTGCGCTGCCAGCGAGTTTTACAAAGATGGCAAGTACGAACTTGAAGGCGAAAGCTTGTCCTTAACAGGCGAGCAATGGATCGACATGATGGCCACTTGGGTCGACAAATACCCCATCATCAGCATTGAAGACGGCATGGCCGAAGGCGACTGGGACGGTTGGAAATTGCTCACAGAACGTTTGGGACAAAAAGTTCAAATTGTGGGCGACGATTTGTTTGTGACCAACACCAAGATTTTGAAAGAAGGCATCGACAAAGGCATTGCCAATTCGATCCTCATCAAGATCAACCAAATTGGCACCCTGACCGAAACCTTTGCCGCCATTGAAATGGCCAAGCGCGCCGGCTACACCGCCGTTATCAGCCACCGCTCTGGCGAAACAGAAGACTCCACCATTGCCGACATTGCGGTGGGCTTGAACGCAGGTCAAATCAAAACAGGCTCCTTGAGCCGAAGCGACCGCATGGCCAAGTACAACCAACTGCTGCGCATTGAGGAAGACTTGGGTGACGTAGCAGAGTACCCAGGCCGTTCAGCGTTTTACAATTTGCGCTAATATTTCAAGATAGCCTTATTCGATGCTCATGGACAACCGCCTATTGCCAGCCGCCTTGATTGCTCTGCTGCTTATGTTGCAGGGGCAGATTTGGCTTGGCAAAGGCAGTGTGCTCACGGTCATCGACCTTGAGTACAAAATTCAAGAGCAAAATGAGTTGAATGCCAAGGCCAAGCGCATCAATGGTCAACTCAACTCTGAAGTGAACGACCTCAAAGAAGGTTTGAACACGGTTGAAGAGCGGGCCCGCCATGAACTCGGCATGGTCAAGGCCAACGAGATTTTTGTTCAAATCGAAAAATGATCAATCCGGTCGAATTGGCCGGCTTCGTTTTGTCGTTGGCAATGGTTTATTGCAACATCAAAGAAATTCACTGGGGATGGCCTCTGGCCATTCTGAGCTCTCTCCTGTATGGCTCTGTCTTCTGGAATAACCAACTTTATGGTGAAGCCTGTTTGCAAATCATGTTCGTACTGACAGCGGCTTGGGGTTGGCAACAGTGGCTTAGAGGCAACGCATTAACCCCGACAGAGACTGATGCAGATGCAAGCCCAGCGCCAATGGCAAAAGCTAAGCTTCACGTGAGTGGCTTACAGGCTTCTGAGCGACGCGTTGCCTTCATTGCCACCTTGTTGGCTTGGCCTTCATTGTCATTTTTCCTGCATCGCTACACAGACAGTGATGTGGCCGTTTGGGATGGCTTGGTCACGGCACTGAGTTTGTTGGGTCAATATTTATTGGGTCGCAAGAAAATTGAAACTTGGTGGGTCTGGATGCTTGTCAATGTTCTCACCGTTGGCCTGATGGTCGAAAAGTCTTTGTGGCTGACGGCCGTGCTGTATGGCATTTTTGCCGTGCTCAGTTACGTTGGCCTTCAAGCTTGGCGTCGCCATGAGCAATAGGGTCATTCGAGTTGCGCTGTTGGGTGCAGAAAGTACTGGCAAAACCAGCTTGAGTCAGCACATCGCCAAGGCCTTGTTGGCGCAAGGGCAGATGGCAGTTTACGTTCCCGAAGTACTGCGCGAGTGGTGCCAAATGAATGGCCGAACACCCGCTGTTCATGAGCAACGCCATATTGCGCAGCAACAAGCCGAGCGAATTTTTTCGATTCAAGAAGGCTGGGTCATTGCCGATACGACGCCCTTAATGACCGCCGTTTACAGCGACTATGTATTTAAAGACCTGTCTTTGTACGAGGAGGCCCTTGGACTACAAGCCCAATTTGATTTAACGCTGGTCATGGGACTCGACGTGGCTTGGATGCCAGATGGTTTACAGCGCGATGGTGAGCATGTGCGTGAACCAGTGGACAATCTCATTCGACAAGCCATGTCGAAAAGTCAACTCCCTTTTAAAGTCATTTACGGTCAAGACCAGGCAAGGCTCAGCGCTGCATTGCTGGCCATCAGCCAAGGCATCTCCAATCTCAATAAGCCTCTTGATTTGAAATTTTCGTTGCCCAGCTTGCAACCCACGCAGGCTCAAAGGGAATTAAGCCAATACGGTTTGAATCAAGGCAAAACTGCCTGGCGCTGCGATTTGTGCAGCGACGCAGAATGCGAGCACAGACTTTTCAGTGACCTGCTGAAATAATACCCACTAGTGAACCGCAGGACCCGTGGGAGGTATCGCTTCAGGTTGGGTAAAGAGGCTGGCTGCGTCCACAGGATCAAATTGATACTGCGCACCGCAGAACTCGCAAGCCACCTCAATGTTTTCGCGCTCTGACAAAATACTTTCGGCTTCTGCCACGCCTAAGCTCTTGATCATGCGCCCTACTCTTTCGCGACTGCAACTGCATTGAAAACGAGGACCTGCCTCGCCAACCAGCGGCTCAAATCTCAGCAGCGGCTCTTCCCAGAACAATCGGTGCAACACAGTTTCAACATCCAAACCAAGCAGTTCTTCAGGCTTCAAACTTTTGGACAAGATAGAAATACGGTTGTAGTCTTCATCTTTGCCCAAGGCCGATTCACGCTCTACTGAATCGTAGCGTCCGGCCAAATTGCCAACACCCTCCAAAGGCAATCTTTGAATGAGCAAACCAGCAGCCACTTGTGAGTTAGCAGCCAACACCAAGGTGGTGTCGAGTTGCTCAGACTGCAGCATGTAATGCTCTAGCACTTCGCTTAACTTTTCTAATTTTTCTTTGTGATCGTCAAACAAGGGCACCACGCCCTGATAAGGCTGCTGACCTGGCAAACGCTCTAAAGGATCAAGGGTAATGGCACAACGCCCTTCGTTGTTGACATTGACCATCTGACTCAAGGAAGCCTGCGGCAACACCTCACCTTGGACCGTAGCCGTGGCACGAAATCCGAAATCGGGCTGCACTTCGACCACAGACAACTTAACAGGCCCGTCGCCAAACACTTGCAGCACCAAAGCACCATTGAATTTGATGTTGGCCTGCATCAGCACAGCGGCTGCCGACATTTGACCTAACAACTCTGAGACGGGCTCTGGGTAAGCGCCGGTTTCCGTGTTGGCAGATCGCCTTTGAAGAACCTCCCACCAGGAATCGGTTAATCGAACAATGGCACCGCGAACAGGCAAGCCTTCGAATAAAAATTTATGAAGTTCAGACAATTTTTTTCAAACCCGATTGAAAGCGATGCGCGTTCTCGATGTAATGCTTGGCAGACATTCGCAAACCTTGAATTTGCTCTGGCGTTAATTCTCGAACCACTTTGGCAGGCGAGCCCATGATCATGGCGCCATCGGGAAACTCTTTGCCCTCGGTCACCAAAGAACCTGCACCTACCAAACAGTTTTTGCCAATTTTGGCGCCATTCAAAACCACAGCGCCAATGCCAATGAGCGATTCATCGCCAATGGTGCAACCGTGCAACATGACTTGATGGCCAACTGTGACATGTTTACCCACGGTCAGAGGCTTGCCAACGTCTGCATGCAGCACGCTACAGTCTTGGATATTTGACCCTTCGCCAATGTGAATGGTTTCTGTATCGCCCCGAATGACGGTGCCAAACCAAACGCTGGCATTGACGCCCAAGCTCACAGCCCCCATGACCTGAGCGCTGTCGGCAACCCATGCCCCCTCAGCCAATTCAGGTTGTTTGCCGTCTAATGAATAAATAGCCATTGGAGTCCTCTCAATTTGGGGCGCAAAGCCTACATTGTAGGCAAGCCTAAAATAGCGCATGGCGACCGCAGAATTAGCCCCACACATCCCACATCCCGCTCACTTGAGGCAGGCTGTTTTGGCTCCCTTGTTGGCGCAAAACGCCGTTCAAAAGGCGGAGTTGACCTTGTCTCTCCAAGAAGACATGCCCATCTTTGTCGATGTGGTGGTGCAAGACCCCGGCGGCATTCCTGGGCGACCTGCGAAGCCAGAGCTGGTGTCGCACACCGCATTGAAGTCAAAACCTCTGACCACCCCCGAAGGCAGGGCCGTCTTGCTTCATGCCATTGCCCACATTGAACTCAATGCCATCGATTTGGCTTTGGATGTGGTGTGGCGCTTTCAGGACATGCCTGAAGATTTTTACAAAGACTGGGTTCAAATTGCCAAAGAAGAGGCCAAGCATTTTTTGCTTCTTCAAAAGCATTTATTGAGCATGGGTTTTGACTATGGCGACTTTCCGGCCCACCACTCCCTTTGGGAAATGGCAGAACGAACACGCGGCGATATTTTGGCTCGCATAGGGCTTGTGCCACGCACCATGGAGGCGCGCGGGCTCGATGCATCGCCCGGCGTGAGAAATAAATTAATCAGCGCAGGTGACCTGGTAGCCGGTCGCATTTTGGACATTATTTTGAAAGATGAAATTGGTCATGTTGCAGCCGGCAATCGCTGGTACCGACATGTCTGCCAAGAAAGAGGGCTAGACCCGATTGGCACATACCGCGACTTGATCAAACAATACGACGCGCCCAAACTGAAGTCGCCTTACAACCTAGAAGCCAGACGTCTGGCAGGCTTCGAGGAAGAAGAGTTGATTTATTTAGCAGCCAATGGCTTGTAAGCCAACCCACAGAAAGCAATCCATGCAAATTAACCATAGCTTCAAGGGATTTCCTGGCCATCACACGCCCGTAGACATTTCAGAAGTTGGATTGCAAAAGTGGAATGTATTGAAGGGTGACTTGCCATTGCCATTGGCCGTCATCAAAGAAAAAGCCCTTCAGCATAACTTGAATTGGATGAAAGATTTTTGCGAAAAACGCCAATTGGACATCGCACCCCACGGCAAAACAACCATGTCACCTGAGTTGTACGCACTGCAGTTAGAGGCTGGCGCTTGGGGCATCAGTTTTGCAAACGTCTTTCAAGCAAGTTTAGGAATTCGGCACGGCGTTCAACACATCATCATTGCCAACCAAGTTTATCAACATGCCGATTTGGAAGCACTGAGTGTTTTGTTGGCAACTTATCCCGAAGTTCGAGTTTATTTCTTGGTGGACTCGACAGAGCAAATTGATGCCATTCAAAAATGGCGCAGTTCAAGTCAATCCAACATCGCTTTCACAGTTTTGATTGAGCTTGGTATAGAAGGCAAACGGACGGGTTGCCGAGAGCACTCACAGGCCATGGCATTGGCCCGAATCATCAAAGCCACCTCTGGGCTTTTGCTGTGTGGCATTGAATGCTATGAAGGCGCATTGGCCACTTGCAACCATGAACACGATCAAGCATCGGTCGCGACCCTCATGGGCCGGGTCCAACAACTGGCCGTAGCCTGTGAAAAAGAAAATTTATTTGAAAACGACGAAATTCTTTTAACCGCCGGCGGCTCTGCCATCTTTGACCTCGTAGCTCAGCACCTCAAACCCCAACTTAACTTACCCACCAGAGGCATTTTGAGGTCTGGCTGCTACCTCACGCACGACCACGTGCAATATCGCAAGATGCTGAAGTGTGTTGGCGAAAGACTTCAACTGACTGAAACGCTAAGACCCGCATTAGAGGTCATCAGCAGTGTGCAATCTTGCCCTGAACCTGGATTGGCCCTTCTCACCATGGGCAAGCGGGATGTTTCCTACGACATGGATTTACCCGTTGTCATTTGGCGTGCCAACATGGGCGATCAAGGAGTTTCAGGGGTGCCATCTCACTGGGAAATCACGGCCTTGAACGATCAACACGCCTACCTTAAATTCAACCCAGCAGCTTCTGTATCAGAGCAGCCCCATGTGGGGCAATTGATTGGCAGTGGCATTTCGCACCCTTGCACCACATTTGACAAGTGGCGGTGGATGCCGATTGTTGATGATCACTACGCAGTCATGAGCGCTGTTTCTATTCGCTTCTAGCCCTCGGCACTTCACCCAGTAGGGTGATGTTGATTCACCCATTTGGGTGATCCAGTTTCACCCCCTCGGATGGTGCTTGGCGTGTAAATTTTTCAATCTTTCACGGGCCACATGCGTGTAGATCGTGGTGGTCGAGATATCTGCATGCCCTAGCAAGACCTGAACCGACCTCAAATCTGCACCATGGTTCAGCAGGTGTGTGGCAAACGCGTGTCTTAAGGTGTGTGGCGACAAGGGTGCTGTGATGCCAGACAGCACAGCGTATTTTTTAATCAACTGCCAAAACATGATGCGCGACATGGCTGTTCCCGCTTTGGGGCCGCTGGTGGTCACAAATAAATCGTCTGTTTGCTTGGCACCCAATAAGGCACCGCGTGCGTTTTGCATGTAATCCGTCAAACTGTCTCGGGCCATGTCGCCAAACGGCACCAGTCGTTCTTTGCTGCCTTTTCCCATGATGCGAAGCACCCCCTCATTCAAAGACACATGCAAGGTTTTGAGTTTGACCAACTCGGTCACTCGCAAACCACTGGCGTACAACAACTCCAGCATGGCTTTGTCGCGCAAACCAAGGGCGGCATTCGCATCGGGTGCAGACAGCAATGCATCGACTTGCTCTTCCGACAAAGTTTTGGGAACTCGCAAGGCTTGCTTAGCAGCCAGCATTCTGAGAGTGGGGTCAACTTCGACAATACGCTCACGCAGTGCCCAACGGTAATAACGTTTAAAAACCGTTAAACGCCGATTGGCTGAAGTGGCTTTGGAAAGGCTATGGCGCGCGGCAAAATAGGCTTGCAAATGCAACTCTTGGACCGCATTGAAGGAGGTGCCTGAGCTTTGACTGAGCCAATTCGCTAAGGCCGTCAAATCACGCCGGTATGCGGCCAAGGTATTGGCCGACAAACCGTCTTCTAGCCAAACCGCATCAACAAAGCGGTCGATGGCGGCTTGGCTGTCAGAGCTCATTAGTCGAGTCGGAGTTTTTGAGTGTCCACCACATTTTTGTAGACATCAAATTCAGCTTTAATTTGAGCAGCAAACTGCTCAGGTGTGTTGGCAATGACGATGGAGCCGGTGTCTTCAATGCGCTTGCGAACAGCCGGGTCTTCTAAGGCTTTTTTCACGCCACTGTTCACTTTGTCGATCACTTCTTTGGGCAAATTCTTTGGACCCAAAATGCCGTAATAGGCCATTCGGTTGACGGGCTCCAAACCAACTTCTTTGAAGGTGGGCACATTAGGCAACTGCGCTAAACGTTGCGGTGCAGCCACCACAATGGGGATTAATTTTCCAGCCTGGATGAATGGCAATGCTGAAGGCAAGTTGTCAAAAATAATGAGAACCTGGCCTGCTACCGTGTCATTCAAAGCAGGGCCTGCACCGCGGTATGGAATGTGAGTGATAAAGACACCCGCCAAGCTTTTCCACAACTCAGTTTGCAAATGGCCGATGCCGCCAGTGCCTGAAGAAGAGTAAGAATATTTACCAGGATTTTTTTTCAGTTCAGCCAAAAAATCTTTGTAATTGCGCGCGGGGAAACTGGGGTGCACCGCGATCACATTGGGCGTGGCCGCAATGTTGATGATGGGCGTAAAGTCTGTAATGGGGTTGTACGGGTTCTTTGGATTGATGGCAGGGTTGGCTGCAGTCGTAGAAACTGTGGCCATGCCCAAAGAATAACCATCAGGCGTGGCGCGAACTGTTTCTTGAGCACCCACCACGCCGCCGCCGCCAGCCTTGTTTTCAACAATGACTGATTGTCCCAATGCTTTGCCCAAAGGGTCGGCAATGACGCGAGCCACAATGTCGGTGGTGCCGCCAGGTGCGAAAGGTACCTGGAGCTTAATGACTTTATTGGGGTAATTTTGCGCCCAAACAGGGCTGGCAGTGACACTGAAGACCACACAGACTGATGCGGTCAACAAACTTAAACGACGGTTCATTCAAACTCCTGTAGATGATTGCTTTGTATCATAAGCAATATCTAACCCAGTTAGAAGGCAGATAGCGAGGCAGATACCGCAAAGACAAGCGTTATGCTACTAGGGTGAACTACGCTCAGCTTTTATTCCCTGATTTTTCCCTGATTTTGTGCGGTTACTTCTTGTGCCGTTACACGCCCCTGAATCGGACGCTTTGGCAACAAGTCGAATTCCTGGTTTATTACTTCTTATTTCCAGTATTGCTGTTTCACTCCATTGTGAAAAGCCCCTTAGACATCCACGCAACGTCTGGCTTTTTACTAGCCGGTCTTGCCATGGGTTTCAGCGCCATTTTGATCAGCAACAGCATGCCTTACTGGCCATGGATTCGCCACAAAATAGACCTCAGAGATCACGCGGCCAGCGCCCAAATAGGCTTCAGATTCAACTCATTCATTGCCTTGGCTATGGTCGAACGCTTGACCGGCAGCGAAGGCTTGTTATTAATTGCCGTCCTCATCGGCTTTTGCGTGCCCATGTTCAATGTGGGGGCCGTTTGGCCCATGGCACGACATGGCGAATCTGGCATGTTGCGTGAACTGATTCGCAACCCCCTCATCTTGGCCACCACAAGCGGTTTGGCTTTTAATTTTCTAGGTTTGCGAATCCCTGAGGTCTTAGACCCCAGCTTGTCACGAATTGGAGCAGCCTCCTTGGCCTTGGGCCTCATGTCGGCTGGCGCGGGCATGGAATTGAAGGCACTGAACCAAGGTAAATTTTTGGGCAGCTTGGTCCTCACGGTCAAGCACTTGGTGGTGCCTTGTTTGGCTTGGGCCTTGGCGCAACTTTTTCAGTTGCCACCTTTGCAAACCACGGTGCTGCTTATTTTTTCAGGTTTACCAACCGCCTCCACTTGTTATGTGCTGGCATCCCGAATGGGCTACAACGGCGGCTATGTGGCGGGCCTGGTTACTTTGTCCACCCTGCTGGGCGTTTTGAGTTTGCCATTTGCATTGGGCGTATTGGGCGGCTTGAAGTTTTAAGTGTGATGGGCAAGTGACCAAGCCACTTGTTCTTGCACAACGGGGTCGGGATGCGACAGCCAAGGCACCAAAGCATTAACCAAAGTGGCAGCATCTTCAGTTGATATTTTTTCGGGACCACGTAAAGCATTGCCAGCAGCCAGCGCCACGTTTCGAATCCATCTGGCATGGCCAATGCGCCGAATGGCGCTCCCTTCCGTCATGTTTAAAAAAGTTGCCTCATCCCATTGAAGTAAATCTTGCAATTGAGGGGCCTTCAGGGGCTCACGCGCATCAAAATCTGGCAGCGTACTGCGCTTGGCATATTTATTCCAAGGACAAGCCCATTGGCAGTCGTCGCAGCCATAAATTCGATTGCCAATGAGGGGGCGAAGTTCATGCGGTATTTCACCGGCGTGTTCTATCGTGAGGTAAGAAATACAACGCCGGGCATCTAATTGATACGGCGCCACAATGGCTTGGGTTGGGCACAGGTCAATGCAGGCTGTGCATGAGCCGCAATGCGCTGTGATGGCCTCTGTGCTGGGCAACGCAAGGTCAACAAACAATTCCCCCAAAAAGAAAAAGGAGCCCGCCTCTCTTTGCAAGACCAATGTGTTTTTACCGCGCCACCCCTGACCACTTCGAACCGCCAACTCGGCTTCCATGACCGGGGCAGAATCAGTAAACACTCTGTGGCCAAAGGGGCCGATCAATTCGGCCATGCGATGCTGGAGTTTTTGCAGTCGGCTGCGCATGACCTTGTGATAGTCACGCCCTCTGGCATAAACAGAAACCACGCCTTCAGAAGGCCGATTCAAAGCCCAGCCTTCAGACTCTGCCGATAACTCAGGCAGATTGCCAGGCAAATAATCCATTTGAACCGTGATCACACTGAGCGTTCCTGGCACCAATTCTGCCGGCCTGGCACGTTTTAGGCCATGGCTTGCCATATAGTTCATGCTGCCATGGAATCCGGCAGCCAGCCAATCCTGAAGCCCTGGCTCAGCTTCGGATAAATCCACACCTGTCACGCCAATTTGAGAAAATCCCAGTTCCTGAGCGGCCACTTGCAACTCAGACCACAAAGCAGCAGTGTCAATTGCGCCAGCGCTTGAAGGACCAGAAAGAGAATGATGAGTGTTGTTCACACCGAGATTGTAGGAACTCCCGAGCCCCTTGGCGCGGCCAGTTGGCTATGGTCGGATGAAAACCAGGCGCAACAATTCGCTCAAGCACTGGCTCAGCAAGTTGAACTCAGAGATGCCTACGTCGAACTTCAGGGTGATTTAGGGGCTGGCAAGACCACTTTTGTGAGGCACCTGCTTAAAGCACTTGGTGTTGAAGGCCGCATCAAAAGTCCTACTTATGCAGTTGTAGAACCCCACCAGGCAAGGCTTTCCACGTCGCTTGTGGCAACAATGCCGAACCTTGTTCCCATGAGCCCCCAAATTCTGAACATTTGGCATTTTGATTTCTACCGCTTCAACGACCCTCAAGAATTTGAGGAAGCCGGCTTTCGCGAATTGTTTGCCAGTCCTGGATTGAAAATTGCCGAATGGCCCGAACAAGCCCGTGGCATGCTGCCAGTCGCAGATTTGAAAATGGCCCTGACCGTCAACGAACAAGAAGGCCGTTTTGTCATGTGTGAAACACACACACGCAAAGGGCTTGCCATTTTGCTAGGCTTGCTCAAATTAAGCCCAGCCCTTGCAAAATCTGAAACCGCTCTCCATGCCCCTACAAAGACGTGATTGGCTCAAAGCATCTGGCCTGGCCCTGATGCTAGGCTGGGCCGACATTTGCCGAGGGGCCAGCTTGCTGGCGGTTCGAGTGTGGCCAGCCAGAGACTACTCTCGGGTCACCTTGGAATCGGATGTTGCTCTGAAAACCAAGTACACGTTTGTTCCCTCACCACCTCGCTTGGCCATTGACATTGAAGGCTTGGATTTAAATCCTTCCATCAAAGAATGGGTGGGGAAAATCAAACCAGATGACCCCAACATCACGGGTGTGCGTGTCGCTCAAAACAGCCCCGGTGTGGTGCGAATGGTGTTTGATTTGAAGCAAGCTGTGCAGCCGCAAGTTTTTGCACTGACACCAGTGGGTACTTATCAACATCGATTGGTCTTGGATCTGTACCCAAGCACACCTGTGGACCCTTTAGAGAGTTGGATTGCAGAACGCACTCAAAGCGGCGATGCTTTGAGTGACTGGCTCAATAAAAATTCAAGCGCAGGCTCAGCCAATGCACAAGCCCCCCTTACTCCAAATGGACAAGCCCCTTCAACTGGCCAACCTGCGGTGCAAGCTCCTCCCATCACTGACAGATTGATTGTGGTGGCCATTGATGCGGGTCATGGCGGCGAGGACCCTGGTGCCATCGGTCCCAATGGCACCAAGGAAAAAGACGTGGTGCTTCAAATTGCTTTGAAGCTTAGGGATCGAATCAATGCCAGGCAAGTCAAGGGTAGCCCCATGCGCGCCTACCTCACGCGCGATGCAGATTACTTCGTACCCCTTCATGTGCGGGTCCAAAAAGCCAGAAAAGTACAAGCAGATTTATTTGTGAGTGTGCATGCCGATGCGTTTTTCACACCCAGCGCACAGGGTGCCAGTGTGTTTGCATTGAGTCATGGCGCCGCTTCCAGCAGTGCAGCGAGGTGGATGGCATCTCAAGAAAACAAAGCTGACCTCATAGGTGGCATGAACTTCGGCGTGAAAGATTCGCAATTGCAGCAAGCCCTGCTTGACATGAGCACATCCGCTCAAATTAAGGATAGCTTGAATTTGGGCAGTGCCATTTTGCGAGAAATAGGCAATGTTGGAAGGTTGCACAAACCCAAGGTTGAGCAAGCGGGTTTTGCAGTCTTAAAGGCCCCCGATATTCCCAGTGTCTTGGTAGAAACGGCCTTCATTAGCAACCCCAATGAAGAGGCTAAGTTGTCTGATGACCATTATCAAAACACCATTGCTGATGCACTGGTGAGGGGATTGCAAAAGTACTTTGAACGAAATCCACCTCTAGCGCGAAAACGTTCCACTTAAAGTGGCATTCACTCAACTTCGCTGCGCACGCCAAGCACCCCAAAGTGCTATCAAGCCAGGCACAAAGATCATGGCCCAAATGATTTGGCTGAGGTGTGCCTTCACAAAATCAGTTTCGCCAAAGAGATAGCCGGCTCCGGTCAGGCCACACACCCAAATCAAAGCGCCCGCCACATTGAAAAACACGAAGCGCGAAGGCGTCATGGCTGCCACACCCGCAACAAAGGGAACAAATGTGCGAACAAACGGCATGAAGCGAGCTAACACAATGGTGATGCCACCATAGGTTTCATAAAAGTTGTGCGCTCTGTCAAAAGCGGCGCGGTTAAAAAACCGAGAGTTTTCCCACTGAAACACCTTGGGTCCAAAGTACCTGCCAATGCGGTAATTGACTTGATCGCCGGCAATGGCCGCCACAACCAACAAGCCCATGATCCAGGGAAGGCTTAAATGCCCCGTACCGCAGAGGGTACCCACCACAAAAAGCAGGGAGTCTCCTGGCAGGAACGGCATAACCACCAAACCGGTTTCGACAAAAATAATCAGAAACAAAAGGGCATAGACCCAGACTCCGTACTGGGCCACAAATGTGCCCAAATACCGGTCAACGTGCAGTACAAAATCTATCAATTGCATGAAGGTGTCCATCCTTGGATTATCCCTTGCTTGGCGGCTTATCAGAGCCCTGTGAAGCAATTACGGATGCACATCAGGAAATGTCCACCTCCAAGCACCTACAATTTGAGAATGTCTGAACCTTTACCCCGTCGATCCATCCGAGAATTACCCGATGTGCTGATCAGCCAAATCGCGGCGGGTGAGGTGGTTGAGCGTCCTGCTTCTGTGGTCAGAGAGTTGGTTGACAACGCGATCGATGCAGGCGCTCGCCAGATCACGCTCAGACTTTTAGGAGGTGGCATTAGGCTGATTTCGGTTGAAGACGATGGTTGCGGTATTCCCGCTGAAGAGTTAGCGGTGGCTTTGAAGCGCCACGCCACCAGCAAAATTGTGAATCTTCAAGACTTGGAGTCTGTGGCCACCATGGGCTTTAGGGGTGAGGCACTGGCGGCCATCAATTCAGTGTCCGAGATGAGCCTGTCGTCTCGAACTGAGGAAGCGTCCAGTGCTTTCGTATTGGACGGCCAAACGGGAGAAGTGAAACCCGCTGCCCGAGCCATTGGCACCACCGTTGAGGTGAAGGAGTTATTTTTCTCCACGCCAGCCCGTCGCCATTTTTTAAAGTCTGAAAACACCGAACTGGCGCATTGCATTGAAGCCGTGAGGCGCCACGCCTTGGTTCGCCCTGAAGTGAGCTTTGCCATTTGGCACGAAGGCAAAATCGTGGCGCAATGGCGCAGTCACCCAGGCGAGGCCGGTTGGAATCAGCGTTTGGCCGATGTCTTGGGTGAAGAGTTTGTGGCATCTTCGGTCAACATCGATTTTCGTTCTGGCCCTGTGCATGTCAGGGGCAGAGCCGGCACACCCGATGCAGCGCGAGCGCGTGCGGACCAACAATTTGCTTATGTGAACGGCCGCTTTGTGCGAGACAAAGTCATCACGCATGGCGCGCGCAGTGCCTATGAAGATGTGCTTCATGGTCACCGACAGCCTGTGTATGTGTTGTATTTGCAAATGGACCCCACGCGTGTGGATGTCAATGTTCACCCCACCAAAATTGAAGTACGGTTCCGCGACAGTCGAGAAGTGCATCAAGCCATGCGGCACGCGATTGAAAGCGCATTGGCAGTGCCCCGAGCACAACTTCTCTCGACAACGTCCGCAACGGCACAATCGGATGCGGCATCTACGGCATCGTCGTCAGCCCCTGCTCAAAACACTTGGGCACAACGCGGCATGGCATTTGGCGCAAATCGTTTGAATGAAGACCCTGCCAGAGCAATGGCAGATTTAAAAGCCTTGTGGAGCAACCCGCCGCAAGTAGAAGAAGAAAGTCCTGCAGGCTTTTCAAGCGCAAAAATTCAATTGCAAACAGCGCCAGCAGTTGCAAGCCAAGGTGAACATGAATGGCCCTTGGGCCGAGCCATTGCGCAGCTTCAAGGTGTTTACATCTTGGCAGAAAACTCCCAAGGCTTGGTTGTGGTTGACATGCATGCGGCCCATGAACGGATTGTGTATGAACGCCTCAAACAACAACTCGACACCACTCAAATTACCAGTCAGCCCTTGTTAATTCCAGCTTCTTTCTCTGCAACACCACAAGAAATTGCCACGGCTGAAAGTTGTGCTGATGTGCTGATGCAATTGGGGCTTGAGGTCTCTGCTTTGTCGGCCAAAACATTGGCCGTGCGAGCTGTGCCCACCTCTTTGGCACAAGGCGATTGTGTTGAACTGGCGCGCAGTGTCTTGGCTGAACTGGCCCAGCACGATGCCGCCACAGTGGTGCAGCGGGCCCAAAATGAAATATTGGCCACCATGGCTTGCCACGGTGCAGTTCGCGCCAACCGCAAACTCAGTTTGGATGAAATGAACGCACTGCTTAGACAAATGGAAGCCACCGAGCGCTCCGACCAATGCAACCATGGACGGCCCACTTGGCGACAGGTGGGTATGCGTGAATTGGATGCCTTGTTTTTAAGAGGCCGTTGATGAAGAGCATAGACCCGCCCTTGCCGTTGCAAGAAGGTCGAATCAAGCGCAGTACCGCCATGATCGTCTTGTTGTTAGCCTTGTTGCTTGGCTTGCAACCCGTCACCACAGACCTGTACCTGCCTGCCCTGCCCGCACTGACGCAAGGCTTTGGCGCCAGCATGGTTCAAGCGCAACTCACCTTAACGGCGCTGCTTCTGGCTTTCGGTACTTCCCAATTGTTTTGGGGCCCTCTTTCAGACAAATGGGGACGACGACCCATTCTGTTGGGTGGCATTTTTGTCTATGTGATCTCTGCAATCACCTGTGCACTGGCGCCGAACATGGAAGCCCTCATCGCCGCACGAACCCTTCAGGGCGTGGCGATGGGCGCATGCGTCATGGCGGCCCGCGCCATTGTGCGTGATTTGTACGAGCCTACAGAAGGTGCCAGAGTCATGTCACAAGCGCTTTCTGGCCTAGGGCTCATTGCGTGCACCTGCGTTCCTGTGGGTGGCTTCTTAACTGATTGGATGGGCTGGCGTTGGGCCCTCAGCAGCCTGGTGCTGTTTGCACTTGTGACGGCCTTGCTGATCTACCTTTACTTTGATGAAAGCTTGCAGCAACTCAACCCGCATGCGCTTCAAGCCAAAAGTTTATGGGCCTCAACAAAAAAAATCGTCAGTCACCCCACCTTTCTTGCTTACAGCGCGCTGTCCACGGCTTCTTTTGCGGGGCTGTTTACCTTCCTAGCAACCTCCTCTTTTATCTTCACTCAGAGCATGGGTTTGAGTCAAACTGTTTACGGTTTACTCATGGCCACCATGTCTCTCTCATACATTGTGGGCACCTTCATTTGCCGCTGGTTATTGTTGCGCATCAGCATCCAAACCTGCGTTGTGTATGCAGGTTTTGTAAGTCTGTTTTCGGGTTTGCTCATGCTTTTTATCGCCTATGAAGGACCTGGGCAATCATGGTTTGGACCTTGGGCCGTCATGTTGCCCATCAATGTCTTTTTGATGGCGCACGGCGTGCATCAACCTTGCGGCCAAAGTGGCTGCATTGCGCCCTTTCCAGAGATGGCTGGCACGGCCTCTGCCTTGAATGGCTTCGGCATGATGGTGGTGGCCTTTGGCATGGGCACTTGGATTGGAACGCACATGAGCAATCCACTTCTGACCTTGGCACAAGGTTTAATCATCTGGTCCACTTGCTTGGCCCTGGTTGCTTGGTTTGGTGTGCGCAAAATCCCCCTGATCTCAAAACGCGAAACAGCATGAAGCCGCAAGCGCTTGCCATTGCCGGACCGACCGCGAGTGGTAAAACTGGCTTGGCTTTGGCAATGGCTGAGCATCTTGAAGCACAGGGTGGCGCTGAAATCATCAGTGTTGACTCCGCTTTGGTTTTCAAAGGCATGGACATTGGCACCGCCAAACCCTCTGCCCAAGAATTGGCATCGGTACCTCATCACCTGATTGACATTCGAGATCCACTGAATGCCTACAGCGCAGCCGAATTTGCCCAAGATGCATTGGCCTGTGTTTTAGATATTCGCAGTCGCGGCAAAACGCCCATTTTGGTAGGCGGCACCATGCTGTATTTCAAAGCTTTGATGGAAGGCTTGAACGACATGCCAGGCGCAGATGCAGTGATTCGCGCGGGCATTCAAGCTGAGGCTGAAAAGTTGGGCTGGCCTGCCATGCATGCCTTACTCAGCCAAGTTGACCCTCTCACCGCTGCACGCTTAGCACCTGCCGACAGCCAACGCATTTCAAGAGCCCTTGAAGTTTTCAAAATTTCAGGCAAACCTTTGTCGAGTTTTCACCAAATCAATTTAACCCCCACTGATGCAAACTTTATAAAGACATCCAATTCAACCGCATTGCAATGGGCCAATGTGCCCCTCTTAAGTCTTGAACCCAAAGACCGATCTTGGCTTCACAAACGGATTGAGCAGCGCTTCGACGACATGCTGTCGCATGGATTTTTAGACGAAGTGAAAGTCTTGCGTGCCAGAGGTGATTTGACGACAGACTTGCCCGCCATGAGGTGTGTTGGCTACAGACAAGCATGGGAGGCCTTGGACGGCACTCTGCCTATGTCTGAATTGCGAGATCGCGGTGTCTTTGCAACTCGCCAATTGGCCAAACGCCAAATCACTTGGCTCAAAAGCCTGCCGCAGCGAACGGTGCTTGAGGCCGATGGTCAGGCCGTTTTGAAGCAGGCTTTGGCATGGGTTGAGAGCCACATGTCTGAGGCTTAATCTGAGAAATTGGCCTTGCCCCGCAGGGCTTTCGTCTGGCCTCGCTTGACTTTGTTTTCTACGCGCTTCACTTGAGAACTTCTGGTTGGCCGGGTGGGCTTGCGCGGTTTTTGCACCAAGGCAGCCAATTCCAGCAGGTCATGAAGCCGAAGCAAGGCGGCCATTCGGTTCATGTCTTGGCTTCTGTGCTCTTGCGACTTAATGACCACGACGCCGCCCTTGGTCAGCCGATGGTCCCGAAGTGCTAGCACTCGCTCCTTCAACTCTGGGGGCAAACTTGAAGCCCCCACATCAAAGCGCAGCTGAATGGCGCTCGAGACTTTGTTCACATTCTGCCCGCCTGGGCCTTGTGATCGAATTGCCGTCAGCTCTACCTCATCTGTCGGAATGTGAAAAATTGTCATGAGAAACCCTGAAAATGCACAACGATCATGCGCTTTGTGTTGGGTATTGATTGTGCCTCGCTTAAACTGGCGACTTAACTACCTCAAGGTGTCAACATGGCCAAAGGTCAACAAAAGTCCAACAAAGAGTCCAAAAAACCAAGGAAGGATACATCTCCTCCTAAAACCATTGCTGCAGACACAGAGCGGCCGATCCAAAAAACCACGACCATCATTCCACGCGGCAAGAAGCCCGTTTAATTTGACCTCCCCTTAGAAATTTTCAAAACCGATGAGTGATTCTGCGCAAAGTCTTTGGCCGCATGCTGGCTATGCCCAACTGAAAACAGATGCGCGCGGTCACCTCACAGTCACCGATGATTTCTTAAGGGTCTTGTTGCATCGGCCAGAATTGGCGCCGATTGAAAGTTCATGCGCCCATGAAATTCAAATTCATGGGCGCCTGATCGACAATCCTCGGCTCAATCTGCAAGCCTCCGATCTGGCACACATACAAGACCCAGACGCCGCAGAAAACATGCGCGTTTGGTTGCGCTTTCGCGATCGCATTTTGGCCAAGCCCACTTTAGAAGCCAGCTACTGGGCCTTGTTTGAAGGCGCAGGCGTCGATGTGCCACCCGTGTTGGTCAATCAAATCACACAAGTCTTGGTGCAACATGTTTTGGGCAATGACTGCACGCCGATTGAAGCTCGGGCAGCAGAACTGCTTTTCAGAACTCAAAAAATATCGGTGCTCGATGATGGCTCGGTCATGTCGGCCGATTACGAAACCGTTGAGCGGCACGCCCTTGAAAGTGGCTTTGGCAGCGTGGGCGAGTTGCTCAAACAAGGTGGCATTCCCCTTAGAACGGTGGACCTTGATGTCATTCAAGAAAGCAATCAAGACACCTACTTTGATCGCAGCGAGCGATTCGACATGGTGGCCTGCCTGAATTTAGGCCAAGACCTGATTTCAGCTTTTTGCCAAGTTTTGGAACGCTGGGTGCTTCACTTGACTGCTACAAAGGTAAGCATCCAAACAGCCCGCGAAATTGAAGACGCACATTGGGTATGGCATGTGGGTCTAGACGCCCAAGCCAGTGGCATGCTGAATGATTTGTACACCGGCAGCACGATTGACGAAGACAGCCAAAGAAGAATGCTGTGCTTGTTTGTGCTGAACTTTGAAAACCCCAGCGACATGCTAAGCGAAGTGTCGGGCAAGCCTGTTTATTTGGCCATGGCCATGGACACGCAGCAGCTTCTTAAAATCAAACCGCAAAATCTGCTCTTGAACTTGCCATTGGCCAGAAGGTCTTAAGCATGAATGCCCAGCAGATCATTTTGAGCATGGTCTTGGCCACCATGGTTTTTTCTGTGGCCCTCGAACTGCGCA
>JBIIJK010000122.1:0-3645 GCA_044233865.1 Limnohabitans sp.
GAAATTAATGTTGCTCTGACCCCATTTATTTGACCCCACTTCTTCAGTTACGCTGACTGAAGGCGAATTCTTTCAGACGGCTGAGTGTTCATGGTCATTTGGAAAAGGCCTGCTGCTAGGCCAATGGCAACGGCCAGTTGCCAGGCTAGGTTGTAATTGCCAAACAGATTGAAAATATAACCACCGCCCCACGCGCCTAAAAAAGAGCCTACCTGGTGGCTCATGAAGGCAATGCCCGACAGCGTGGCCATGAACCTGAGGCCAAACAATTGAATGATGAGGCCGGAAACCAAGGGCACAACCCCAAGCCACAAAGTGCCCAGGACTGCGCCAAACACGAGCGTGCTAACGGGTGAAGGTGGGTAAGAGAAGAACAGGTACAGGGCCAAAGATCGAAGGATGTAGATGCCGCCCAGCAGCATGCGCTTGGAATATCGATCGCCTAGCCAGCCAAACAAATAGGAGCCAATGACATTGAACAGTCCGATCAAGGCCAGTGTGTTGCTGCCCACCGTGGGGTCCATGCCGCAGATGTCAAGATAGGCTGGTAAGTGGGTGGTGATAAAAACCAATTGCAAACCGCACACAAAAAAGGCAATGGCCAATACTCTGTAGCCCTTGTGGCCTAGGGCTTCGGTAATGGCTTCTGTGGCAGATTGCGGTTTGCCCACAACGGCTTCAATTTCAATTTTGTCGGCTTTGCTGCCCCAAAAGGCCGCTGGCAGCATGACACAGGCCAAGCCCAAGAAACCAACAGCCGCCATTTGCCAGTTGAAATTGGTAATGAGTGACTGCGTCATTGGCGAGGCAATGGTTAAACCCAGTGATCCAACGGCAGAGACCGCGCCCATTGCGGCACCTCGCTTGGTGGCGCTCACAGTGCGGGCTGTGATGTTCATGGCAATGTTGGAGGCGGTGCAAGACAAGGCTATGCCCACACAAAAACCGATACCGACGGTGACCATCCAGGTGGCATCGGCAAATGTTAAAAATACCAATCCGATGATGTAAATGAGGACACCCAGAAGTGCCACAGGCCGTGTGCCGTATTTATCTGCCCACATACCGACAATGGGTTGCGTGGCGCCCCAGACTATGTTTTGCAGTGCAACAGCCAGGGAAAAATCTGCTGCCGTGATGCCAATGTCGCGAATCATGTGGGGTTGCAACAGACCAAAACTCTGCCGCATGCCCATGGCCAAACTCAGCATGATGGCTCCACCCCCCAAAATGCCCCATACCTGCATCGGCGTTAAATCAGTTTTTTTCATCGTGCAACTTTAAAAATAATTGGGGTCATAAATGGGGTCAGATCAACATTAATTTAGTCAATCAGTGTGGGTAGAGGCTAAGGGGGGCTTCCTCATGGTGGGGTACCACAAATCGTCAGCCCCCCTTAGCCTCTACCCACACTGATTGGAAATTAATGTTGATCTGACCCCATTTATTGTGCCTCATCGTTCTGACACACAAGCTGACCACAATGTTTCATTTTAATCAATGACAATCGTGGCACAGGCAGTCCAAGTATCGTCATCTAAAATGAAGCTATGACCACATTCAACGCCACCAAAGTACTCAAATCACTCACCATCCTGTTGGTGAGTGCCATTGCCTTGTTCAGTCTCTATGTTTACATCGCACTCAACTGGAGTTATTCAAGTGGCGAGCGGGCAGGCTTTTTACAAAAGGTCTCGCACAAGGGTTGGATTTGCAAAACATGGGAAGGCGAACTTTCTTTGGTAGCCATGCCAGGCTCAGCACCCGAAAAATTCCTGTTCACGGTTCGCGATGAAGCTGTTGCTCAAAAAGTGAGTGCTGCAGCAGGCAAGCGCGTGACCTTGAACTACGAGCAACACAAAGGTCTGCCCTCCTCCTGCTTTGGCGACACAGAATACTTTGTGGTCGATGTCAAACCAATTGAATAGCCCCTCAGCAACTGACCTACATCTGGGGTACAAAACCCAGAACTTCGCCATAAAACTTCAGCTCAGTTTCGAGTGAAGACACAATGGTCGAAGCCTGCCTAAAGCCATGGCCCTCGCCTTCATAAGCTACATAAGCATGCTTCAGACCTTTGGCTGCACAAGCATCTCTAAATGCTTCTGACTGTGAAGGTGGCACCACCTTGTCATCCAAGCCCTGAAACAAAATGAGGGGCGAGCTTAATTGATTCACATGCGTGATGGGTGAGCGCGCAATGTACAAATCTTTTTCTGCTGGATAAGCGCCAATCATGGTGTCTAAATAGCGAGACTCAAAGTCGTGCGTGTCAGTAGCCAGCGTGGTGCAATCGGCCACGCCGTAGTAAGAAGCACCAGCCGCGAAACTTTTGCTGTGAACCAGCGCATTCAACACGGTAAAACCCCCTGCACTGCCGCCTCGAATGACCACCTTATTGGCAGCACAAATGCCTTGCGCAATAAGAGAATCGACCACCGCCAAAACATCTTCACAATCGACCACACCCCACTGACCGCGCAGCAAATTTCGGTACTGACGCCCATAGCCCGTAGACCCGCCATAGTTCACATCGACCACAGAAATACCGCGCGATGTGAAGTAAGCGTATTTCATCGACAGCGTGGCCGAAGAGTTGGCGGTGGGCCCGCCATGCACCACCACCATCAAAGGCGGCTTCTCTGAGGGTTCAAAATCTGGATGGTGTGCTGAATGCAAAATGGCAAACACTTTTCGGCCGTCTGCACGTACGGCACTGATCTCGTGTGGCTTAGGAAAATAACTGGCATCAACGGGCGATTCAATCGAAGTCACCACATCACACACTTTCCAACTCAATAAATCAATTTCAATCAATTGCGAAACGACTTTGCCACTGGCGCCCACTGCATACGCTTTGCTACCAGAAAGACTCAGCGATGGCTTGAAATCAGTCAACTCTGAATTCAAATCATGCATGGCCCGCGTCTGTGGATTCACACGCACAATTTTTCTAGCGTCCACAGCACCATGCACCGACAACACCTGCCCATCAGGCAAAACAGACAAGGCCCGCATGCCCAACTGCCAAAGTGGAAAGCCCCATTCACTGGCCTCTTCAATCAGGTGCGTCAGTTTGCCCTTCAAATCAACTTGCCATAGATTCCACCAACCACTTTGGTCGCAGATGAAGTAAAGCTCGTTGTGCGGCCCCCACTCGGGCGACAAACATGAGGTTTCAACATTTCCCGCCAAGACACGCACATTGCTCAATTGGCCGTTTGAAACGTCGGCCACACGAAGCTCGGTGCCATCCCATGGCATTTGAGGATGCTCCCACGTGATCCAAGCCAAATGTCGGCCATCTGCAGAAACTCTAGGGTGTGCATAAAAGTGCGATGAAGCATCCAAGATGCGCAACGAGGCAACACCAGCAGACTTCAAACTGAGCGCGACCAAACTGCGCTCAACGCGGCCCTCAAGGTGCGCCTCGCGAATGCACCAAATTTCATCACCTACCGAAATCATCTCAATGTAACGATGGCTTTGCCCTGCAGGCGGTTCAGGACTTAAGGGCTGCGGCTCGCCTTTGGGCTCAGTGATGTAAATGCGCTGATCAGCTTTGTTCACAAAGGCCAGCATGGCTTTGCCATCCAGCATCAACCCTAGCCAACTGATTCCCCCGTATTCATGCACTTGGCTTTT
>JBIIJK010000002.1:0-85985 GCA_044233865.1 Limnohabitans sp.
TTAAGACCGAAGTTTGCAAATTCAATTTGCGAATCTTTTCCGCTGTTTTGTCTGCTTCTTCTTTCGTTGCGAAAGGGCCAACTCGAACACGAATGCGTTTGCCGTCTTTGGTGTCTATTTCTTGGGTATATGTTTTAAAACCCGCACTTTCAAGCTTGGCACGCACCTCCTTGGCCTTGGCCAGATCGGCGTACGCACCCACCTGAACGACAGATCGAACAGCGTCACCCGAATTAGGGGCTTCTTTTCCATCAAGCAAGGCCTTCGCTTTGGCCGCCTCTTTGGCATCAGGGTTATTTTCTGACTTAGGTTCTGGTTTCGCTTCAGCTTTCAACTCAGGCTTTGGCTCCTGTCTGACTTCTGCCTTGCTGTCTTTAGTGACCACTTCTTCGTGGGGATCAAGCCCTGCAGAGTTAGTTACGGCACTTTTAGCAACACCTGTTTGACTGGCAGCGATGGCTTGATCTTGGGCTAAGCCCTCTTTGATCGCACCCGTTTTGGCACTGCCTGATGTGGCGCTTAAAGGGCTGGCCTGATTTCGATCAGGAATGACGATAGGCGTATCGATCGCTACTGGCCGCGGCTGACTGTCAAACAGCAAGGGCAGTCCAACAACAGCACCCAAAACCAAAACGACCGACCCCATGAGTCGATGGCGTGCACGCTTTCGAATGACCTCCACACTTTCTGCCGGCGCGTTGGAAAGCGCATCGGCGCCAGTTTGGGTCGACGAAAATCGGCCAGGAAGTCGAAGCTTGAAAAAAGCCATGCGGTGGAGTCTCAATTACTCAGGTGTTTGGCATGCAGTTTGGGGATGCCATTCTGCAAAACGCCGCCCACCGTATAGAACGAACCAAAGACCAAGATTCTATCAGTGGGGCCTGCAGCTGCGATGGCTGCTTCCAGAGCTTTTTGAGGGGACGCGTGCTGACTGGCCTTCACATCTTGGCGCGTGTTCATCTGCCGCCATTGATCCTCCAGTTGGGCTGCCGTAGTTGCCCGAGGCAAGGGTAAATCTGTGAAATACCAAGCATCCACCATGGGCAGGACTTTTTTGAGCATGCTTGGCAGGTCTTTGTCGGCCATAGCCCCAAACACGGCATGGGTGCAGGGATAAAAACCCATGGCATCCAAATTAGCGGCCAAGGCCGCCACAGAATGGGGGTTGTGGGCCACGTCCAGCACCAAAACCGGCTCGCCTGGCACGATTTGAAACCGACCTGTTAACTCGACCATGGCCAAGCCATTGCGGATGGCCTGAGCTGTCACTGGCAATTGTGGCCTCATGATTTCCACAGCGGCCAAAACACCTGAAGCATTTAGCAGCTGATTGGCCCCCCTGAGGGCGGGGTAAGCTAAACCGCTGTAACGGCGGCCTCTGCCAGCCCAAGACCATTGCAGTTGATCGCCAGAAAAATTGAAGTCTTGGCCCATCAGCCAAAGGTCTGCGCCCAACGTTTTAGCGTGCTGAACGATGCTTTGAGGGGGTACAGGGTCGCTCAAAACCACCGATTTGCCAGCGCGCATGATGCCGGCCTTTTCAAGGCCAATGGTTTCACGGTCATTGCCCAAGAGCGCTGTATGGTCCAAATCAATGCTGGTAATGATGGCGCAATCGGCATCGACCAGGTTGACTGCATCTAAGCGACCGCCCAGGCCTACTTCCAAAATGATCACATCAAGCTCGGCCTCCGCCATCATTTTCAAGATGGCCAGGGTGCTAAATTCAAAATAGGTCAGGCTGGTCTCACCCCGAGCTTGTTCTACCCGCTCAAAAGCGCTTGCAAACTGTGCTGCCGGCGGGGACTCTCCCAGCAAGCGGCAACGCTCTTCAAATTGAACCAAATGAGGCGATGTATAAACCCCTGTTTTGTACCCCGCCTGAAGGTAGATGGCCTCCAACATGGCGCAGGTTGAGCCTTTGCCATTGGTGCCAGCCACAATGATCACAGGCGCTTTGAAAGCAATTTGCATGCGATCAGCCACTTGACGAACACGATCCAAGCCCATTTCGATGGCAAAGGGGTGCAACTTCTCGCAATGCGCGAGCCATTCAGACAAAGTTTTCATAAGGATAAGATTGTCGCTGAGTCCTGCATACCTTATTCCAAAAAATGAAATACACCGCCATTGTTGTTTACGGCATTCCCAACTGTGACACTGTCAAAAAAGCAAGAACTTGGTTAACTGATCAGGGTTATGACCATGTCTTTCATGATTTCAAGAAACAAGGCCTTCCCGAACAGGCACTAGACCATTGGCTCAATGTGGCCGGCTGGGAAAAGGTGCTGAATCGAAAAGGCACCAGTTGGCGAAAACTCACCCCAGAAGAACAAGCCGGCGTCACAAGCGCTGACACCGCCAAGCCCTTTCTTTTGGCCAACCCAAGCCTGATCAAACGCCCCGTGATTGAGTGGCATCAAAACAAAGTTGTCGAAATGTCCATCGGCTATCAACCAGAACTGTGGCTGACGCGTTAAGTCAATATAAGTGCACTTAAAGCTGTTATTTCAAGTCACTTAACGCAGGCTTCACTTTTAGATGTCCTACAAACTCTAAAATCAGCCATCGAAATGTTTCTCTCAGAATTAAAAATCATGACTCACTTTGTTTTTGCTCGCTTACCCTCAGCCGTGCTGGCCAGTGCTTTGTTGTCAGGGCTGGTCTTTGGCCTGCCCGCTCAAGCCCAAGAGGTTGGCAACGTCATTAGTCGTACCGCCGTTTACCAACAAGTGTCTGTCCCTCGCCAGGTTTGCACCCAAACGCAAATCAATGTGCCAGGCCAAACCTCCGGTGCCGGCGCTGCCATGGGAGCCATTGCAGGCGGCGCCATTGGCAATGCCATTGGCAAAGGCGAAGGCCGAGCCATCGCCACCATGATTGGTGTCATTGGCGGCGCTATCGCTGGCGACAAGGTGGAAGGACCTCAAGCCACTCAAACCCAAACTCAGCAAACCTGCACCACACAGCAAGTCTTTGAAAATCGACTCACGGGCTACAACGTCATTTATGAGTTTGCTGGCAAACAATACAACGTACAACTGCCCAAGGACCCCGGCCCCACCATCAAATTGCAGATTACACCGGTCCTTTAAGCCCATCTAGACTCGATGAGGGGCTTCGGCGTGCCCCGCAATCGCCTAAAATATTGGGTTTAGTTCAAACTTTAAGCCGCCCTCTGGTGGCTAGGACACCCGACCCATGACCACCGAAAAAATCGATCACGCATCCGTCACCACACAAGCCAACGTCTACTTTGACGGCAAATGCGTCAGCCACAACATCACTTTGGCCGACGGCACAAAAAAATCGGTAGGCGTGGTTCTTCCCTCCTCCCTCACTTTCAATACCGGCGCGCCTGAAATCATGGAGTGCGTGGGTGGCTCTTGCGAATTCAAACTCAAGGGCAGCACCGAATGGCAAAGCTCCAAAGCGGGCGAGAAGTTCAGTGTGCCAGGTCAATCAAGTTTTGAAATCCGCGTGACCGAGGCCTATCATTACATCTGCCATTTCGGTTGAACCTATTCGTCTTTGAAAGTAAAAGCATGGCAACCATTCTTCAACACATCCCCGCGGGCCAAAAAGTAGGCATTGCTTTTTCCGGCGGCTTGGACACCAGCGCTGCCTTGCTGTGGATGCGTCAAAAAGGCGCAGTGCCTTATGCCTACACCGCCAATCTGGGTCAGCCTGACGAGCCCGACTACGAAGAAATTCCGCGCAAGGCCAAGGAATATGGCGCCGAACTGGCTCGCCTCGTTGACTGCCGAAAACAGCTGGCTCACGAAGGCATTGCAGCGTTGCAGTGCGGTGCATTCCACATTTCTACGGCAGGCGTCACCTATTTCAACACCACGCCCATTGGCCGCGCCGTGACAGGCACCATGTTGGTGGCCGCCATGAAAGAAGACGACGTCAACATCTGGGGCGATGGCAGCACCTACAAGGGCAATGACATTGAGCGTTTTTACCGCTACGGCTTGCTCACCAACCCTTCGCTCAAAATTTACAAGCCTTGGCTTGATCAGCTGTTCATCGACGAGTTGGGCGGCCGTGCAGAAATGTCAGCATTCATGACGCAACATGGTTTTGGCTACAAGATGTCCGCCGAAAAAGCCTACTCCACCGACTCCAACATGCTGGGCGCCACACACGAGGCCAAAGACCTTGAGCACCTAAGCAGCGGCATGAAAATTGTTCAGCCCATCATGGGCGTGCCCTTCTGGCGTGAAGACTGCGTGGTCAAGCACGAAGAAGTAACGGTGCGCTTTGAAGAAGGCCAACCTGTGGCTTTGAATGGCGTGAGTTTTTCCGATCCTGTTGAACTCATTTTAGAAGCCAATCGAATTGGCGGTCGTCATGGTTTGGGCATGAGCGACCAAATTGAAAACCGCATCATTGAAGCCAAGAGTCGCGGCATTTACGAAGCGCCTGGCCTGGCTTTGTTGTTCATTGCTTACGAGCGTTTGATCACCGGCATCCACAACGAAGACACCATCGAGCAATACCGCGACAACGGACGCAAACTGGGCCGCTTGTTGTACCAAGGCCGTTGGTTTGATTCACAAGCCCTCATGCTGCGTGAAACCGCGCAGCGTTGGGTAGCACGTGCCATCACAGGCGAAGTCACCATCGAGTTGCGCCGTGGCAATGACTACTCCATTTTGAATACAAGCTCAACCAACCTCACGTACCACCCCGAGCGTTTGACCATGGAAAAGGGCGAATCTATGTTCACACCTTTGGATCGCATTGGCCAACTCACCATGCGCAATTTGGACATCGTGGACACACGCGCCAAATTGGGCATCTATGCCCAAACTGGTTTGCTGTCATTGGGCGAAGGCGCCGAAATGCTCAAGCTTGAAGGCGGCAAATAAGCTTTAAATCACGACCGGTTCGGGTTCTAAGCGAATGCCGAATCGTTCGTACACGCTGGTCTGAATGGCTTTGGCAAGTGTGACCACTTCGCCGCCCGTAGCGCCTCCCCGGTTCACCAACACCAAGGCTTGCTTTTCATACACAGCGGCATTGCCCACGCTCTTGCCTTTCCAGCCGCAGGCATCAATCAGCCACCCTGCAGCCAATTTGATGCTGCCGTCGGGCATGGGGTAGTGCACCACCTTGGGATCGCGCGCAATGATGTCGGCGCATTGCTCTGGCGTGACGGTGGGGTTTTTAAAGAAGCTACCGGCATTGCCCAAGACCTTGGGATCGGGCAATTTGTGGCGGCGAATGTCACAGACCCAATCAAATATCTGTTGGGCACTCGGGTTGGCAATGCCCGAATCGGCCATTTTGCGCTCCAGGTCCAAATAGCCCACCACGGGCTTCCAAGCTTTAGGTAAATTAAAACGAACTCGCAAAATCAAGGCGCGCCCTCCCAAGCCAATGCCGTTCGGGCCACTGCTGGCGTGCTTAAAGACTGAATCACGGTAGCCAAAAGCGCACTGCGCAGCGTTGAGTGTGAATATTTGACCCGTGACCAAATCGAGTGCATCCAAAGCGTCAAACCGATCTTGAAGCTCAACACCATAAGCGCCAATGTTTTGGACAGGTGAGGCGCCCACAGAGCCTGGAATCAGGGCCATGTTTTCAAGGCCTGGCCAGCCTTGAGACAAAGTCCAGGCCACAAACTCATGCCAGTCCTCACCGGCTCCCGCCTCCACAATCCAGGCTTTCTGGGTTTCAGACACCAAGCGCTTACCCGAAATTTCAACTTTGAGCACAAGAGGTTTCACATCGCCAGTCAACACAATGTTGCTGCCGCCGCCCAAGACGCAGTGGCCTTCCTGCCAATTTTCCAGGTTTTTTTGCGCCTCAATGGCTTCTGCCTCAGAGCGAATTCGCACCAAAGAATAGGCCTTGGCCACGATGCCAAAGCTGTTGTAAGACTGAAGGGGTACGTTTTGGGTCACGTTCATGGGAGAATTGTCGCATTCTCTGACTTGATTGTTGAACCCCATGCCATCTTTTGACACCGTATGCGAACCTAACTTGGTTGAAGTAAAAAACGCGGTTGACACCACCGCCAAAGAAATTGCCACTCGCTTTGACTTCAAAGGCACTTCTGCCGCCATCGAATTAAAAGACAAAGAAATCACTTTGTTTGGCGATGCTGACTTTCAACTCACTCAAATAGACGAAGTGTTGCTGAACAAAATGGCCAAGCGCGGGGTCGATGTGCGCTTCCTAGACAAAGGCGACGTGCAAAAAATAGGCGGCGACAAAGTCAAGCAGGTTTTGAAAGTTCGCAATGGCATTGAAACTGAGGACAGCAAAAAAATTCAAAAGTTGTTGAAAGAAAGCAAGCTGAAAGTGCAGGCCTCCATTCAAGGCGATGCCGTGCGCGTGACGGGCGCCAAGCGGGATGATCTGCAAGCCGCCATGGCCTTGCTGCGAAAAGACATCACCGAGATACCCATCAGCTTTAACAATTTCCGAGATTAAAAAATCAGTTAACTTTTCTTAGCGCCCAACTTTGTCTCAGTGCCTGCAAGCAAACGGTTCACATTGTCTCGGTGCCGCCAGACCAACAAAATACCCATGACACACAGCATGCCAAAAATGGCGCCGTTGAAATCCCACAACGGACCGTCGGCCGCCATCGCGTAATAAACAGGCGCCAAAACAGCCGCCAATAAAGCGGCCAATGAAGAGTATCTGGAGTACCAAGCAATTCCAAGCCAAGTGATGGCCACAGCCAAGCCCAACAAAGGAGAAATGCCCATCAAAACGCCCAAAGCAGTGGCCACGCCTTTACCACCTTCAAATTTAAAAAAGACGGGGTACAAATGGCCTAAAAATGCAGCCAGCCCGGCGGCGGCGGCAACGCCTTCTGTCAAGCCGTAAGTCGCGCCATACTGAAGCAACACAGCCACAGGCACGCAGCCTTTTACCGCATCAAACAACAAAGTTAAAACCGCTGCTTTTTTGTTGCCAGATCGCAAAACATTGGTGGCACCTGGGTTCTTACTGCCGTAAGAGCGAGGATCGGACAAGCCCATGAACTTGCTCACAATGACAGCAAAACTCAAAGAGCCCAGCAGGTAAGCCAACACCACCACGCTCAGTGGGTGTTGCATGACACTCATTAAATTTTCAGGCATCAGAATCTCGATTCAATTTGACTCAAAGATCAGGTTGCAGGATCGCGGTGAATCAATCGAATTTCATCAATTTCGGCCAATACTTGGGTCGACAATTCGGTGCCCCACACTTTGACATCCTCTTCCAATTGCGCCACAGACGTCACACCAATGATGGTGCTGGCCACCGACCAACGGGTATAACAAAACGCCAGCGCCATTTGGGTGGGCGTCATGCCATTGTCACGTGCCAATTGGTTGTACAAACGCGCAGCGTCCAAGGTGCTTGGGCGTGCCCAACGTTGTTTTCGGACAGACTCATACTTGGACAAGCGACCCATGGGGGCGCCCTCTCCCTCCAAGCCGGTTAGATCGTATTTACCAGTTAAAGAGCCAAAACCCAAGGGAGAGTATGCCAGCAAAGAAACACCTAAACGATGGCATGTTTCATCCATTGCATTGTCAAACGTGCGATTCACCAAGCAATAAGGATTTTGAACGGTCATGGCACGAGGCAGGCCATGCTGCTCGGCCAATCGAACGAACTCGTGTGTGCCGTATGGCGTTTCGTTAGAAAGACCGATGTAACGAACCTTGCCCGCCTTGACCAACTTGGCCATGGCCTCGAGTTGCTCATGAATGGCAGTTTCAATGGCGGCCTTGCTGGGATCGAAATACATCGTGCCAAAAGCAGGCACATGTCGTTCTGGCCAGTGAATTTGATACAAGTCGATGACATCTGTTTGCAAGCGCTTGAGACTGGCATCGCATGAATTTAAAATGTCCTGTGCTGTCATGCCCGTGCCCTCGCGAACCCAAGGCATGCCTCTAGAAGGACCCGCCACTTTAGTAGCCAGCACCACTTTTTGGCGTGTGCCAGGCTTGTTGGAAAACCAATTACCCAGAATACGTTCAGTCGATCCGCAAGTTTCGGCTTTGGCCGGCACAGAATACATTTCTGCTGTATCCAAGAAGTTCACACCCATTTCTAGAGAGCGGTCCAAAATTGAGTGGGCTTCTTTTTCTGCCACTTGCTCACCAAAGGTCATGGTGCCTAAACAGATGGGGGTGACCTGAAGGTCTGACGTGCCGAGATTGATTTTTTTCATCTTGATTTAAAACTACTGGTAAAAAATGAATTGAGTCAGAGTGTAAAACCTATTTCAACGCGACTGATACTTGAAACAAGAGCGATTGACTGAATTTACATTTTGGCATTTTGACGAAACCGCTCCTCTTCTTGCAAACGCAAGAAACGGCGCTGCACCTTGCCCGTAGTGGTCATTGGCAATTGCTCAATGAATTCAATTTCTTTGGGGTATTCGTAGGGAGCCAGTAAGCCACGAACGTGTCGCTGCAAATCTTCAATCACTCGACTTTCAAAATGTTGCACATTTTTTTCAGAGGCTCGTTTTGTTACAAATTCTGGTGACAAGACCACATAGGCTTTGACCAAGGCACCCCGGTCGGCATCGGGTTTGGGCACTACAGCGGCATTCATCACTGCAGGATGTTTGACCAAACAATTTTCAATTTCCCCAGGACCAATTCGATAGCCTGCGGATTTGAACATGTCATCGGTTCGACCTTGGTACCAAAGATAGCCATCTTCGTCTTGAATGGCAACATCACCCGTTCGACACCAATGACCGGTGTATTTGGCTTGCGTGGCTGAAGAATTTTTCCAATAGCCTAAAAAGAAAACAGGATCGGGCTGACCATGCCGATCGAAACGGTTGACAGCCACTTCGCCCGCTTCGCCAGGCTTGCAAATTTGTCCTTGCTCATTAATCACAGCCACTTGATGACCAGGATAGCCGCGCCCCATGCTGCCGGCTTTAGATGGCCAAAACACTTGGCAATTGCCCACCACATAATTGATCTCTGTTTGGCCAAACATTTCGTTCACCACCACGCCCAACTCATCACGGCAGTAGGCAAACACGGCGTCGCCCACAGCCTCGCCCGCACTCATCAAACCCTTCAATACAATTTTGTAATGCTGACGTGGATGCGCTTGCGCCTTCATCATGGCTTTCAAGGCCGTGGGAAATAAAAAACTGTGCGTGATGCCATGCGTGTGCAAAATTTCAAAAGCAAGTTCGGGGCTGAAGCGACCTTTGAATGCCACAATGGGTCGCCCAAAATAAAGCGATGGCAACAACGCATCCATCAAGCCCCCGGTCCAGGCCCAATCGGCAGGCGACCAAAAAATGGCTTGCGATCCCTTTGGCAACGAGTGCTTTGAAAGATTCACCTCAGGCGATGCATGCGGCTCAAAGCCAAACCAATTTTGACTGCACACGAAGCCCGTTAAATTGCCAATCAAAGCTTGTTGAGGGATGAGTGCGCCTTTCGGATTACCCGTGGTGCCACTGGTGTAAATCAAGATGGCCGGATCTTCTGCTTCAGTTTGCACAGGCCTGAATTTTTTCTGTACCGACAACTTGGATGTTTGGAATTTCAATTCTTTGGGAACATTCAAAACCGATTTCAGCCCATGGCACTCCTTTTTCAAGGCCGTCAAGACAGGTGATGAAAGCTCATCGCAAAGCGCTACAGCAGCACCGCTGTCGTCCAACCTAAATGCCAAAGCTTCAGGCCCGAAGAGCATCGACAAAGGCATGGCCACCGCCCCCATTTGCAAAACAGCGATGTAGGCCACAGCCGTTTCAAACCGCTGCGGCATCACAATGGCAACGCGGTCCCCTTTTTGAACACCCAAGGCCACAAGGTGTGTGCTGAGCAGATTGGCTGCCGATTGCAATTGTGCAAAAGTCCACGCCAGCGGTGCTAGACCACCTGTCTGATGCTCCAAAATAGCAAGCTCATGTTGGTGCTGGGGTGAACGGGCCCAGCGGCCACAACAAACCTCTGCCATGTTGAATTTTGCAGGTACATGCCAAGCAAATTGTTGGTGGACCGTCTCGTAAGCGTCGTTCGGGTGACTGACACGCATTCCCTGTCTCCTTATGATCTTGAAGTATGTACCAAGTTAAACGCCACTCTACTAGCCATTTCGTCCCTTTGCGAGGGCATCAGTACCACGTACGTGAGTGGGGCAACCCCCATTCGAGCTTGCCACCCTTGGTCTTGGCACATGGCTGGATGGATGTGGCGGCCTCATGGCAATTCATGGTGGAGTCCTTGAGCGATGCATTTTTTCAGAGCCGACGCATTTTGGCGGCTGACTGGCGCGGCTATGGACTCACCCAGAGCCCTGCCACCGACAGTTTCTGGCTGCCCGATTACTTAGGCGATTTAGACGCATTGCTCCTTGAGCTGTGCCCCGAACAAAGCATCGATTTGGTGGGCCACAGCATGGGCGGCAATGTGGTCATGATGTACGCAGGCGCTCGCCCCGATCGCATTCGACGTCTGATCAATTTGGAGGGCTTTGGCATGTCAAGCACCCGCCCCTCCCAAGCCCCCGGCCGGTTGGGCCAATGGCTGGACGAGCTTCAGGCCTTCAAAAAAGGCGAGTTGGACCTCAAGCCCTACCCCGACGCAGCAGCTGTCGCCCAAAGACTCATGAAAACCAACAAGCGCTTGTCTCAAGACAAAGCCGATTGGCTTGCACAGCATTGGGCCCAAGCAGACGCACAAGGGCAATGGCGAATTTTGGGAGATTCTGCCCACAAAGTGGTCAACCCCTATCTGTACCGCGTTGATGAAGTGCTTGAAATTTACAAAAGAATCAAAGCACCGACCTTGATGGTCGAAGCCTCAGACGACTCTTTGTCACAATGGTGGAAGGGGAAATTCACATTAGATGAGTTCCATGAACGCCTTAAATCCGTAGCAGATTTGAAAATAGCCACTCTGCAAGATGCGGGGCACATGCTGCACCATGACCAAGCCGAGACATTGGCCCAACTTCTAGAGGACTTTTTGGCCTAATTGGCATCCCAATGGGCCCCTAAGCATGAGAAAATCCCTTCTTTATTAGATTCGGACACCCCATCTCATGGACGCAGAACACATCAATCAAATTGGCGCGAAACTGGCCGACCTGGCCGCCCGCACCGAAGATTTACGGAGGTATCTTTGACTACGATGCCAAATCAGAACGCCTAAGAACCGTCAATGCATCGCTCGAAGATCCCACGGTCTGGAACGACCCGAAGAAAGCGCAAGAATTAGGAAAAGAGAAAAAAGCACTCGATGGCGTGGTGGTCACCCTGAACACCCTCACATCCGAGCTCTCCGACAACAGCGAACTCTTTGCCATGAGCAAAGAAGAAGGCGACGACGCTGGCTTGCTCACCATTGAAGTCGAAGGCAATAAGTTGTCCAGCATTGTGGAACAGCTCGAATTCAGACGCATGTTCAACAATGAAGCCGACTCATGCAATGCCTTCGTCGACATTCAGGCAGGCGCAGGGGGCACCGAAGCTTGCGATTGGGCCAGCATGCTCATGCGTCAGTACTTGAGATATGCTGAGCGCAAAGGTTTCAAAGTCACCGTAGAAGATGAATCGGCCGGCGATATAGCGGGCATCAAAGGCGCAACCCTCAAATTTGAAGGCGACTACGCTTTTGGTTTGATGCGCACTGAAACAGGTGTTCACCGCTTGGTTAGAAAGTCACCATTCGATTCCTCGGGCGGACGCCACACCAGTTTTGCCAGTATTTTTGTGTACCCTGAAGTCGATGACTCTATTGAAATTGACATCAACCCTGCCGACGTTCGCACCGACACCTTTCGAGCCAGTGGCGCAGGCGGGCAGCACATTAACAAAACAGACTCTGCTGTTCGTTTAACGCACATCCCCACTGGCATTGTGGTGCAGTGCCAAGACGGCCGCAGCCAGCACAGTAACCGTGATGTCGCATGGAAACGTTTGCGTTCGCGCTTGTACGATTTCGAAATGCGCAAACGCATGGAAGCCCAACAAAAATTAGAAGACACCAAAACCGATGTGGGTTGGGGTCATCAAATTCGCAGCTATGTGCTCGATCAAAGTCGCATCAAAGATTTACGCACCAACGTTGAAACCTCTAACACTCAAAAAGTATTGGACGGCGACTTGGATGCATTCATTGAAGCCTCGCTCAAACAAGGTGTTTGATAGCGCAGGCCCTGCCAGCGCTTCAACCCAACCCATGGAGATTTTTTGTGATGCTTGAAGAACAATCAAAAACAATTCGGCGTGTTGAATACACTGCGCCTGCGTTTTGGATCGATACCGTTGATCTCACATTTGACTTGGACCCCACTAAAACACGCGTTCTAAACAAGATGCGCATGCGTCGCAACCCCGATGTGGCGGCACAAGCACTGCGATTGGATGGCGAAGATTTGAACTTGGCACGCGTCATGGTCAATGGCGCAGGAACCTCCTTCAAAATGGATGGCCAGCAACTGGTGCTTGAAAATTTGCCCGAAGGCAATGACGCCTTTGATTTGGAAATTTTCACCACTTGCAACCCTTCCAAAAACACACAGCTGTCTGGCTTGTACGTCAGCAATGACTCTTTTTTCACACAATGCGAAGCTGAAGGGTTTCGCCGGATCACTTATTTCCTAGACCGACCCGATGTCATGGCCAGCTACACAGTGACATTGCGTGCCGATGCAAAGCAATATCCCGTGCTTCTGTCCAATGGCAATTTAATGGAACAAGGACTCTTGGAAGAGGGACGCCACTTCGCCAAGTGGACTGATCCGCACAAAAAACCCTGCTACTTGTTTGCTTTGGTGGCTGGCAAATTGGTGGCTCGCGAGCAACGAATTGTTTCTCGCTCAGGCAAAGAACACTTGCTGCAAGTTTTTGTACGGCCTGGCGATTTGGACAAAACCGAACATGCCATGAACTCCCTCATGGCCAGTGTGGTTTGGGATGAAGCTCGCTTCGGTCTGCCTCTTGACCTCGAACGCTTCATGATTGTGGCCACCAGCGACTTCAACATGGGCGCCATGGAAAACAAAGGCCTCAATATTTTCAACACCAAATATGTGTTGGCTAACCCTGCCACAGCAACCGACGCTGACTACGCCAACATTGAGAGCGTTGTGGGCCATGAGTATTTTCACAATTGGACAGGCAATCGAATCACTTGCCAGGATTGGTTCCAACTTTCGCTCAAAGAGGGTTTGACTGTTTTTCGCGACCAAGAGTTCAGCCAAGACATGGCGGGCATTCAAAGTGCACGCGCTGTGAAGCGCATTGAAGATGTGCGTGTGCTTCGTACCGTTCAGTTTCCTGAAGATGCAGGTCCCATGGCACACCCCGTTAGGCCTGATAGCTATGTTGAAATCAACAACTTCTATACCGTCACCATTTACGAAAAAGGCGCTGAAGTCGTTCGCATGATGCAAACTTTGGTCAGCGTACCTGGCGACGAAGAAGGCAAACAAGGGTTTGCCAAGGGCATGACGCTTTACTTCGAACGGCATGACGGTCAAGCTGTAACGTGCGACGATTTTGCACAGGCCATCGCCGATGCCAACCCCAACTCACCTTTGGCGCAACTGCTACCGCAATTTAAACGCTGGTACAGCCAGTCGGGTACGCCTAGGCTGCTTGCAGAAGGTACTTTCGATAGCGACGCCCAAACTTTCACGCTCACTTTGTCGCAGTCTTGTGCCGCCACAGCCGACCAGGCACACAAAGAGCCTTTTGTCATTCCCGTTTCAGTGGGTCTTCTTGATGCAGCGGGCTATCCTATTGCCGTTCAGCTACAAGGCGAAGCTAAGACGCAAAGCCCTCAATTCAGCAAAACTTTGGTTTTGAGTGAAGCGACAAAATCCTTTGTATTTGAAAATGTAGCGTCAGCACCCACCCCTTCCCTATTGCGAAATTTCAGCGCCCCAGTCAACCTTGACTGCGAGCTCACAGAAGAACAATGGCTTACGCTTTTGGCCAATGACCCAGATGCTTTCAATCGATGGGAAGCTGGCCAACGACTGGCTGTTCAAGCTGCTTTGCGTTTTATTCGGGGTCAACACAACCCGAAAACAGAAGCTGTTTTAGGCAGCGATTACCTGCAAGCCATGCGCTTGGTTTTAAACCATCCCGATTTAGATTCCGCCTTCAAAGAGTTGGTCCTCACCCTGCCCTCAGAAACCTACATTTCCGAGCAGCTTGAGTCTGTAGACCCACAACAGGTGCATGCTGTGCGCGAGGCCATGAGGCTTCAGTTGGCCCTGTCTTTACAGGCAGAGTGGCAGGCCTGCTATGAGCTCAATCGAGTCATGGGTGCTTACTCTCCAGATGCCGGCTCGAGCGCCAAACGCGCCTTGTCGGGCATGGCTTTAAGCATGTTGTGTTTGGCAGCCGTGCACGAAGGTACATCCGTTTGGCCCAGCAAAGCCTTGCAAGCTTTCAAAGATGCTCACAATATGACCGACCGATTCAATGCCCTCATTGCCTTGGTGATCAGTGGCCATGAATTGGCCACCCAAGCGCTGGCATTGTTCCATGCGTTGTTCAAGAACGAGGCCTTGGTGATTGACAAATGGTTTAGCTTGCAAGCCAGCGCGCCTGATCGCGACGGCCACATTTTGCCCATCGTACGTCAACTCATGCAACACCCCGACTTCAACCTGCGCAATCCCAATCGTGCACGCAGTTTGATCTTCAGTTATTGCAGCGCCAATCCTGGCGGGTTCCACCGAAGCGATGCCGCAGGCTATGTCTATTGGAGTGAGCGTGTCATAGAACTTGATGCCATCAACCCGCAGGTGGCTGCTCGCCTAGCCCGCGCCTTAGATCGCTGGAAAAAATTGGCAGAGCCTTACCGCCAAGCTGCCAAGGCCGCCATCGAACGCGTTGCCGCAAAATCGGACCTTAGCAACGATGTGCGAGAAGTTGTCACGCGCGCTTTGGCCGAATAAACCCGGAGAAACCAATGACCCAGAAAATATCACTGTCTCGCTATTTGGTTGAACAGCAACGCAGCAAGGGGCGCATTCCTGCACAACTTCGCCTCTTGTTGGAAGTGGTTGCGCGCGCCTGCAAAAGCATCAGCCATGCCGTCAACAAGGGCGCTCTGGGGGGCGTTTTAGGCAGCGCTGACATCGAGAACGTCCAAGGTGAAATTCAAAAAAAATTGGACATCATTGCCAACGAAGTTTTGATTGAAGCCAATGAATGGGGTGGGCATTTAGCGGCCATGGCCTCTGAAGAAATGGAATCCATTCACTTGGTGCCCAACCGGTACCCTCAAGGTGAATACCTGTTGTTGTTCGACCCTTTAGACGGTTCTAGCAACATTGACGTCAATGTGAGCATTGGCACCATTTTCAGCGTTCTTCAAAAACCAGAAGGCAGCGAAGGCATCACTGAAGATGAATTTCTGCAAACGGGTAGGCAGCAGGTTGCCGCAGGCTACTGCGTTTACGGCCCACAAACCACACTGGTTCTCACCGTTGGCGATGGCGTGGCTATGTTTACCTTAGACCGAGAGCAAGGCTCTTTTGTTCTCACGCAAGAGAATGTCAAAGTCCCAGAAGACACCCAAGAGTTTGCCATCAACATGAGCAACATGCGCCACTGGGATACCCCCGTCAAACGTTATGTGGACGAGTGCCTGCAAGGCAAAGAAGGTGTGCGCGGCAAAGATTTCAACATGCGCTGGATTGCCAGCATGGTGGCCGATGTGCACCGCATCCTCACACGCGGTGGCGTTTTCATGTACCCCTGGGACAAAAGAGAACCGCACAAAGCAGGCAAGTTGCGTTTGATGTACGAAGCCAATCCCATGAGTTGGTTGATTGAGCAAGCGGGCGGCGCCTCTACCAATGGTCGAGAAAGCATTTTGGACATCCAACCCAAGCAATTGCACGAGCGTGTCAGCGTTATTCTGGGCTCTAAAAATGAAGTGGAACGTGTCACACGTTATCACTTAGAGGCATGAAGTTTTTGGGTGCCGCAAATCAGATTCGATACAAAATGTTGGGACCTGCTCAAATTGAAGTGAACAACAAGTGCATCACATCCGCTTTGATAGACTGATGCTCTAGCGCACCAATTGGCAAGGCGCTTTAATTTGCCTTGCCACCCTTTGCTCGTCACAATGTTGAATAGCTTTGCGCTCTGCAACGGCAGTTAACTTGACATACACAGAACACGCAAAAGCCATTTTGGCGTCGTCTGTTTTGCTGTCAAAGGCAGCAGCGCACTGGCCAAACTTGCCCAAGCTAGGCTTATTGGCTTGCCAACTGAGTTGCAGTGAATTGGGCAACAATTCAGGCGCAATGTGCTTGCGCACGTCTTCTGCAAGGGCCGAAAATGGCAAAAGAATTAAGAAACCGACCCACATCGAAAACAGTTTCAGCCATAAATTTGTAGTCATGGGCTCATGCTACCCAAGGCTTTGAAGGGTGACAAGACCCATCAGCACAAGACTTGATGCGCATCAACCCACAATACCCCGTTTCCGCATTTCACTGATTTGATCTGGAGTGATCCCAAGGTCTAACAGCACTGCGTCTGTATCCTGCCCCAAGCTAGGCGCATTGCGTCGATGCTGTCCAGGTGTTCTGGACAACTTTGGAACCATGCCAGGCACTTTCAAAACGCTGCCGTCGCTCATGCTCACATCGGCCAACATGTCGCGTGCCAAGTAATGTGGGTCGGCCGCAATATCTTCTACGGTGTAAATGCGGCCAGCAGGAACTGCTGCTTGGTCAAGCACAGCAAGCACTTCAGTCACATTATGTTTGGAAGTCCATGCACCAATGGCGACGTCAATTTCTTCAACCCTCTTCACTCGACCCGCATTGTCTGTCAAGGCTGGATCGGCTGCTAAATCATCCCGCCCAATGGCTGCCATCAATCGCTTGAATATGCTGTCGCCGTTTCCTGCAATCAAGGCGCATTTGCCGTCTTTGCAAAGGTAAGCATTGCTGGGGGCAATGCCAGGCAGCGCACTGCCTGCTGGCCCGCGCACTGCGCCAAATGCACTGTATTCAGGCAGCAAACTTTCCATGCAATTGAAAACGGCTTCATACAGCGCCACATCAATGACTTGACCTAGCCCGCTTCTTTGTTTTTCGTGAAGCGCCATCAGAATTCCGATCACGCCATGAAGCGAGGCCAAGGTATCGCCAATGCTCACGCCCACGCGAACCGGCAAACGACCTGGCTCTGCACTGAGGTGCCGCAAACCGCCCATGGCTTCAGCCACAACACCAAATCCAGGCTTGTCTTTGTAAGGGCCGGTTTGACCATAGCCACTGATGCGCAGCATGATCAATCCAGGATTGAGCTCAAGCAAGGCGTCAGGACCCAAGCCCCAAGACTCCATGGCACCTGGCCTGAAATTTTCAATCAGGACATCGGCTTCTTTGACGAGCTTGCGCACGATGGCTTGTGCTTCTGGCTGCCGTAAATCAAGCGCTAAGGAGCGTTTGTTCCGCGATTGAACCTGCCACCACACCGAAGTGCCATCTTTGATGAGACGCCATTGCCGCAAGGGGTCTCCCGCACCTGGCGGTTCAATTTTGATGACCTCAGCACCAAAATCGGCCAAGGTTTTGGCAGCAAAAGGGCCAGCAATAAGTTGACCCAACTCAACCACTTTGAGACCGGCCAACGCCCCTGGGGAATGTTTCAAATCAGTTGTCACTTAAATCGGTTCTTCAATCAAAGGGGCTGAAGCCAAGGGGTCGTTGTTGTGTGGAGAATCTGTTGCATGCGTACCCAGTGCCACAGCCCTGAAAATTTCTCGCAGCATTTTCTTTTCGGGCAGCGTTAAGGCGCGCGTTAAACGATGGCGCATGCGAAGCAAAAGTTGACGATCAACTTCTTGCGGGATACCTCGGCTGATGTGCAAGGCATCGCGCAGTTCTTCTCGCTTATCCTCTGGCTCGTCATCCCACCAAGAAACAATGACTTCCGTGATGGATTCACGAACGACTTCAGGGTCTTCTTGTACCTGAGGTGCCACTTTGCCAACCGAGCCCTGCAGCATTTCCGCAAGAGATTTGGATTGAACAATAATTCGCCGATCCGCTTGGGACAACAAGCGCCCCCAACCTGGATCTGATTGGTGCAATTGCTGCATGTTGCTGGCCGCATCATCTGCCAAGATATGAACCTGCATGCCAGTCAGCTGAGCATCGTCAATGGCTGTTAAAAAACGTTCATCGTCAGTAGCCAGCAACACATGGTCGCAGGCCTTGCTTTCTGCAAGCCGACTCAAATCTTGACCGATTGACTTCAACAGTGAGATGCCACCATCTGAATCGTGCGATAAAACTTTTCGGACAATTTGGCCGTCGACATCCAAAGTTTCATTTTCTTCAGCGTACCAATAAATTCGTTTGATGCTGACATCCAAACCAGCATGCCCCAGGGCACCGGTCAAGAATTGAGCCAAATCGAACCGATTCAGCGCATCTTGTTTGGGTCCAGTTTGCTTGTGTTGTGCAAGCCAAACTAGAAACCTGGCGTCGATCAACGCAATGCACGAGCCGCCCTGCTGATCGAGGGGTTGACGGTGTGCATCCTTGGACGCATGAGAAAAATAATCGCGTTTCATCGCAGCCTTTGAAGTTTTAAGATAATTTAACGAGGCGCCCTTAAATTGGCGCTCCTCGACATAGCGGGTCTGCGAACCCAGACTCTATTTTACGACCCTGAACTTCAAACCCAGATGTTTCAGGCTTTAAACTCAGGGATTATTGATATCCATTCACCTAGATTCACATGTCTCATTACGATATTTACGCCATTGGCAACGCACTTGTCGATTCTGAATACGAAGTTTCAGACGCCCTCCTTCAATCAATGGGCGTTGACAAGCGTCACATGACCCTCATTGACACACCGCGTCGCGCCGAGTTGCTACATCACGTCAAGGCCATCACCCCTCGACAAACTGGCGGAGGTTCTGCCGGCAACACGGTTGTGGCCTTGGCTCAACTCGGCGGCAAGGCTTTTTATTCCTGCAAGGTGGCGCACGATCATTTGGGCGATTTTTACGTCAAAGATTTACAAGCTCGTGGCGTAGAGACCAACCTGAATCACACGCGCGCTTTGGAAGGGCAAACAGGCAGCTGCATGGTTCTGGTCACACCTGACGCCGAACGCAGCATGTGCACCTTCTTGGGCGTTTCAGCCGAATTGGACGACAAGGCCCTGCACCCTCAAGACATTGTCAAATCAAAAATTTATTACATGGAAGGCTACTTGGCCGCCTCGCCAACAGGTTTGAATGCCGCACTCCAAGGCAGAAAAATTGCAAAAGAAGCTGGCGTTGCTTTAGCCCTGACCCTTAGCGATGTCAGCATGATTCAATTTTGCAAAGCTGGGCTGGATGCCATGCTGGGTGATGGTGTCGATTACTTGTTTTGCAACCAAGAAGAAGCGCAAGTTTGGTGTGGCTCTGAAGACTTGAATGTTGTGAAGCAGACATTGCAAAAATTAGCCAAAATGGTTTGTCTCACTCGTGGGCCTCAAGGCTCAGAAATTATCACAGCAGCGCAATCTTGGCACGTACCCGCTGACAAGGTCAAAGCCATTGACACCAATGGCGCAGGCGACATGTTTGCAGGTGCATTCTTGTATGCCATATCACGCGGTTATTCGGCTGACAAAGCAGCCTACCTTGGCAATCACGCAGCCGCTGCCGTGGTCAGTCAACATGGCAATCGCTTAACCCTGGGTCAGCTGAGCACCATCAAAGCTTACGCACTACCACCACTTAAATAATCAGAAAGTTTCGGCCTGGGCCAGGGGCAATGCAGCGGCATCTTTGGCAGCCAGCAAGGGGGCAGTAAAACCCTCTGGCAAAGGCCAATCGATGCCCAATGCAGGATCGCTCCAAAGCAAACTTCGCTCATGTTCTGGGTACCAATAATCGGTGGTCTTGTACAAAAACTCAGCTGTTTTGCTGAGCACCAAGAACCCATGCGCAAAGCCAGGAGGCACCCAAAGCTGAGTGGCTGTTTCTGCGCTCAAATGACACCCCGCCCATTGTCCAAAGGTGGCTGAGCTCTTTCTCAAGTCGACTGCAATGTCAAAAACCTCACCCTGAACGACACGCACCAATTTACCTTGGGCATGCTGAATTTGATAGTGCAGTCCGCGCAACACCCCCTGCGATGAAAGACTTTGGTTGTCTTGTACAAATTCGACCTTCAGGCCCGTTGCGGCCTCAAAATCGCGGGCGTTGTAGCTTTCATAAAAGAAGCCACGAGCGTCACCGAAAACTTTGGGTTGAAGGATCAGTACCTCTGGCAGATTGGTAGGCGTAACGGTGTAGGGCATCAATGAGACTTCAGTAAATTCAGCAAGTATTGACCATAGCTGTTCTTGGCCAAGGGAGTGGCCAGTTTTTCTAACTGTGCTGCATCAATCCACTTTTGTGCGAATGCAATTTCTTCAGGACAGGCCACCATCAAGCCTTGTCTTTTTTGCAAGGTAGCTATGAATCCTGCGGCCTCAAGCAAACTGTCATGCGTCCCAGTGTCAAGCCATGCATAACCTCGGCCCATCATTTCTACGTTCAGCTGTTTCTGCTCTAAGTAACAACGGTTGACGTCGGTGATCTCTAGCTCACCCCGGGCAGAGGGCTTGATGTGAGCGGCGATGTCGCACACTTGTTGGTCGTAAAAATAAAGGCCGGTCACAGCGTAATTGCTTTTGGGCTGTTTGGGCTTTTCTTCAATGCTCAATGCACGCTGCTGATCGTCAAAAGCCACGACACCATAACGCTCGGGGTCGTGCACGTGATAAGCAAAGACGCTGGCACCAGAGGTTTGCGCATCAGCCCTTTGCATGAGCTTGACCAAATCGTGGCCGAAAAAAATGTTGTCGCCCAAGACCAAGGCACTGGGGTGATTGCCCACAAATTCTTTGCCAATGATGAAGGCTTGCGCCAAGCCATCGGGGCTGGGTTGCACCGCATACTGAATGTTCATTCCCCATTGACGGCCATCACCCAACAACTCTGAAAAACGCGGTGTGTCTTGCGGCGTGCTGATCAGCAACACATCTTTGATGCCCGCCAGCATCAGTGTGGTCAAAGGGTAATAGACCATGGGCTTGTCATACACAGGCATCAGTTGCTTAGAGACAGCTTGTGTCACGGGGTACAAGCGAGTCCCGGACCCACCTGCCAAAATAATGCCTTTGCGTGTATTCATATTGCGATTTTGCCACGACTGACCGTCAGATCAAGCCATATGCACTTATGCTTGGTGCCTATGTCGTTTAAAGATCTGGGCCTTTCGCCCGAGTTGCTCAAAGCACTCAAACCCAAAACTTTCCCTAGTCCTACCGAGGTTCAACGGGAACTGATTCCCGCTGCACTCAAAGGCCAAGATGCTTGGGTGACCGCACCCACGGGTTCAGGCAAAACTCTGGCCTACGCGCTTCCCTTAATTGAGCATTGGGCGAAATCCATATCAAATATTGAAGTCCCCGTCATGTCGAAGGCTGGTCATCTCAGAACGACCAAAACCACTCAATCTGTCGTCTTGGTACCCACCCGAGAATTGGCAGTTCAGGTCAGCCAACTGTTCATGAGTTTGGCCGCCCAGTGGGGCCATCTTTGCAAAATCACGGTTGTCTTTGGTGGCGTTTCGATCAACCCCCAAATGATGGGCCTGAGAGGCGGAACAGATATTTTGATTGCTACACCAGGCCGCCTAATTGATCTGATAAAGCACAACGCCCTAAAACTCTCAGGCGTTCAAACCTTGGTTTTGGATGAAGCCGATAAATTGCTAGAACTTGGCTTTCAAGAAGAACTCCAATACATCTTGAACCTGCTTCCGTCCAAGCGGCAAAACTTATTTTTGTCGGCCACCAGACCCCAAAGCATGATGGCTTTGGCCCAGGCCCTGCTGCTGCACCCCCTTGAAATTAACATCGAAGGCGAAGCGCTCCAACCTGCCGAAATTTTGCAGCGAGCCATTTATACCGATATCGCCAAACGCACACAACTGCTAAAACACTTGCTCAAAGAAGAACATTTGAAACAAGTTTTGGTTTTTGTCGCTACTCAACACAGCAGTGAGATGGTGGCCGCCAAATTGCGAGTTGCGGGCATTGCTGCAGAGCCGTTTCATGGGCAACTGAGTCAGGGTAAAAGACAGCAAGTGTTGGCAGACTTCAAAGCTCATCGTGTCAAAGTGGTCCTTGCCACAGATCTGGCTTCGCGCGGGCTAGACATCGAAAAACTACCCGCCGTCATTAATTTCGACTTACCCAGATCGGCAATTGATTACACCCATCGCATCGGCCGTACGGGCCGCGCTGGCGAGGCAGGCTTGGCCATCAGTTTTGTGACGCCTGAATCCTTGAGCCACTGGACATTGATTGAAAAACGCCATGCAGTGAAACTCGAAAGAGTAAACATGGAAGGTTTTGAAGCCACCTCACCAGTTCCAGAAAATGAAACTGGCAATGGCGGCATCAAGGGCAAGCGGCCTAGCAAAAAAGACAAATTACGTCAGTTGGCTGCAGCGGAGAAGCAATTGGCCCCGTGATTGAGTCGACTTAAAAAGGTGCCGCCGATCCGAAGCGACGGTCTCGTTTTGAGAACCACTCCAGGGCCTCACTGAACTGCTTCGCGCTGAAGTCTGGCCACAAGGTGTCTATGAAAAAAAGCTCAGCGTATGCGGCTTGCCAAAGCATGAAATTGCTGACGCGGGACTCGCCGCCCGTTCGAATAAGCAGGTCCATCTCTGGTGCACCTTCTGTGCTGAGAAATGGTGCAAGTTCAGCTTCTGTGAGCTGGTCGATGCTGACGCCAGAATTTGCGCGCTGCCAAGATTGGGCTGCTTGAACAAAATCCCAACGGCCACCATAGTTCGCAGCCACCCTGAGAGTGATCTTGGTGTTGTGTTGTGTTTGTTCTTCAGCGCGAAAGATCAAGTCTTGCAATTCAGGGCTGAATTTAGATTTGTCCCCGACGACTTTCAGACAAACGCCATTGCTTTCCATCTCGTCCACTTCTTTTTGCAGATAACTGGCAAAAAGGCTCATCAAAACGGAAACCTCCTCGGGCGGACGCCTCCAATTTTCGGTGCTGAATGCGAACAGAGTGAGGTGCGCAATGTCACATCTGATACACGATTCCACAACCGCCCTGACACGCTTTGCACCCGAAGCATGCCCCAATGCGGCCGGTAACAGGCGTTTTTTAGCCCATCGGCGATTGCCATCCATGATGATGCCGACGTGCTTTGGGGCGGGATTAGATGACAAATTAATTCGCTTATAAAAACACAAAGTGATTCTATAACCTCATCACTCATTAAAAAGGCCGCAGTAAGCGGCCTTGTGATAAATTTTATTTAACAATTAAGCAATTAAAAATTTTGTACGGTCTTGACCATCAATCCATTTAGGTGCTTTGCCACGACCAGTCCAAGTTTGGCCTGTAGCTGGATCACGGTATTTAGGGGCCACTTTGCCACCTGCAGATTTTCCAGCAGATTTCGCAGCACCCCGGCCAGATGGAAATATATCTTGAACAGTTAATCCAAATTCAGCCACCAATTCACGCGCTTTGCCAACGGCTTCAGACAGTTCTTGCTGGCGTGCAGATGCAATAGCGTGCTCCAATGCTTCACGCTGCTTCAATAATTCTTTGTAAGAGTTAGTCATACTGTTCCTATTAAGATAATAAACTTGTCTAAATAACAAGATTCCGAAGAATATCAGGATTCTAATTCAAATAAATTACATTAAGTATTTATAAAATCTATAAATTCAATAATTAATTGATAAATTTAGCATTTATCTTGTCTATTCGACGACCCTCAAGAGATAAAACCACAAAATACCAATCTCCACTTTGAACAATATCACCCACTTCAGGCAAATAACCCAATTCAGACACAATAAATCCACCTAGAGTATTGAATAATCCCCTTTCTTCTCCATTCAATTGCTTAATATCAAGCCTCGATTTAAGCTCATTGATGGGCATTAAGCCGTCCAGTTCCCAAGTGCCATCTGCTTGAGAAGAGGCCCATGCATCTTCAACCGTTAATGGGCGCAACTCGCCGGTAATGGCTTCCAGTAAATCTCTGGGGGTTAATAAGCCCTGAACTACGCCATATTCATCCACCACGAAGACCATTCGGCCGGATTTATCGCGAAGTTGCTCCAAAAGGGTCATGCCACTCAAGGTTTCAGGCACAAATGTGGCGGGAAGGGCATAGGTTTCAACGGGTGCATCGTCAGCATTAGACAAAGATACCAAACGCGCGAGGCTAACCACCCCAATCACATCGTCCAAATTGCCGCGGCAAACGGGGTACCAAGAATGCCCATCAACACCCTCATTCAGTCCCGCCTGTGTCAAACACTCAGAACGCGTCATACCGCCTTCAAACCACTGGATATCAAGGCGTGGCACCATCAAGGAAGTCAGGGGCCGATCGTCCAAATGAAAAACATTTCTCACCATTTGATGCTCATGTTCTTCGATCAATCCAGCATCCACGCCCTCTTCCAAGCTGGCTGTAATTTCCTCTTCAGTCACGGCACGATTGCCACGCGTATCAATCCGCAGCAGTTTCAAAACAGCATGGGTTGTGATGGACAGCAATCCGACAAAAGGCCTGGCCGCGCTGGCCAGCCAAGCCATTGGCCTAGAAACAAGTCTTGCTACGGGCTCTGGATAAAGTTGGCCAATTCTTTTTGGCACAAGTTCACCAAAAATAATGGTTGTGAAGGTAATGGCGGCCACAACCAGTGAGGTGGCGGCGAAGCTTGCAGCGGAGTCCGAGAGGCCCCAACTGATGAGCCAAAGTCCTACATCACCACTGAATGCGGCCTCTCCCACAATGCCATTCATGACACCAATCGAAGTAATGCCCACTTGCACCGTAGACAAGAACTGTGTGGGGTTTTCAAGTAATTTAATGGCTGCGGTTGCGCCTTTGTCCCCCGCTTCTTCCATGGCAGCCAGCCTTGCCTTGCGGCTAGAAGCCAATGCCAATTCGGACATGGCAAACACGCCATTCACCAAAGTTAAAAACACAATCAGTAAGAAATCCATCCCCCCATTGTGCCAAGGCCTGAAGACGATTGAAATACCCGCCTTGCAATGGGCCCAAATAAGGCAAAAAACATCCACAATTGGGTTTTGTTGAGATTTTGGAAGTCAATGTCTGTTTATTGGGTAGGCGATCTGCAAGGCTGTGACGAGCCACTGGGTCAATTGTTAGACCAAGTTGGTTTTTCAACCAGTCGCGACCGTTTGTTTGTGCTGGGCGATTTGGTCAACCGGGGGCCCTCCTCCTTGGCAGTCCTGCGGCGCTTGTCCAAAATGGGAAGCAGTGTTGAATGCGTTTTAGGCAACCATGATCTGCATCTACTGGCCCTTGCAGCAGGTGCACGACAACCCAGCCGAACCGACACGCTCCAAGATGTCTTGGAAGCCACCGACAGGCGCGCATTGCTCGATTGGCTTCAAAACCAAGCCATTGCACTTTACAAAGAAGATGTGCTGATGGTTCATGCGGGCGTACTGCCTCAGTGGTCGCTCAGCACCACTTTAGAGCTAGCACATGAAATTGAAGACGTTTTGCGCGGGCCCGATGCTGCAGAGTTTTTCATGAACATGTACGGCAATGAACCTGCCCAATGGCACCCTAGCTTGAAGGGTTTGGACAGACTGCGTTGCGCCCTCAATGCCTTTACCCGACTGCGCTTTTGCTCTGCTACTGGCCATATGGACTTTAAGGTTAAGGAAAACAGTGCCAAAGCGCCCGAAGGCTATATGCCGTGGTTCGAAGTTCCCCATCGCCAAACCATTGGCACACGGATCGCATTTGGACATTGGTCCACCCTCGGCGCCGTCAATCAAAAAGACATATGGGCCATGGACACAGGGTGTGTTTGGGGCGGCTGTCTCACGGCCATTCAACGCGATCAGATTGACCTGAAACCTCGCAAAATCGAAATCAAATGTCCACCTTACCAAAAACCTTTTTAAAGCTGAGACGTCCCACATGGTTTGCTCTTTGACATGAAACACGCCTTGGGCTTTGACCCTCGCGAAATTCCTTGGACGCTCCAACATCAAGATTGGCCGGCACTGCCGCCCTCGTCATTGAACGCTGAACGTCTAAAGTGGATTTTTAAAAACCCACCAGACTGGACCCCTGAGCTAAAACGCGAGCCTTTAATTGGCCAGCGCGCCCCACAAGCAGCTGCCGTCTTGATGCCCATTGTGATGAGGGGCGAAAATGGGCAAGACCCTCATCTCTTGCTGACGCAAAGAACCCAGCACTTGTCTTCACATCCGGGACAAATTGCATTCCCAGGTGGCAAGGTAGACCCACAGGACGCGACAGTAGAGCACGCTGCACTTCGCGAAGCGCATGAGGAAGTGGGGCTTGAATCTGAATTTGTAGAGATTTTGGGTCAGCTACCAAGTTACATCACTGGCACCTCATTTCACATTACACCTGTGGTGGCCTTGGTCTCACCCCATCACACCATCACAACCAATGTCAATGAGGTTGAATTTGCATTTGAGGTGCCCTTGTCCTTTCTCATGAATCCACAAAACCACCGCCTGCATGAATGGGACAGAGATGGCGTTGTGAGACGTTGGTACTCCATGCCTTATCCAGCGATATCACCCAACCAGGCCCCCCTTCAAGCAGACTATTTCATCTGGGGAGCCACCGCAGGGATGATTCGCAATTTTTATCGTTTTTTATTGGCCGCGAATTCTTTATGATGCAGGTATGAGCTTTTTCTCTATTTTTTTGGCACTGGTCATTGAACAAGCACGGCCTTTGGGCTCGTCGCATTTTTTGCATCAGTGGTTAAGGCGATGGGCAGACTGGGTTGCATCCCATGTTGACGGCGGAACACGCTCACAAGCATGGCTCGCTTGGGGCTTGCTGATTGGCGTACCCGCATGTCTTGCCGTACTCATTCATTGGTGTTTGGCTTTTTTCCTAGGCTGGTTCTTTGCAGTGGTTTGGAATGTGGGTTTGCTTTATGTCACCCTTGGATTCAGGCAATTCAGCCATCACTTCACGGGTATTCGCGATGCACTGAACGACGGCGATGAGCCATTGGCTCGCCAGTTGTTGGCCAAGTGGCAGCAAATAGAAATCAATGACTTACCCCGTAACGAAATTGTTCGCCATGTCATTGAACACTCTGTTTTGTCTGCGCATCGACACGTTTTCGGTGTCTTCTTCAGTTACGCATTGCTTTCCATCGTTGGCCTCGGACCGGTGGGCGCAGTGGTCTACAGAATTGCTGAGTTTGCAAAACGTTATTGGTCGCAAGCACCGTCTGTGTCAGCCATAACAGCAACGATGCCCACTCAACAAGACAACGCAAACTGGCACAGCGATTCTTTAAAAATGGTCGCCACCGAATCTTGGCACGCTATTGATTGGCTCCCCGCCAGAGCAACGGCCATGGGCTTCGCCATCATGGGCAGTTTCGAAGATGCAATGGACGGCTGGCGACACCACGCCGAAAAGTTTCCAGATGACAACGATGGCGTTATCTTGGCCGCTACAGCCGGCGCTATCAATGTTCAATTGGGTGGTGCGGCACTTCAGCCCGATTTACCCGGCAGCAGCAGCACCCCTGGACGCCCACCCGAATTGGCCCACTTTGCGCAGGTCGTGGGCCTTGTGTGGCGCACGGTTGTGATGTGGCTGGTGTTGGTTGCGCTGCTTTCTTTGGCAAATCTTGTAGGCTAAGCGCCATTTAAAGCTACTGGCCCATGGACGGCCTAGGACCAACGTTGCTGCCCTAACTCCTCAAACAGCTGGGCATAAATTCTGTGCCGTCTTGGACTCACTTCTGTGGCTAGCAAATCGATAGACTCTACTTTTTGCAAAGCAGACAAGACCCCACAGCCAGGCTCATGCAAATGGGTGCAGTTGTAAAACTTGCAATTGGGCACATGCTGCTTCAAATCGGGCATGCAAGCGGCCAATTGATTTTGCGGAATGTGCTGAAGGCCAAACTCCTGAAAACCCGGTGAATCGATGATGGCGGTACCCGGCATTGCCAACTCTGAAAGGTCGGGTCGGTTGCCAACCCAATAGAGCGACGTGCTTGTGGTGGTGTGTTTGCCCGAGTTCAAAGCCTGAGAGATCTCGCCTGTCAAGGCACGAGCATTGGGAACCAGTGCATTGACCAAGGTACTTTTTCCAGCGCCAGAGGGGCCCAGAATCAAGGTCGTCTTTCCCTCCATTTGAGACCTTAGCTCACTCAAGGAAGTGTTGGCGTCTTGTAGACTTTTTAATTCGAGAGGCAACACCGTATAGCCCATGTGTTGATAAGCAGCCAGTCGATGCCAAGCCATCTGAAAAGCCTCCCCCAGATCGCTCTTGTTCAACACAATAAGAGGTTTGATGTGCTCCGCTTCTGCCGCAATCAGTGCGCGAGACAATTGCGTTTCTGAAAACTCAGGTTCTGCCGCCAACAAGATCAACACCTGATCTAGATTGGCTGCAAATGATTTGGTGCGAACTTCATCTCGCCTGTAAAAAAGATTTTTTCTTGTCAGCACACTTTCAATCGTGCCTTCGTCGGCAGCGGCTTGCCACCTCACACGATCGCCCACCACGGACTGACTCTTCTTACCCCGAGGATGGCAAATGATGCGCGATCCATCATCCAACTCAACCACACAATGTCTGCCATGCGTAGCCACCACCAAGCCTGTGTTCATGGCCTCTTGCGAAGAGGTGACCAAGGCCTGTGCAGCCTTGGTCTTGGTGTGTGTGCGCTGGTTAAGCTTGCGCATGCTGCATGCGTGCTAAGCGCAAACTGGCAGGAGGATGCGAATAGTAAAACTTCACATACAAAGGATCGGGCGTGAGGGTTGACGCATTGTCTTGGTACAACTTCAACAAGGCATTGCCAAGGTCAGCCACAGGCGTTTGCGACACAGCATAGGCGTCCGCTTCGTACTCTTGGACCCTTGAGCGCCAAGAAGAAATGGGCGCCAACAAAAAGGTGAACACTGGCACAACCAGCATGAACAACAACAGTGCAACAGCCTCGTTGCCACTGGTCAAACTTGGGGTGACGCCCAAGCCTGTGTAAAACCAAATTTGCTGTGATGCGAAGCCCAACACGGCCAGACCCAGCAAACTCATTGCAAAACTGCTGAGCATCATTTTGAAGATATGTCGATGTTTGAAATGACCCAACTCATGCGCCAGCACCGCCTCCATTTCAGAAGGCGTGAGTTGCTTCAGCAAGGTGTCAAAAAATACCACGCGCTTGCTAGCGCCAAAGCCTGTGAAAAACGCATTGGAATGTGCCGATCTTTTGCTGCCATCCATCACAAAGAAACCCTTGGCTGTGAAACCAGCACGCTGCATCAGTCCATTGACTCGGTCCTTCAAGGCTTCATCCTCTAGTGGCGTGAATTGATTGAACAGGGGCATGATGACATTGGGAGCAATGGCCATCAAAAACAATTGCCAAAACACCAAGGCGCACCAAGTCCAGAACCACCAGTAAGCGCCGCCCACATTCATCAACCACAGCACCAAAGCAATGAGAGGAACGCCCAAGACCAAACCCAAAGCAAGGCCCTTGGCAGCGTCACTCAACCACAATTTCCAAGTCATTTTGTTAAAACCAAACTTTTGTTCCAACACAAAAGTTTGATAAAGCGACAAAGGCAAATCGATCAGGCCACCTACCAAGGCAAACGACAACACCAGAACCACTTGCTGCCAAAGCCCAGGCGCCATGAATTCCAGAATGAAGTTATTCAAGGCGCTCAAACCGCCCATCAGGGTCCAAGCAATGAGAACAGCGGCATCGATCCCTATGTCAATTTGCGAGACTTTGGCTTTGGCCAAGGTGTAATCTGCGGCTTTCTGGTGATCAGTCAATGAAATTTGGCTTGCAAAAGCGGCTGGCACCTCACCACGATGGTGTGACACATGCCGCACTTGCCTGGCATTCAGCCAAAGCTTCAATAAAACGTTGGTCAGCAAAGCGCCCACCAGAAAATAAGTCAGGATCAAAGTCGCATTCATAGCCCGAAGTGTAGATCAGCCAACATCAGCGACAATCTGAAGCTTTGGAAAAAGCCCCTTTTTGACATGACAGCTCCTTCTTCAAACATCCCCGCCAATCAGTCCCAAGCGGAAGCGACCTTGGCCAAGTCAGACGACAACTTGGTTTGGATCGATTGCGAAATGACGGGCCTTGATCCTGAAAAGGAGCGTCTGCTTGAAATTGCGGTCGTTGTGACAGGCCCCCATTTGACACCCCGAATAGAAGGTCCAGTGTGCGTTATCCATCAGAGCGACGAGCTGCTCGACAAGATGGATGCCTGGAACAAAGGAACCCATGGCAGGAGCGGCTTGATTGACAAAGTTAAAGCCTCCGCCACCTCAGAGAAGGATGCAGAGGAAGCAATTTTGACTTTCATCAAGAAGTATGTGTCCAAAAATGCTTCACCACTTTGCGGCAACACCATCAGCCAAGACCGCCGATTTTTAGTCAAGTTCATGCCCAAATTAGAGGCGTACCTTCACTATCGGAATCTAGACGTCAGCACGCTGAAGGAGCTTTCCAAGCGTTGGAAACCCGAGGTTTTCAACAACTTCAAAAAACAACAAAAGCACACAGCACTGGCGGATGTGCACGAATCCATCGAAGAATTGGCCCACTACAGAGAGCATTTCATTCGCCTTTGACCCTTGTTTGAATTGATTTCAGGGAAAACCCGCGCAACTTAAAAAAATGTGCAATAATCCGCGGCTGTGTTGCAAACTGGCCTTGTGCCGCAATACTTGTGCATCACCCTTCACGCCTTTGACTCACTGATAAGAGTCACTCGACTGGAAAAGATGGGCCCGACATCATGTCAAACCCACTCTCTTCAAACAGCACCGAGCTCCGTTTGATGGTTGATGTTTTTTAACCATGAACGGCGCTCCCGCAAATCTTGCGGACGTCCGTGCGAGAAAAAATATGACTGACGCTTTTGAAGTGCAGGCCGACTTGTCGCCTGCGCAATCCTCTACGAACGAAACTTTCGTGACCGAAACATTGGCGCTTGATGCAGCCGATGTCAACGACAACGAAGCAATCGATGCCGAAATCACTCCCGAGCAACCCAATGGCTTCGTGCTGTTGGGCTTGGCACCTGAATTGGTTCAAGCGGTGGCCGACCTAGGCTACACACAGCCCACTTCAGTCCAACTCAAAGCCATTCCATTGGCATTGCCTAAGGAAACATTAGGCCAAGCCAACCGCTACATCGACCTGATGGTTTCAAGCCAAACAGGCAGCGGTAAAACAGCTGCCTTCTTGTTGCCAGTGTTGCACACCTTGCTACAAGAAATGGCCGCTGAAGAAGAGGCCGAGCGCGCAGCATTTGCACAAGCCTGCTCTGACGCTGCCGCCAATGGCGAGCCAGTGCCCAAGCGCCCCAAGCGCAAAGACCCCACCAACTCACGCAACTTCAAAGCACCCACACCTGGCGCCCTGATTGTTTGCCCTACCCGTGAATTGGCCCAACAAGTGGCACACGATGCCATCGATTTGGTCAAGCATTGCCGCGGCCTGCGCGTGGCCAACATTGTGGGCGGTATGCCTTACCAGTTGCAAATTGCCAAACTTCAAAATGCCAACTTGGTGGTGGCCACACCGGGCCGTTTGCTCGACTTGCAACGCTCTATGCAAATCAAACTAGACAAGGTCAAATTCTTAGTGGTTGACGAAGCCGACCGCATGTTGGACCTGGGCTTCTCTGACGACCTGGCCGACATCAACCAACTCACCAGCCAACGCCAGCAAACCATGATGTTCAGCGCCACTTTTGCGCCGCGCATTCAGCAGTTGGCCATGCGCGTCATGCACGACGGCGGTTCATCGGTTCAAAAAATCCAAATCGATTCACCCCAAGAAAAGCACAGCAATATCAAACAAGTTTTGTTCTGGGCCGACAACGCGCAACACAAACGCAAGTTGCTTGACCATTGGTTGCGTGATGCCTCCATCAACCAAGCCATTGTGTTTGCCAGCACCCAAATTGAGTGCGATGGATTGGCTGCTGACCTGCAACAAGATGGCTTTGATGCCGTCGCTTTGCACGGCGCCTTGAGCCAAGGTTTGCGCAATCGCCGCCTGATGGCTTTGCGCAACGGTCAAGTTCAAATTTTGGTCGCCACCGATGTAGCAGCCCGCGGCATTGACGTGCCCACCATCACGCACGTGTTCAACTTTGGTTTGCCTATGAAAGCCGAAGACTACACACACCGCATTGGTCGTACAGGCCGTGCCGGTCGCGATGGTCTGGCCATCACCTTTGCCGAAATTCGCGATCGTCGCAAAATTTTGGACATTGAGGCTTACAGCCGTCAACCGTTCAAAGCTGAAGTGATTCCAGGCATGGAACCCAAACAAAACTTCCCTGAAAGTCGTCCAGGCGGCCGAGGCGGCAATGACCGCGGTGGCCGTGGTCGCCCATTTGGTGGCGGCGGTGGTGGCGGCTTTGGTGGCAATCGCGGTGGTGATCGTTTTGAATCTCGTGGCGCACCTCGCTTTGAAGGCAACCGAGGTGGTGACCGCTTCGAAGGCCGTGGCGATCGTTTTGAAAACCGTGGCGCACCTGCTCCTCGCTTTGAAGGACGCCCTGAAGGTCGCGGCGATTTCCGTCCAGAAGCTCGCCCAGAAGGTCGTTTTGAGCCACGGGGCGATTTCCGCGGCGAACAACGCAGTTTCGCACCTCGCGGTGGTGAAGCCCGCTTTGAGCCACGTGGCGATCAACGCCCCGACAATCGCGGCGGCGACCGCTCCGACTCACGCGACAGCCGTGCCCCACGCGCACCAAGCCGTGACAATGCGCGCGGCGGTGCCAGCGATCGTCCTGCACGCGGCCCCAAAGTCATGGGTGCTGGCAACTTCAAGCCACACAATGCCGGTGGTCATGCTGCACCCAAGCGCACTGGCGCTAAAGTGTTGAAAATCACACGCGGTTAATTCTTGCACCCAACGCCCCTGCTAAACAGGGGCGTAAAAAAACCGCCTAGGCGAAAGCCTTGGCGGTTTTTTAACAGCTGCCCCAGAAGAGCCGATTGGGTTAGATTACGCTGCAACTGCTGCTGTTTTAACAGCGCGTTGTGGCAACTTTTCTTTGATACGCGCAGACTTGCCGCTGCGATCACGCAAATAGTACAACTTGGCGCGGCGAACATCGCCACGGCGTTTAACTTCAATGTTGGCAATCAGGGGGCTGTATGTTTGGAACGTACGCTCCACGCCTTCACCACTTGAAATTTTGCGAACAGTGAAACCACTGTTCAAGCCGCGATTGCGCTTGGCAATCACGACACCTTCATAAGCCTGAACACGCTTGCGTGTACCTTCAACCACATTGACGCTAACGATCACGGTGTCACCAGGCATGAAGTCAGGAATGGTTTTACCCAAACGGGCAATTTCTTCCATCTCGAGAGTTTGAATCAAATTCATTGTGAGCTCTTTCGTCTATCGATCTTGCACAACGCTACGCTAAAGGCAGTTTCTATGCTGATTGCAATTGGCCATAAAAGCCAAATTCAAGCGCAACAACTGCGGCGGGCAGAGGATCGAAAAGCCTTTGATTATATCTTTCTTTTTGAGCCATTTGAAGCCCCTCTCACTCGAGGGCAAGCAAGTTAATTCGATTTGGAAGCAACCAAACCAGAGGCACCTAAACTAAATAAAAAGTTTTCATCTTGGGTACTCAATTTACCAGCCAGCCTAGCACCCACAATCAAATCGGGTCTGTATTTTTGGGTTAACACCAAACTTTGTTGGCGTCGCCACTTGGTAATTTCAGCGTGATGCCCCGACATCAACACATGGGGAACCGTGATGTCCTTCCACACTTCGGGGCGCGTGAAATGTCCACAATCCAACAAGCCATCCAGCGCGGGGTTAAAGCTGTCCATTTGATGACTGCCCTCGTCATTGAGCACGCCAGGCTGTAAGCGCGCGACAGCATCCAAGAGAGCGATGGCTGCAATCTCGCCGCCCGACAACACAAAGTCACCCAAACTGACTTGAACATCGACATGTGCATCAATGAAGCGCTGATCCAATCCTTCATACCGGCCGCAAATTAAGATGGCCCCATCACTTTGGGACCACTCTTCAACACCAGCATGGTTCAGTGGCTGGCCAATAGGTGAAAACAAGACCACCGGCACAGGTTTTTCAGAAGGGTTCTTGAGCGCCCTGTCATGGCGAATGGCAAGCAAACATTTTTCGAGCGGCTCAGCCAACATGACCATGCCTGGGCCGCCGCCAAAAGGGCGATCGTCCACACGGCGGTAAGTGCCATCGGCGTAATCACGGAGTTGCCAAAGTTTAAGTTCGACGGCGCCCGTTTCAAAGGCACGACGGTTGATGCCTGCGCTTAAAAAAGGTGCGAAAAGTTCAGGGAAAAGGGTGATAACGTCAAAGCGCATGACTTGCCCTTACCTGCTCAATAGTCCAACTGCCAATCAACGGTGATCAAACGTCCGGGCAGATCCACGTTGTCTACAAAGGCCGCAACAAAAGGGATCATGCGCTCTACAGCAGGCTTGCCCTCTTCGTCAGAAGCCAGCGCCAAAACCAAAACTGTTTGAGGACCGGTGGACATCAGGTCTTTCACTTGACCCAGCGCAACACCTTCTCTGTTGACCACATCCAGCCCAAGCAAGTCGACCCAATAGTATTCATCGGTGCCCGCCGTTGGAAAACTAGATCGCGGCACAAAAATGCGAGCACCTTTCAGCGCTTCGGCTTGGTTTCTATCGGCCACATCCAATGAGCTCGCCACCACGGTGTCGGCATGTTCCTTGGCTTCTTGAATCTTCAGCAGTACGGGTTGAGCGGCTCTTGCAGAATTGACTGCAGCTGCCTTTTGGCTGGGTGACTTGTTGCCGCCTACATTTCGGTCGGAGGGCAACAAATACCATCGCTTAGATGAAAAAAGCGCCTCGGGCGAGGCGCTGTGGGGCAAGACTTTGAACCAGCCTTTGATGCCCCAAGCATCTGCAATGCGCCCCACTTCGATGGCGTCTGCCGGCATTTCGGCAGACTCTAAATGGGGTAGCACTACAAAGCCTTTGGCGTTGCCAAAAACCGATTAAGCGGCCTTAGCGGCAGCTTGTTTGACCAAACGCTGAACGGTAGGAGACACTTGAGCGCCAACGCCGGTCCAGTAAGTCAAACGATCTTGCACGACGCGCAGGCCTTCTTCTGTATCCTTGGCGATTGGATTGTAAAAACCAATGCGCTCAATGAAACGGCCATCGCGGCGAACACGTTTGTCGGCCACAACAATGTTGAAAAATGGACGGGCTTTAGAACCGCCACGAGAAAGACGAATGACAACCATGATTTATCCTAGGGTGGTGTTGGGAAGGCAAAAACTGCCATCCCACAAATTCTTCCAGCGTTTGAGACACGCAACTGGCCACCCGGCCAGTGACACACTGAAAAGCCACCGATTATAACCCGGAGTTTAAGAATGCCAACCATTCGACCTAGCCAAGCCTCTGACATGGCCACCATCACGGCCATTTACCAATACCACGTCCTAAACGGCACTGGCACTTTTGAAATCGACCCCCCGAATCTGACGGAAATGACCGCCCGCAGAGAGGACGTCTTGAGCAAAGGCCTGCCCTATCTGACGCTGGAGGAAAACGGTGAAGTGCTGGGGTTTGCCTACTGCAATTGGTTCAAACCTCGCCCAGCCTATCGATTTTCAGCCGAAGACTCCATTTATTTGGCCGCCAACACAGCGGGCAAGGGTTGGGGTCGCATGCTGCTGGCCGAATTGTGCCAAGCCGCAGAAAAAAATGGCATCCGCAAGCTAATCGCCGTGATCGGTGACTCAGGCAATGCGGGCTCGATTGGTGTTCACAAGTCGGTGGGCTTTGAACATGTGGGCATTGTCTCGGGTTGCGGTTGGAAATTCAATCGCTGGCTAGACATCGTCATGATGGAAAAGGCTTTAGGCAATGGGCAAAGCCGTTCTCCTGAATAATGCAACTCATGAAAAACAAAACATTTGCAGTTTGGCTCACCTTCTTTGGCGGCCCACTAGGCCTTCACCGCTTTTACCTGAAAGGCTTTACCGATCCATTGGGTTGGTTGCTCCCCGTGCCCACCGCCTTAGGATGGTATGGCGTTCAGCGCGCTTTAGAGTTGGGTCAAGACGATGTCACAAGCTGGGCACTCATTCCCTTGCTGGGGTTCACCATTGCCAGCTGTGCATTGAACGCCATTATTTATGGGCTGATGTCCAAGGAGCAATGGAATTTGAAGTTCAATCAAGACGCCGAAAGCCCTTACGGTCAAACCAATTGGCTGACAATCTTCGGGCTTGCAACATCACTGCTTCTGGGAACCACCGTCTTGATGGCCAGCATCGTGTTCAGTTTTCAGCGCTACTTTGAGAACCAGATTGAACAAGCCAAGGCCATTAGCCAAGTACCCGAAGTCACCAAGAAGCCTTAAGACCTAGCAAGATACCTTGCAGGGGGCCTTGTTAAGCCAAAAACAAGCCTGTTTTGATGATCAATTAGAGACGGGTGACAACTTGAGACTGAACATTGCGAAGTTCATCCTTTGTCACCAAGCCTGGTGCCAATTCGCTCAGAGGCAATAAGACAAAAGCCCGTTCACGCATCCGAGGGTGTGGCACCTGAAGTGCAGGACTCTGAATGTTGCCTTCGCCATAAAGCAACAAGTCTATGTCCAGCGTGCGGGGCGCATTGCGGTAGGGGCGCTCGCGGCCTGCGAGATTTTCTTCGCTCTGAAAAGCACGCAATAATTCAATGGCATTCAATCGAGTTTGAAGGTGCACCACAGCGTTGATGTAGTCTGGTCCGTCAGCTTGAAAAGGCGCTGACTTGTAAAAAGAAGAACGGCTGACAAGCAGTGTCTCTGGTAACCTCCCTAGAGCCAAAATTGCAGAGTCAATAGATTGACTCGCATGACCTAAGTTAGCGCCTAAACCTGCATAAACATTGACAAGTTCACGCACCATCAATCAGGTTCAGCAGAATTGGACTCGGGCTTTTTTCTTCTGGGTGCACGGCGACTTTTAACAGCGCCAGATGTTGGCCCTGTAGATTTTTCGGACTTGGCCAGTTGTATGAGATCTTCTCTGGCCGCATCGTCAGCCATGCTGAATTCTTGCCACCAATCTGCCAACGCCAATTCAACTTCAGAGACCTCAGCACGAAGTCTTAGAAAATCGAAACCGGCCCGAAAACGCGCTTGCTCTACCAAACTGAATGCGGTGCTACCAATGCGCTTGTCAAAACGAGGTTGCATCATCCAAATTTCACGCATGTCAGCGGCCAACTTACCGCGGCCCGATACATCGCCGATGCGGGCTTCAAAAACCTCATCGATCGATTCTTGCAAAGCAGGAAAGGGTGGCACACGGTTGGCCAAGCGCTGATCCCAGCCCAACTTCACATCGGCCCACAGCACACACGCCAATAAGAAACTAGGTGCTACCGGCTTACCCTCACCGACCCTTCGATCGGTATCGATCAAAGCGGCCTTGACGAAAGGCGAATCAGCGCGCTCCACCACCACATCGAGCAGTGGGTAAATGCCCTTTTGCAGCCCGAGTTTTTGAAGTTGCTCAATCGAGGCCAAGGCGTGGCCCGTTTGAAGCAACTTCAGCATCTCATCGAACAAGCGACTTTGAGGCACATCTGCCAATAAACCCAGCATGGAGGCCAAGGGTTTTGCTGTTTTGGTTTCAAGCTTGAAACCCAATTGACTGAGTTTGGCAGCAAACCTGACCGCACGAATGATGCGAACTGGATCTTCGCGATACCGCGCAACAGGATCGCCAATCATGCGCAAGACTTTTTTATTCGAATCCTGCATGCCACCGTGATAATCCACCAGGTATTGTGATTCTGGGTCGTAGTACATGGCGTTGACTGTGAAGTCGCGGCGAGTTGCGTCTTCATCTTGAGGTCCCCATACGTTGTCGCGCAGAACACGTCCACTTGAATCAACGGCGTGCTTCATGCCAGCCAATTCAGACTTGCTGGTTCGCTCATTTCCCTTCACCTGCTCGGCAGCGCGATTGTCCAAATGTGCTCGGAAAGTTGAAACTTCAATGACCTCGTGTTCGCGGCCTCTGCCATACACCACGTGAACAATGCGAAAACGACGGCCAATGATGAAAGCTCTTCTGAACAAAGCCTTCACTTCCTCTGGTGTTGCATCTGTTGCAACGTCAAAATCTTTGGGGCGCAAACCTATCAACAAATCGCGCACAGCACCGCCCACCACATAAGCTTCATACCCAGCATCTTGCAAAGTACGAACCACACTCAGTGCGCGGTCGTCGACCAAGCTCGGATCGATGCCATGAACAGAAGCAGGAATTTCGACACGCTTGCCAAAGTCAGTCGCGGCGTGACCAGTGCTCGGCTTACCGAGCATTTTTTGAATGAATTTTTTAATCATGAGAAGAGTTGAAGTATGCGCCACCCTCGATCGGTCGCAAGTTGACGCAAACGCGTATCTGGATTCACAGCCACAGGAATTTGAGCCTGTTGTAGCAAAGGCAAGTCATTGATTGAATCCGAATAAAAAGTAATCTGCACGTCTTGCCAATTTTTTTGATGCGCGCTTAACCATTGCTCGACTCTGAGCACCTTGCCTTCTTTGAAAGACGGTACGCCAGAAATTTCTCCCGTGATCCAACCCTCAGAGTCTCGTGCCAATTCAACTGCAATCAGTTCTTGGACTCCAAAAGCTTGCGCAATAGGACGAGTCACAAACTCATTGGTTGCCGTCACAATCATGACGTGATCACCTGCGGCTTGATGCGCTTTGACCAACTCAAGTGCCTGCGGTTTGATCTGCGGCAGTATGGTTTCTTTCATGAATTGTTCATGGGCTTTGGCCGCTTCTTCTGCCCCCCTCAACCTCACAGCCTCCGTGGCAAAACGAACATAATCGTGAATGTCCAAAGCACCCGCGAGGTAATCGGCATAAAACTGATCATTTTTAGCCTTGAATGCAACAGGATCATTCCAGCCAATTCGATTTGTAAATTCACCCCAAGCGTAGTCAGAGTCAATCGGCAACAAGGTGTTGTCTAGGTCAAACAGCGCCAAGTTCATGTGTTCTCCAACATGGACTTGATCAACGGAATGGTGATGGCTCTTTGCGTTTGAAGCGCAAATTGATCAAGATGATCAAGAAGCGTCATCAAACTGCTCAAGTCGCGGGTAAACCGACTGAGCATGTAACTCATCACTTCGTCGCTCAAAAAGAGTCCTCGGGAGTCTGCTTCTTGCCGCAATACCGCTCGCCGCTCCGTATCACTCAAAACTTGAAGGGCATACACATGCCCCCAACCCAATCTAGAACGCAAGTCATCGCGCAGCTTCAAATCTGCAGGCGGAAACATGCCCGCAGCTAACACCCATCGAGGCGAGCCAGATTTAGGCGTGAGCGCATTGACAAACCAATTGAAGGCGACTTGTTGTTGCTCTAGGTTGTACAAATGAACATCGTCCATCATGACGGCACCCCATGACTCTTCAAACACAAGGCGATCTTGCTGTTGGGCATCTAGGCAACCCACCGAGACACCCTTCTCCAGCAATGCCGAATGAACCGCTTGAAGCAAGTGTGATTTACCAGAACCACTTTCGCCCCAAAGATAGGTGGGGACAGGGCTTGGCATTTGACTTGAAGTCCACAATTTCAAGTGCTCGAGTGGCGCAGAGTTAGGGCCTGAAAAAAAACTTTCCAAACTGGGAGCTGTATGCAGGCCAATGTCTAGGGCCAACTGCTTCATGCACCCGGCCCGCGGTAAAGTTGACTGTCAAAATATTGATCACGAGTTCTGCGAAGCGCAACCAAAATCACAGCACTGGCTGGCAAGGCAACGAGCACTCCCACAAAACCAAACATTTGACCCAGTGCCAACAAAGCAAATATGACAGCCAAGGGGTGCAAGCCTATGCGCTCACCCACCCATTTGGGCGTCAACCAAAAACCCTCAAGCAATTGGCCCACACCAAAAACAAGAGCCACCATGACAACAGCCTTCATGGAGGCAAATTGCAAAATGCCTGCCAAAAGCGCCAGCATCAAGCCTAAGCCAAAACCTAAATAGGGCACGCACACTGCCAAGCCTGTAAACACACCAATGGGTATGGCCAAGTCAAGACCAAACGCCAGCAAACCTGCCGCATAAAAAACGGACAAGGCCAACATGACCAGAAGTTGGCCTCGAAAATATTGACCCAAAACTGCATCACATTCGCTCATGAAACTGTCGTAGGCAGGCCGCCATTTCAAGGGAACCCATTGAACAATCTGCAAGACCCAACGATCCCATTCATAGAGCAAATAAAAGAGGACCACAGGAATCAATATCAGGTTGCCAAGTGCCGTCAACGCAAAGCTTCCGCCCAACTTCAGCGATGCCACAAGGGTGTCCATCCAATCTTCTCGGTTAGAACTCAAGTATTGAATGACTTGGGCTTTGAGGCTGCCCACATCCAAGGTCAGGTGCCAACCAAGCCGATCCAACCAAGGATTGACATTGACCGCCAATCGATCAAGCAGCGCGGGTAACTGTTGCTGTAGCAAGGGGATTTCACGGGTCAAAATGGGCACCAGCAACAAAAAAATACCCAAAACAGCAAACAAAGCGACCACTTCAACCATCACAACACACAACACACGAGGGACAAATGGGGTGAGCTTTTGCAACTTCAACACAAGGGGGTGAAGCGCATAGGCTAAAACAGCTGCAACGGCAAAGGGCACCAAGACAGGCCCTAAAACCCATAAAAGGACGAACACCAAAATAGCCACACCTAACCACAAAGTCAGCCGTTTAGAACTTGGATTAAGGGGCATAAGGACGATTGGTTGTCAAAGTAAATTGAAAGAAGCTGTAAGCTTTGATCAGTACAACACGTGCTGACCTTAAAATAAGACTTGATTTTAGTCCCCCCCGCACCCTTTCTCACAATTTCCCCATTTTTCACATGAGCTCACCCCCCCTCTCCTACAAAGACGCTGGCGTCGACATCGTCGCAGGTGATGCTCTGGTCGAACGCATTAAACCTCTGGCCAAAAAAACCATGCGCGAGGGTGTTTTAGCAGGAATAGGTGGATTCGGCGCTCTATTTGAAGTCCCAAAACGTTACAAAGAACCTGTCCTTGTCTCTGGCACAGACGGCGTTGGCACCAAATTGAAATTGGCATTTGAGTGGAACATGCACAGCACCGTTGGCATCGACTTGGTCGCCATGAGTGTCAACGATGTGCTGGTCCAAGGCGCCGAACCCTTGTTCTTCTTGGATTATTTTGCTTGCGGCAAATTGGATGTCGAGACGGCTGCCACGGTGGTAGGCGGCATTGCCAATGGCTGTGAAATGTCCGGCTGCGCCCTCATCGGCGGCGAAACTGCAGAAATGCCAGGCATGTACCCGGCGGGTGAATATGACCTGGCTGGCTTTGCAGTGGGTGCAGTTGAAAAATCAAAAATCTTGTCTGGCAAGGATGTCAAAGCCGGCGATGTTGTGTTGGGTCTGGGCTCTCATGGCGTGCATTCCAATGGCTTTAGCTTGGTTCGCAAATGCATTGAGCGCGCCGAGGGTCAGCTGCCTGAAACATTGGATGGGCAAGCCTTCAAAGATGCCATCATGGCACCCACCAGGCTTTACGTGAAGTCGGTGCTGAACGCATTGTCCATTCATCCCATCAAAGCGCTTGCGCACATCACTGGGGGTGGCTTGCTGGAGAATATTCCGCGCGTTTTACCTGAAGGCACCGCAGCCCACTTGGTCAAAGGAAGCTGGCCTCAATCCGAATTGTTTGCTTGGCTTCAAAAAACAGCCGTCATTGACGACATTGAAATGAACCGCACCTTCAACAATGGCATCGGCATGGTGGTCGTGCTGGATGCCGCTCAGGCCCAAGCATGTGCAGAGACCTTGCGCCATTCTGGCGAGAAGGTTTATCAAATTGGACTGATCGCTGTCCAAGGTGATGGCGAGCAAGTCGTGGTGACCTAAGATCTTTTAGGTCTAACATCCATTCACGCCTAACTGAGCTTGAACCCTGTCTCTAGGGGCAGGCTCAGTCGTTTTGAAGACTTGCCAAGCGCTGCCTCACAGCTACTGCATCAGTTGCATTGGGCAACTCTTCGACATACCTTAACAAGTCCTTCAGCGCACGCTCTTTTTGACCCAATTCAATCAAGGCCAAGCCACGATCGCGGACTTCAAAAAGCGCTTCTGGATTGAGAACAATCAAGCGATCCATGACCAAAACAAGCCTTTCCCAATCTGCCTGACTGCTGAATATTTCTTTGAGATTTCGAAGCATTCTGGTCAATATGTCGCGTGGCAAAGCGGGTTGCAAAAAAAGACCCAATGGCGTGTCCATGTCGCCAGAGGTACCCATGTGAGGGCGAAATGGCGCCAAGCGTTCAGCCAAGTTATCTAAACCCAATGAATCGCCTGTCAGAGGGTCCATCACAATCAAGCCCTCAGGCAGCGTCACCTTCACTAAGAAATGACCCGGAAAAGACACGCCTTCCGCTTGCAAGCCTAATGCCTGAGCAAGCTCCAACCAAATAATTGCAATCGAAATTGGAATACCTCTTCGCGACCGCAATACCTCATTCAAGTAACTGTTTTCTGGCGCGTAAAAATTGTTGGCGTTGCCAGCAAACCCTAACTCCGTGTAGAAAAATTGATTCAACACAGAAAGCGTCTTGAGCGGATCTGATTCAAATTTCAAACGACGCCTTAAACGAACCAGAAGCGCGTCAGAGCTTGCCAAAACATCTTGGATGTCCAACTGCGGCTCTTCATCTTGCGCAATGGACGCAGCAGCTTCTAGCAATGGGAAATCAGCATCTGTTTCAACCAGACTTTTGAAATAACTGAGCGGCGTCACGGCCATCAACTGGAGGTTCATTTGTCTGACGCCTGTTAACGACGCAAAAAAGATTGCAAGCGCAAGCCGCTGAGGCGCAAACAAGCAAAATACAACAAAGCTGAGCCGATCAACACCAAGGCCATGGTGCCCAATCTGCCCCATACCTGTTGCCGCATGGCCAACCAATCAAATGAAATACTTGCCCAAGCTAGAAAAGCAGTCAATAACAAGCTGGCTAAAAGAACCTTGGCGCCAAACACAGGCCAACCTGGCAAAGGCTTGTAACTGCCTTTGCGTATCAATCCGACCAATAGCCAAGCCGCATTCAGTAAAGCACCTAAGCCAATCGACAAAGCCAGGCCGGCATGGGCCAAATAAGGGACCAATACAACATTCATCAATTGCGTAAAACACAACACGACAACGGCAATTTTCACAGGTGTTTTGATGTCCTGACTTGCGTAGTAACCAGGCGCCAAGACCTTGATGGCGACAAGTCCCAACAAACCCACACCGTACCCAGTCAGTGCCAAAGTGGTTTGCTGAACATCACGGTCTGTAAAAGCACCATAGTGATAAAGCACCGACACCAAAGGTTGAGAAAAAACCAGCAAGGCTGCAGCACAAGGCAATGCCAACAGCACAACCAAACGCAAGCCCCAATCGAGCATGGCTGCATATTCATTCTGATCGCCCTTCGCACGAGCTGCTGCCAGCTGCGGCATGAGCACTGCGCCAAGAGCCACACCCAAAATAGCGGTTGGGAATTCCATCAGTCGATCTGCGAAGGTGAGCCAACTGACGCTACCGGGGGCTAGATGCGACGCAATTTGTGTATTGATGAGCAAGGATATTTGAGCCACCCCAACCCCGAGCAAAGCTGGCAGCATTAAGGCGGCGATTTGACGAGAAGCAGGATCTGAAGCAGACCTTCGAATGGCAGACCACGTCAGGCCAATGCGAGGTAACAAACCGATTTTTGAAAGCGCAGGAATTTGAATGGCCAATTGCATGAAGCCGCCCAACATGACACCCACAGGCAAAGCATAGATGGCCTGGATACCTTTTGACTTGAGCCAAGGCGCAAGCAGCCAAGCAGCACCGATCATGGCCAAATTCAACATCACTGGGGTGGCAGCAGGGACTGCAAATTTTTTCCATGTATTCAAGATGCCAGCGGACAAAGCCACCATCGACATGAAACCAATGTAGGGAAACATCCACCGCGTCATGTGCACAGCAGCTTCATACGATTCGGGTTGCTGCTGCAGCCCGCTTGCCATGGCCCAGACCAAAAAAGGCGCAGCCAAAACGCCCGCAAAACTCAACAGCATGAGTGACCAAGCCAAAAGCGTCGCCACATGATCTACTGCCTTTTTCGTGGCCTCATCACCGTTTTGCGCTTTGCTGGCCGCTAAAACAGGCACAAATGCTTGACTGAAGGCGCCCTCTGCGAAAAGCCGTCGAAACAAATTTGGAATACGAAAGGCCACATTAAAAGCGTCTGTCAGAGCGCTGGCACCAAATGTAGAGGCAATGAAAAGCTCCCTGATCAAACCCGTGATGCGGGATGCCAGAGTCCAAAGGGAGACGGTAGATGCAGATTTAAGGAGGCTCACAAAGAGAGTGTAGCGACTGAAATGACAGCTTGTCAGGCCCCTATACCAAGTAGTTCTTTGGCTGATACAATAGCCGGCTTTGCTGACAACATCCTCAGACAACTAGGATATAAATTAAATGGCTTCTGCTAAACCCAAGAAAAAGAACCCCCGCCTGGCATCAGGCCGGAAACGCGCACGTCAAGACGTGAAACTGAACGCAGCGAACAGCTCACTGCGCTCAAAATACCGCACCGCTGTTAAGAACGTTGAAAAAGCTGTTCTGGCTGGTGACAAAACCAAAGCAACCGAACTGTTTGCCAAAATGCAAGCCGTTGTGGACACCATTGCCGACAAAGGCATCTTCCACAAGAACAAAGCAGCTCGCGACAAGAGCCGCTTATCAACCAAGGTTAAAACCTTGGCCCTCGCCTGATCAATTGATCACCAGCCCGGCACCCATCAGGGTTGCCGCCGTTTGAAACGGGTGCGCTGTCAGCAAAGAAAAAGCAAAAAGCCGTCTTAGGACGGCTTTTTTGTGGGCGTCTTTCTAAAGACAATTTCTATTTGGGAGAGATTGGCAGCAAGCAAGCCTCGGACACTTGCAGGTTGTTGTCTTTGGCAAAACTCATGAGAAAGTCCCAAGCCATGGGCTCATAGCCACGCAGGTCGGTGTGAACCACCACACACTTGATACCCCCTAAGGTTTGCGGAATACACCAAGGCGAATAGCTGAGGTGGCTTCCTGGTGTGGCGCCCCCTGGCCGAAATTGCCCCATCACCCCAGCCAAGCGTTCCGCCCAATCGCTGGGGCGGAAAGTGCGGCCGTCCAAGGTAATTCCTTGAATCAGAACTTCTTTGGCGTTGTTTGAAACCATCGATCAGAGGTTGTGAGAATTCGTGGGCATGCATCAGGGATCGCCTCAATGCTGCATTGCAAAAGAATTGTATCTTATATAAGACTTGAAGCTTAAAATCTGCCTCTAAAATCTCATCTCAGCGGCCCTCTTCGTTGGGTCGATTTCTTTTCAGAGGAGTACCCGCATGTCCGCTTTCATTGAAGCCACTTCGCCGCACACCATGAACACTTATGGCCGCTTGCCCATTGCCATAAGCCACGGTCAGGGTTGCCGAGTTTGGGATGTCAATGGCAAAGAGTATTTGGACGCATTGGGCGGCATTGCTGTCAACACCTTAGGTCACAACCACCCCGAGTTAGTGCCGGCCCTTCAAGATCAACTCAGCAAAATTATTCACAGCTGCAACTACTACCACGTGCCCAACCAAGAAAAGTTGGCGGCCAAGTTGGTTGAGTTGTCTGGCATGACCAATGTGTTTTTTTGCTGCACTGGTTTAGAGGCGAATGAGGCCGCCATCAAATTAGCGCGCAAGTTCGGTCATGACAAAGGCATCGACAATCCGGTCATCGTGGTCTACGAAAAAGCCTTTCACGGCCGCAGCATTGCCACCTTGAGTGCCACGGGCAACACCAAAATTCAGAAGGGTTTTGGGCCTTTGGTCGAGGGCTTCTTGCGTGTGCCCTTGAATGACATTGCAGCTTTGAAAAAGGCCACTGAAAACAATCCCAACGTGGTGGCCGTGTTTTTTGAAACCATCCAAGGTGAAGGTGGCGTGAACCCCATGCACCTGGACTATCTCCGTGATGTTCGTGCCCTTTGTGACGACAAAGATTGGCTCATGATGATTGACGAAGTTCAATGCGGCATGGGTAGAACAGGCAAGTGGTTTGCGCACCAATGGGCAGGCATCAAGGCCGACGTGATGCCCTTGGCGAAGGGCTTAGGTTCTGGCGTGCCGATTGCTGCTGTCGTAGCAGGACCCAAGGCCGCCAACATTTTTCAGCCTGGCAATCACGGCACCACCTTTGGTGGCAACCCGCTGGCCATGCGTGCGGGCGTTGAAACCATTCGCATCATGGAAAAGGATGGCCTGCTTGACAATGCAGCCAAGGTAGGCGCTCACCTGAAAGCACGTCTTGAAAAAGGGCTTGAGAGCGCCAAAGGCATCAAAGAAATTCGCGGCCAAGGTTTGATGCTTGGCATTGAATTGGACCAACCCTGCAGTGAACTCACATTGCGCGCAGCAGAAGCGGGTTTGTTGATCAGCGTCACAGCAGACAGCGTCATTCGCATGGTGCCGCCGCTCATCATGACTCAGGCTGAAGCCGATGAAGTAGCCGATATTTTGTTGCCGCTCATCCACTCATTTCTGTCGGAGTCATCCTAATGCTTACGCAGGCACCCGCCACGCCTCTTAGGCATTACCTGCAATTCACAGATTTAAACGCTAAAGAATATGCGCATGTTTTCAAGCGTGCCTCGTTCATCAAAGCCAAGTTCAAGGCCTACGAAAAATACCAGCCACTGACAGACCGCACATTGGCCATGATTTTTGAGAAAGCCTCCACACGAACACGTGTGAGCTTTGAAGCAGGCATGTACCAAATGGGAGGCTCGGTGGTGCACCTCACAACTGGCGACAGCCAACTGGGGCGTGCAGAACCCATTGAAGACAGCGCCAGAGTGATCAGCCGCATGGTCGATCTGGTCATGATTCGAACCTATGGGCAAGACAAAATTGAAACCTTTGCCAAGCATTCACGCGTCCCTGTCATCAACGGGCTGACCAATGAGTTTCACCCATGCCAAATCTTGGCAGACATCTTTACCTACATCGAGCACCGAGGCTCTATTCAAGGCAAAACAGTGGCCTGGGTGGGTGATGGCAACAACATGGCCAACACTTGGCTACAAGCTGCCGACATGCTGGGCTTTAAAGTCAACCTCAGCACCCCTAGTGGCTACGAAGTTGACCCGGCAGTTGTGGGCGTTCGAAGTGCTGCCAGCACGCAGTTCTTTAAAGACCCGATGCAAGCTTGTGAAGGCGCTGATTTGGTCACCACCGATGTGTGGACCAGCATGGGCTATGAGGCCGAGAACGAAGCCCGCAAAAAAGCGTTTGCCGATTGGTGCGTCGACGAGGAGATGATGAAAGTGGCCAAGCCCGATGCGCTGTTCATGCACTGCCTACCCGCTCACCGAGGTGAAGAAGTCAGTGCAGAAGTCATCGATGGGCCCCAGTCTGTGGTGTGGGATGAAGCTGAAAATCGCATGCATGCGCAAAAGGCCTTGATGGAATTTTTGCTGCTTGGCAAAGTCTGAATCAGGCCTTCAAGCGCACGAGTCTCATCACAGAAAACTGTCGCCCAGTTAGGGGCCTGCATAAAGCCAAGGGACATCCATCAAGGGTTCTCCCATGAGTTTCATCGCTACATTGCGACCCCATCTTAGAGGTCCTTGAAGGTGAAAAATCTGACCGTTTCGAATTGAGCGTTGTTGCACTTGCGCGTTGCGCGCCCAACGTGCTTGCGCGTACATTTGCAGGCGGTCTTCTACTTGCAAATCTGCTCTGGCCCAGCTTCTGGCCAATTCGGCCGCATCCTCTATGGCCATGCCTGCACCTTGCGCCAAGAACGGACGCATAGGATGAGCAGCATCGCCTAACAAAGCAATTCGGCCTTTCGCCATTTCATGAGGGCCCTTGATGGGTGGACGGTCACAAAGTGGCCACAGTCGCCACGCTGGCACTGCTGCCAGCATGTTGCGCAGGTCGGCGTGAATGGGTCCCATGGCAGCTTCTAAGTCTTGTTTGTTGCCTGCATGGTCCCAGCCATCCAAGCTGGCTGGAGGTGGCCCTTGGACCACCACTACCAGGTTCAAATACTCACCACATTTGACGGGGTACAACACGGCATGAACTCTGGGCCCTACCCAAACATTCACATCTTGCAGTCGCAACTTTTCAGGAATAGATTGCATGGGCACAAGGGCTCGATAGGCTAACAAGCCTGTCACCCTGGGGGCTGTGGGTGGCACAACGAATTGACGCGTTTTACTCCAAAGTCCGTCGGCCCCCACCATGGCGGCGGATTGAGAGAGTTCGGTCAAACTTGCAGGTAAGTTTGTGCCACTGATCTGGATGCCGTCCGCATTCTGCTGCAAGCCTTGAACTTCAGAATCAAGATGCAATTCAGCCTGGCCTGAGCTCATTATTTTTTTCAGCAATACACGGTGCAAATCAGCACGGTGCACTGTGAAATAAGGTGCGCCGTAGATGTCTAAGCTTCGCTGCCCTAAACGCAGTGTGCCAATGATTTGTCCAGTTTGAGTGTCTTTGGCATCTAGTTTGCGTGGCACAAATCCAATTTCTTTAAGGTCTTGCGCAAGGCCCCAAGCATGCAAAGTGCGCGTCACATTGGGGCCCATCTGGATACCCGCCCCTACTTCCGAGAAAGTGGCTGCGCGCTCTAACACCTGCGGCCTGGCGCCAGCTTGACCGCATGCCAATGCGGCAGCCAGCCCACCAATTCCACCACCCACAATGATCATCGTATTTTTCACAAGCTTGATTTTGCAACGATCTGATTGCGCAAACTCTGTACCCCATCAAAAAAGCCCAAAAGACCGAAATCTTTTGGGCTTAAGTACAGTGCTTAGCGCGCAGTTTTAGGCTGCAACACCCTTGGCTACTTCTGCGTACTCTTCGATCTTGTCGAAGTTCATGTACTTGTAGATTTGAGTTCCATCTTTGTTGATTTCAGTCATGCTAGATTGGTACTCTTCAGTGGTTGGAATACGGCCCAGCTTGGAGCTGATGGCTGCAACCTCAGAGGATGCCAGATACACGTTGGTGTTTTTGCCCAAGCGGTTGGGAAAATTGCGTGTTGAAGTAGACACCACCGTAGCACCCTCACGCACTTGAGCTTGGTTGCCCATGCACAAGGAGCAGCCTGGCATTTCGGTGCGTGCGCCTGCAGCGCCAAATACGCCGTAATGACCTTCTTTGGTTAATTCAGCAGCGTCCATTTTGGTGGGCGGCGCAATCCACAACTTCACGGGAATGTCACGGCGACCTTCAAGCAACTTAGAGGCTGCACGGAAGTGACCAATGTTAGTCATGCAAGAGCCAATGAAGACTTCGTCAATCTTGGTGCCCGCCACATCTGACAACAACTTGGCGTCATCTGGATCGTTAGGGCAGCACAAGACCGGCTCTTTCAACTGGTCCATGTCGATGTCTAGCACATGGGCATACTCGGCATTGGCATCGGCTTCGAGCAAGTGAGGGTTGGCCAACCACGCCTCAACCGCTTTGATGCGGCGCTCAAGCGCTCGCTTGTCATTGTAGCCTTGCGCAATCATGTTCTTCATCAGAACGATGTTGGAGTTCAAGTATTCTTTGACGGGTTCTGGGTTGAGCTTCACAGTGCAACCCGCTGCAGAGCGCTCAGCAGAGGCATCTGACAACTCAAACGCTTGCTCAACCTTCAAGTCTGGCAATCCTTCAATTTCCAAAATACGGCCCGAGAACTCATTGATCTTGCCGGACTTGGCAACGGTCAACAAGCCTGCCTTGATGGCGTAGTAGGGAATGGCGTGAACCAAATCGCGCAATGTAATGCCAGGCTGCATCTTGCCTTTGAAACGAACCAAAATAGATTCAGGCATGTCCAAAGGCATGACACCTGTGGCCGCGCCGAAGGCCACCAAGCCAGAGCCCGCGGGGAAAGAAATACCGATTGGGAAACGAGTGTGCGAATCGCCACCTGTGCCCACAGTGTCGGGCAACAACAAACGGTTCAACCAGCTGTGAATAATGCCATCACCTGGGCGCAATGAAACGCCGCCTCGGTTGCTCATAAAGGCTGGCAATTCATGGTGCATCTTGACGTCAACGGACTTTGGATAAGCCGCAGTGTGGCAGAAAGATTGCATCACCATGTCGGCGCTGAAACCCAAGCAAGCCAGGTCTTTCAGCTCGTCGCGCGTCATGGTGCCTGTGGTGTCTTGGGAACCCACAGTGGTCATCTTGGGTTCGCAATAGGTGCCTGGACGAACGCCCTGACCCTCTGGCAAACCGCATGCACGGCCCACCATTTTTTGCGCTACGGTAAAGCCAGCTTTGGTAGAAGTTGGAACCTTTGGCAAACGGAACAATGAAGAGGTAGGCAAGCCCAAAAACTCGCGCGCCTTGACTGTCAATGAACGGCCAATGATCAAATTAATTCGACCGCCTGCGCGAACCTCATCAAACAACATGTCGCTGCGAAGTTCAAACTCAGTCAGCAGTGCACCGTTCTTCATGATCTTGCCTTCATAAGGCAAGACATCAATCACATCACCCATTTCCAATTTGGAAACATCCACTTCAATGGGCAAGGCACCTGAGTCTTCTTGCGTATTAAAGAAGATAGGGGCAATTTTGGCACCCAATGTCACGCCACCAAAACGCTTGTTAGGCACAAAAGGAATGTCTTCACCAAAGCCCCAGATGATGCTGTTGGTGGCCGACTTGCGTGAAGAACCGGTTCCCACCACATCGCCCACATAAGCCACCAAATGACCTTTTTTCTTCATCTCTTCAATGAAGGCCATGGGGCCGCGCTTGCCGTCTTCCTCTGGTTTGAAGGCTGCATCAGGGCGTGTGTTTTTCAACATGGCCAAGTAATGCAGTGGAATGTCAGGACGACTCCAAGCATCGGGCGCGGGAGACAAATCGTCAGTGTTGGTTTCACCAGGTACTTTGAACACAGAGACGGTGATTTTTTTCGCTACTTCAGGTCGTGAAGTGAACCATTCGGCATCAGCCCAGCTTTGAATGACAGCCGTGGCATTGGCATTGCCCGCCTTTGATTTTTCGGCGACGTCATGGAAGAAGTCAAACATCAGCAATGTTTTCTTCAAACTTTCAGCAGCCACAGCGGCCACTTCTTTGTGGTCGAGCAAATCAATCAAGGGCTTGACGTTGTAACCGCCCACCATGGTGCCCAACAATTCAGTGGCCTTGGCTTTGCTGACCAAAGAAACAGACAAGTCGCCATGCGCAACTGCCGACAAGAACGAGGCCTTGACTTTGGCTGCATCGTCAACGCCAGGTGGCACACGGTGAGTGAGCAAATTCATCAAAAAGGCTTCTTCACCTTGAGGTGGATTTTTGATGAGTTCAATTAACTCAGCTGTTTGTTTGGTATCCAAAGGCAGCGGGGGAATTCCCAGCGCTGCACGTTCGGCGGCATGTTCACGATAAGCTTGCAACATAGTTTTCTCCTGTCTTACGAAATAAATTGATCAATCAATCTTTAAAAAATTATCAAACTTTGCGACTCAGCGCTTGTTGTTTGTGACATCTTTGCTCACATCAATCAAAGCAGGCGGTGGGTTGATTTTCATGTCGATGGCAACGGCCACCTGATCGGGGTGGGCACATTCATCGGCCAATCGACGTCCATTTTTTTGATCCATCAGCATGGACTTGTTGGCCAACTGCAACCAGACTGCGCCAGCCTTTTCATCTTCCAAACGAATGGCACCCGTGCTGGTTGCAACTGGCCGCATTCGGTATTTGTAACCCTTGCCCTGCAAATCGAAGTAGCCAGGCGTGTGTGCATCGGCCGTCATGCGAATGGAAGCACCTAGCTCACAGGGTAAATGACCGACATGCACGCGTTCTGCAATGCTGAGTTCTTGAGGAGCCAAAGGTGCATCAACTGGCTTGGCAGCAACAGTGCGTTTGTCTGAATTTTTTTTCTGGGTGGTATTCGGGGCTGTTGGCTTTGCCGCAGGTTTTGTCTGAACCTCTTTTTTGACTGCACCAGTTGCATCTTTAGAGGATTGTGCTTGGGCCATGTTGAGACCTAAACCCCAAAGGCAGGCCATGAGTAACCCAAAAAAGAATTTCAAACGGCACATGGTGTCTCTCCAAAATAGGATTGAACCGATCCGGGTATGGTTCTTCCCGTCTGATGCGCGCGTTCAAGCACTTGCCAAAAGAATCTGTAGCTTGCGCGGTCATGCAGCTGACCACCCAAACTCACAGGCGCCCAATCTGCACGACGAGCTGCTTCGATCAATTCAGCCGCTTGTTCAATCTCGTGCGCACTTGGGGCCATGGCTTCCAACACAGGCCTGATTTGACTGGGGTGAATACTCCACATGCGTGTGTAGCCTAATTCGCGTGAAGCTTTTAAGGCCGCCAATTTAATGGCTTCTAAATCACTGAATTCTGTGACCACGCAGTGCGATGGCACTTTGCCGTGTGCATGACAAGCACTGGCAATTTCCAATTTGGCCCGCACAACCAGCGGGTGAGTAAATTGACCTTCAACGCCCATGCCACTGGAAGGAATGGCACCCCCATGGGCAGATACAAAATCCATCAGACCAAAACTCAAGGACTGCACGCGGGGATGGGCTGCAATTTCAAAGGCACGGTGAACAGCTGCAGGTGACTCAATCAAGACATGCATTGGCAAAGTCAATGCACCCGCTTGATTCAAAGCTTGCGCTGCAGTGTCAACATCGGCAACAGACTCCACCTTGGGAATCATCACGTGTCGCAAGTTGCGATGCGCATCTTTCAGAATCAAATTCACATCATTGAAAAATGAGGGGTGATCAACGGGGTGGACGCGGACTGCCACCCTGGCTTCAGGCGCTGCATTGTTTGCAATTTCTTTGACCAAATGGGCGTGCTCAATTTCACCGCCTACTGGGGCGCCATCTTCACAGTCCAAGGTGACATCAAAGACGCAGGCGCCAAACTCCTGCGTCATTTCCGCTTGCAGTTGCAAGCTTTTGCGCATCCGCACTTCGACACCACTGTAGTGATCACACACAGGCAAAAGCATGCCTGCGGCTTGTGATCCTAAAAGAATGTCGCGCGGATGCTTCACGAAAGTGTCTTTGAGTTAAAGCAAGTGCGCTACGCCAGCTTGCTCGTCGGTCAACTCTTTCAAAGTTTTGTCGATGCAAGATTGGCTAAAGGCATCAATTTCCAAACCTTCGACCACTTTGTATTCGCCGTTCACGCATGTGACGGGGAAACCGAACATGACGTCTTTAGGAATTCCGTACCAGCCTTGTGAAGGAATACCCATGGTGACCCAATGGCCGTTGGTGCCCAAAGCCCAATCGCGCATGTGGTCGATGGCGGCATTGGCAGCAGAAGCGGCAGATGACAAGCCACGTGCTTCAATGATGGCCGCACCGCGCTTGCCCACAGTTGGCAAGAACACATTGGCATTCCACTCTTGGTCATTGATCATGGTCTTCACAGATTCGCCGTTGATGGTGGCGAAACGATAATCTGCGTACATGGTGGGAGAGTGGTTGCCCCAAACGCACAATTTCTGAATGTCAGCAACCGCTTTGCCAGTTTTAGCCGCAATTTGCGACGCTGCACGGTTGTGGTCCAAGCGCAGCATGGCGGTGAAGTTGCCGGGCTTGAGATCGGGTGCGCTCTTCATGGCGATGTAAGCGTTGGTGTTGGCGGGGTTGCCGACCACCAAAACCTTGACATTGCGGGAGGCCACGGCGTTTAAAGCTTTGCCTTGCGCAGTGAAGATGGCGCCATTGATAGCAAGCAATTCTGCGCGCTCCATGCCTGGGCCACGTGGACGAGAACCCACCAACAAGGCGTAGTCAGTGTCTTTGAACGCTGTCATAGGATCAGAATGGGCTTCCATGCCTGCAAGCAAGGGGAATGCGCAATCGTCCAACTCCATCATCACGCCCTTCAGGGCTTTTTGAGCTTTTTCGTCGGGGATTTCAAGCAATTGCAAGATCACGGGCTGATCTTTGCCCAACATTTCCCCGGAGGCTATGCGAAACAACAATGCGTATCCAATTTGACCAGCGGCTCCTGTGACGGCGACGCGAACGGGCTTTTTGCTCATGGTGTGAACTCCAGATGGTGATAAGAAAACGAACTTCGCCGACCACATCCCGACATTCACTGCCGACCGGGTCGCCTGGCTTTCCAGACGGGTGCGCACAGAAAATGCACACGGGCAAACAGCTTTCGAGTGTACTCGCGAAAACCTTGAAAAGTCAATTTGTCTTATGTCTTATATAAGATATCATTGCACCACTTTTTGAGCCAGCCTCTTGCTAGGTCAACTGACATGACATCTCAAATTTTTTCTGTTGAAACTGCCGAATCGTCCGATCCTTCATTGTCTGCGCCAGCGTTCAGTCCCCTTTATCAGCAAATCAAGGGGCTGATTCTGCAAGGCCTCCAATCAGGCGAGTGGAAACCAGGGGAAGGCATTCCCAGCGAAATGGAATTGGCTGCGCGCTACAGAGTCAGTCAAGGTACTGTTCGAAAGGCCATTGATGAACTGGCCAGCAACAACCTGCTTGTTCGCAGGCAAGGAAAAGGCACCTTTGTGGCCACCCATGCCGAGCAACAGGTGCAATATCGATTTTTGAAGTTAATGCCCGACATGGGGCAACCCAAAAGAGAAGGCCCCGCGCAGAGAAAAATCATTGATTGCAAGCGGTTTCGTGCCAATGCTGAGATAGGACGAGCATTGGCCTTGCGCACAGGTGATGCCGTCCTCCAAGTCCGCCGAGTTCTCTCATTTGGTGGCGCACCCACGATATTAGAAGACCTCTGGCTACCCGGCGCACCCTTTAAAGGACTGACGGCAGAACGCCTGAGTGAGTACCATGGCCCCATGTACGCCCTGTTTGAAACAGAGTTTGGGGTGCGGATGGTGCGCGCCGAAGAAAGAATCAAAGCAGTGGTACCAGATGACGCTCAATGCAAATTGCTCGAGATTAAATCTCACACCCCTTTGTTGAGTGTAGAAAGAACAGCCTTTACCTACAACGACACGCCCATGGAGTTGCGCAGAGGCTTTTATGTCACAGCGGACCATCACTATCACAATGTTTTAAATTGACGCTTTGGCGACACTTAAGCTTCTTAACCCTAATGTTTTTTCATTTGTTAATGAAATTCTCATGTCAGTTTGTTGCGTTGCAATAGAATTCGCGAACACGCCAGTCAAAAACGGCTGTGAAGTTACCTAAGAGGAATAAAAAATGACCGAAGCCGCCCGAAAAAGGCCAAAATTTCGCAATATCAATGCCCTCAGCGATTTGCCCAATTACCGTCTGCCAGCGGCAGGCTGGGTGTCCATCCTGCACCGCGTAAGTGGCGCCGTGATGTTCTTGCTCATGCCCTTCATCATTTGGATGTTTGATTCTTCCATCACATCAGAGATTTCATATGCCAAGTTTGCCGCCGCCTTCAATGTGGGCCTTGGCTTCATTCCAGGTTGGTTCATGAAGTTGGTTGCGCTGGCCATCATTTGGGCTTATTTGCACCATTTCATCGCAGGCATTCGCCACCTTTACATGGATACGTTTCACGCGGTCACCAAAGAATTCGGCAAATCATCGGCTGTTACCACTTTGGTTTTGAGCTTGGGTCTCACCGCTGTCCTGGCCGCCAAATTGTTTGGCCTTTACTAATTAGGAACAAATCACATGTCAGTTAATTTTGGTTCCAAGCGCATCACGACTGGCGCTCACTACGGCCTTCGCGACTGGTTGGCGCAACGCATCACAGCAGCTTTGATGGCCTCGTTCACTTTGCTGGTCTTGGTGCAAGTCATCTTCACCAGCGGCCCTATTGGCTACGAAGAGTGGGCGGGTATTTTTGCAGCCCAGTGGATGAAGGTTTTGACCTTTGTCACCATCCTTTCTTTGCTTTACCACGCGTGGATTGGCATACGCGATATCTGGATGGATTACATCAAACCCCTGGGCTTGCGTCTTTTCTTGCATGTCGCCTCCCTGATTTGGCTCATCGGCTGCGCTGGCTGGGCTGTTCAGGCCTTGTGGCTTCTTTGATGATGTTCGGTACGGATTGAACACTGACAGACACTGAGCCTATCCCCCTATTACAAGATTTCACACACCATGACTTACACCAAAGACAAGATCGCCACGCGTAAATTTGACGTCGTGATCGTCGGCGCCGGCGGCTCCGGCATGCGCGCTGCCTTGCAACTGTCCCGCGCTGGTTTGAACGTTGCTGTTCTTTCCAAAGTATTCCCCACCCGTTCGCACACCGTGGCGGCTCAGGGCGGTATTGGTGCCGCATTGGGCAATATGTCCGACGACAACTGGCACTACCACTTCTACGACACCATCAAGGGCTCCGACTGGCTGGGCGACCAAGACGCCATCGAATTCATGTGTCGTGAAGCGCCCAAAGTTGTTTACGACTTAGAGCACATGGGCATGCCTTTCGACCGCAACCCAGATGGCACCATTTACCAGCGTCCGTTTGGCGGACACACCGCCAACTATGGCGAGAAGTCGGTTCAACGTGCTTGCGCTGCAGCTGACCGTACCGGTCATGCCATGTTGCACACGCTTTATCAGCAAAACATCAAAGCCAAAACCAGCTTTTTTGTAGAGTGGATGGCCCTCGACCTGATTCGCGATGCTGAAGGCGACGTGGTGGGCGTCACATCACTTGAAATGGAAACCGGCGACCTGCACATTTTGCATGCCAAAACTGTGTTGTTGGCTACCGGTGGTGCTGGCCGTATTTTTGCAGCGTCAACCAACGCCTTCATCAATACCGGCGACGGTTTGGGCATGGCCGCCCGTGCTGGCATTCCTTTAGAAGACATGGAATTCTGGCAGTTCCACCCCACTGGCGTAGCTGGTGCAGGCGTGTTACTGACCGAAGGCTGCCGCGGTGAAGGTGCCATTTTGCTCAACAGCAATGGCGAACGCTTCATGGAACGTTACGCACCCACTTTGAAAGACTTGGCCCCTCGCGACTTCGTGTCACGCGCCATGGACCAAGAGATCAAAGAAGGTCGTGGCTGTGGACCTAACAAAGACTATGTGATGTTGAAGTTGGACCACCTGGGCTCAGAAACCATTCACAAGCGTTTGCCCTCCGTGTACGAAATTGGCGTCAACTTCGCCAACGTCGACATCACCAAGGAACCTATTCCTGTGGTGCCCACCATTCACTATCAAATGGGCGGCATTCCGACCAACATCCACGGCCAAGTGGTTGTCCAATCCGCCAGCAGCCACAATGCGGTGGTCAACGGCTTGTATGCAGTGGGCGAATGCTCCTGTGTGAGTGTTCACGGCGCCAACCGTTTGGGCACCAACTCCTTGCTCGACCTCTTGGTGTTTGGACGTGCGGCAGGCAATCACATTGTTGATTTCGCCAGCAAAACCAAGTCACACAAAGACTTACCCAAAGATGCAGCCGACCTGACATTGGCGCGTCTGAACCGACTTGAAGGTCGCAAGGGCGAGTACTCACAAGATGTGGCCAACGACATGCGCGCCACGATGCAAATTCATGCCGCCGTGTTCCGAACACAAGCCACCATGGACGAGGGTGTGGTGAAAATTGCTGAAATTCGCGAACGCGTCAACGCCATCGCTTTGACTGACACTTCCAAAGTATTTAACACGGCTCGCATTGAAGCCTTGGAAGTTGAAAACCTGATCGAGTGCGCCCAAGCCACCATGGTCTCTGCCGCAGCGCGCAAAGAATGTCGCGGTGCACACACCGTGAGTGACTATGAGCGTCCCGCTGACGATCCCGTTTCGCCATTGGGCCGTGACGATGCCAATTGGATGAAACACACCCTGTGGCACAGCGACACCAACACCCTGACCTACAAACCCGTCAACTTAAAGCCTCTGACAGTGGACTCTGTTCCACCCAAGGTTCGGACGTTCTAAATTCCTGAAGGTAGAAACATGACCAAACGTATTTTTGAAATCTATCGTTACGATCCAGACAAGGATGTTAAGCCTTACATGCAAAGCATTGAGGTGGAATTGGACGGCCATGAACGCATGCTTCTTGATGCGCTCATGAAGTTGAAAAAAGTGGACCCCACTTTGTCCTTTCGCCGCTCATGCCGTGAAGGTGTTTGCGGCTCTGACGCCATGAACATCAACGGCAAAAATGGTTTGGCTTGCCTGACCAACATGCTGACATTGCCTGGCAAAATTGTTTTAAAGCCTCTGCCTGGCCTGCCTGTTGTGCGTGATCTGATCGTCGACATGACGCAGTTCTTCAAACAATACAACTCGATCAAGCCTTATTTGATCAACGACACCATTCCGCCCGAAAAAGAGCGTCTGCAAAGCCCAGAAGAGCGCGAAGAACTCGATGGTTTGTATGAGTGCATTTTGTGCGCCAGTTGCTCAACCAGCTGCCCCAGCTTCTGGTGGAACCCTGACAAGTTTGTGGGTCCAGCAGGCTTGCTCCAAGCCTACCGATTCATTGCTGACAGCCGTGACCACGGCACAGCCGAACGATTAGACAATTTGGAAGACCCCTATCGCCTGTTCCGCTGCCACACCATCATGAACTGCGTTGACGTGTGCCCTAAGAATTTGAACCCCACTAAAGCCATTGGAAAAATCAAAGAAATGATGGTGCGCCGCACCGTCTAAACTGAGATCAAGTAAAGAAAACTGCACAATGGGAGATGAACTGCTCGAAACATTAGATCGCCACACCCCGTTGGGTGAGCGCGCTCTGAGCAAACTGCGTTGGCGTTGCAGACGCGGCCTGCTTGAGAACGATCTTTTCATTGAGCGTTTTTTCAATCGCTATGCACCTCAAATGACTGTGGGACAAGCTCGCGGCATGTACATTTTGATGGACTTGTCTGACAACGACTTAATGGATTTGTTCATGAAACGCAAACCGCTCGGAGCTGACATTGAATCTGAAGAAGTCAGCGAAGTGCTGAGCTTGCTCATGGCATGACTTGGCATGCTGAATGCACATCATCTAATTTGAATTGACCGATTAAAAGAGGAAATTGAATCATGAAACTTGCTGACAACAAAGCAACCCTGTCGTTCAGTAACGGCGCCCCTAGCATTGAAATGCCCGTTTACAGTGGCAGTATTGGCCCCGATGTCATCGACATTCGCAAGTTGTACGGTCAAAGTGGCATGTTCACTTACGACCCCGGCTTCTTATCTACAGCCTCTTGCCAATCTGGCATCACCTTCATTGACGGCGACAAAGGTGAGTTACTTTACCGTGGCTATCCCATCGAACAACTGGCCAACCATGGCGACTATTTGGACACTTGCTACTTGCTGTTGAAAGGCGATTTGCCAGATGCCAAGCAAAGTGCAGACTTTCACAAACTGGTGAACAACCACACCATGGTGAATGAACAAATGCAATTTTTCTTGCGCGGTTTCCGTCGTGATGCACACCCCATGGCGGTGATGACTGGATTGGTCGGCGCCCTCTCTGCGTTCTATCATGACAGCACCGACATCACCAATCCCGAACACCGCGAAATCTCAGCTATCCGCTTGATTGCCAAATTGCCAACCTTGGTAGCCATGTCCTACAAATACGGCATCGGCCAGCCCTTTATGTACCCTAAAAACAGCTTGTCTTACTCAGGCAATTTCTTGCGCATGATGTTTGGCGTGCCATGTGAAGACTACGTCGTCAACCCAGTCCTTGAGCGCGCACTAGATCGCATCTTCATCTTGCATGCAGACCACGAGCAAAACGCATCTACGTCTACGGTTCGTTTGTGTGGCTCATCTGGCACCAACCCTTTTGCCGCCGTCGCAGCTGGCGTAGCATGCCTTTGGGGCCCCGCTCACGGCGGCGCAAATGAGGCCTGTTTAAAAATGCTGGACGACATCCAAAAAATGGGTGGCATTTCTAAAGTGGGCGAGTTCATGGAGCAAGTTAAAGACAAGAACTCTGGTGTCAAGCTCATGGGTTTTGGTCACCGCGTTTACAAAAACTACGATCCCCGCGCCAAACTTATGCAAGAGACTTGCGACGAAGTTTTGGCAGAACTCGGTTTGGGAAATGACCCCTTGTTTAAATTGGCCAAACAAGTTGAAAAAATCGCCTTGGAAGACGACTATTTCGTGTCACGCAAGTTGTACCCTAACGTCGACTTCTACTCTGGCATCGTGCAGCGCGCCATTGGCATTCCCGTGAACCTGTTCACCGGTGTTTTCGCTTTGGCCCGTACTGTGGGCTGGATTGCCCAACTGAATGAAATGATTGGCGATCCCGAGTACAAAATCGGCCGTCCGCGTCAGCTGTTTACGGGTTCACCCCGCCGCAACATCCCAGGCGCAAAGTAAGCTTCTCGCCTCTCTTAAAAGCCCGCGCGATCCGCGGGCTTTTTTCATTCATGTTCTATTTTGAGTTTTTGAATTTCTAAGTTTTCAGTGCAACTAGAACTTCATCCAACATTTTCTTAGCATCGCCAAACAACATGCGGTTGTTGTCTTTGTAGAAAAGTGGGTTGTCAACACCTGCATAACCACTGGCCATTGACCGTTTCATGACGATGCTTGTGCGCGCCTTCCAAACTTCAAGCACAGGCATACCAGCTATAGGGCTTGTAGGATCGTCTTGAGCCGCGGGGTTCACGATGTCGTTGGCACCGATCACGATGGCCACGTCTGTGTCTGGAAAGTCTTCGTTCAATTCATCCATTTCCATCACGATGTCGTAAGGCACCCTCGCCTCTGCCAACAACACGTTCATGTGGCCAGGCATTCGTCCCGCCACAGGGTGGATACCAAAGCGCACGTTCACGCCTTTATCGCGCAAGGCACGGGTAATCTCAAAAACGGTGTGCTGTGCCTGTGCCACGGCCATGCCATAGCCAGGCACAATGATCACGTTCTTGGCATCACGCAACAGCTCTGCCGTCTCGGCAGCCAAAATGGGGCTCACCTCACCGACCGGCTCGGCAGTTGCACCGCCAGCAGGCTTGGGCGCTGCAGCTGTCGTACCAAAGCCACCAGCAATCACACTGATGAAACTGCGGTTCATGGCGTTGCACATGATGTAGGACAGAATAGCACCGCTAGAGCCCACCAAAGCACCCACCACAATCAACAAATCGTTGCTTAACATAAAGCCCGTGGCGGCAGCTGCCCAACCTGAATAGCTGTTCAGCATTGAAACTACCACCGGCATGTCGGCGCCACCAATGGCCATGACCATGTGGATGCCAAACAAAAGCGCAATCGCGCTCATCACGAACAGCGGGAACATGCCTTCTTCGATGGACTCTGCTTGCAAGAACATGCGGCCAAAGTAAACGACCGCCAGCAAACCGGCCAAATTGATCCAGTGGCGCGCGGGCAGTAACAAGGGGCTTCCGCCAATGCGGCCCGACAACTTACCAAACGCCGCCACCGAACCAGAAAAAGTAACCGCGCCGATGAAGATGCCAATGTAGATTTCCATCGAGTGAATGGCGTGTGCCGCACCTTCAAAGCCTTTGGTCGCTTCGGGATCAACGTAGGTGGCATAACCGACCAACACTGCTGCCATGCCGACCATGCTGTGCATGAGCGCAACCAACTCGGGCATTTGCGTCATTTGCACTGAGCGTGCTGCGTACAAGCCAATAGCACCGCCAACGACCAGACTACCCGCAATCCAAGGCATGCCTGCGGATGTGACTTGGGGGCCAAGCACGGTGGCCAAAACTGCCAGAGTCATGCCGATCATGCCGTACAGGTTGCCGCGGCGTGCGGTTTCCTGATTGGACAAACCACCCAAGCTTAGGATGAAGAGAATGGTTGCACCAATGTAGGCAACCGTAGACAAGTTAGAGCTCATGAATTAGTTCTTCCTGATTATTTTCTGAACATCGCCAGCATGCGCTGAGTGACTGCAAAGCCGCCAAACATGTTGATGGCAGTGAGCACCAAGGCAAGAGAGGCCAACACAATGATGAGCGTGTTGGGGCGTGTAGCCGCGTTGGCCATGGGTGAGATCTGAACCAGCGCGCCAATGGCAATGATGGAGCTGATGGCATTGGTCACGCTCATGAGCGGTGTGTGCAGGGCAGGCTTGACGTTCCAAACCACCATGTAACCCACAAAGCAGGCAAGAACAAACACCGTGAAGTGCGACAGGAACGCGGCAGGTGCATATGCGCCCACCAAGAAAAACAAAACAGCGGCAACACCAGCAACGATGGCCAGCTGGCCCGCAGGCATTGGGCCAGAAGGCTCGCCATGGCCATGGGCTTTTTTGGCAGCTGGAGCAGCGGCTGGCTTTGGCGCGGGTTTGGCCGCTACAACCAAGGGAGGTGCTGGCCAAGTGATGGCGCCTTCTTTGATGACCGTCAGTCCGCGAATGGCATCGTCTTCCATGTTGACGTCGATCACGCCATCTTTGGTTTTGCAAAGCTCCTCGGTCAGGCGAAAGAGGTTGGTGCCGTAAAGGGTAGACGACTGGCGCGCCATGCGCGAAGCCAAGTCGGTGTAGCCCACAATGGTCACGCCGTGTTTGACCACAGCTTTACCAGGCTCGGTTAACTCGCAGTTACCGCCCTGCTCGGCTGCCATGTCAACAATAACGCTACCGGGCTTCATGTTGCGTACCATTTCGGCTGTGATCAGCTTGGGGGCAGGCTTACCAGGAATGAGCGCGGTGGTGATAATGATGTCGCACTCTTTGGTTTGCTGCGCATACATCTCGCGCTGTGCAGCCTGAAAGCCCTCGCTCATCACTTTGGCATAACCGCCGCCGCCCGAGCCTTCTTCTTCATAGTTCACCTTGACGAACTCGCCACCGAGCGAAACCACTTGATCGGCGACTTCGGCGCGTGTGTCGTTAGCGCGAACAATGGCGCCTAAACTGGCAGCTGCGCCGATGGCGGCCAAGCCCGCCACACCAGCACCCGCAATGAAGACCTTGGCGGGAGGCACTTTGCCCGCAGCCGTAATTTGACCATTGAAGAAGCGGCCAAAAGCACCTGCCGCTTCGACCACAGCACGGTAGCCACTCACACCGGCCATCGACGTCAGAGCGTCCATTTTTTGGGCGCGGCTAAGGGTGCGCGGCAAAGCGTCAATGGACAGTGCGGTGACTTTTTTGGCAGCCAGTTGCTGCATCAAATCGGGGTTTTGAGCGGGCCACAAGAAACCGATGAGGGTCTGGCCTTCGCGCATGAGGGCAACTTCCTCGGCTGTAGGCGCACGAACCTTGAAGACGATGTCGCTGCCGCTCCAAAGCGCTGCTGCGCTGGGCGCAATGCTTGCACCAGCTTCAGTGTAGGCCTGGTCAGAGAGGTCAGCCAGATCTCCTGCGCCTTGCTCGACCACCACCGAAAAGCCAAGCTTAATCAGCTTGGTGACCACATCGGGCACGGTGGCAACTCGCTTTTCGCCAGGGAAAATCTCTTTGGGAACACCAATTCGTTGCGGACTGGGTGTAACTTTGCTGTCTAAAACATTGTCACTTGGGTGGACAGTAGTCATGGAAAAAGTCTCAATAAGTAGTTAACTGGTTAATTAGGCTTGAACTTCTAAGATCGGCCAGCCGACACTATAGCTTTTGAAGGCCCAATCCTGTCGATCCTACCCTGCAAATGCAGCACGAGCAATATTGGTAATCAGCTAAAATTCTGAGCTTGACACTAGGAAGCACCATGGCCCGTACGCTTTACGACAAAATTTGGGACGAACATGTCGTCCACACTGAAGAAGACGGCACCGCCGTCTTGTACATTGACCGCCACCTGGTCCATGAAGTCACCAGTCCCCAAGCCTTTGAGGGTTTGAGGCAGGCTGGCCGAAAAGTTTGGCGTGTGAGCTCCATTGTGGCCACTGCCGACCACAATACGCCCACCACAGGCTGGGAATTAGGCTACGACGGCATCACCGATCCCGTCAGCAAAGAACAAATCACCACCCTCGATAGCAACATTGCCGAATTTGGCTCTGCCGCATTTTTCCCCTTCATGTCTAAGCGTCAGGGCATTGTTCACGTCATTGGCCCAGAAAATGGCGCGACCTTGCCCGGCATGACCGTGGTCTGCGGCGACTCGCACACGTCAACACACGGCGCATTTGGTGCACTGGCACACGGCATCGGCACCAGCGAGGTTGAGCACGTCATGGCCACGCAAACACTGTTGGCCAAAAAGGCCAAGAACATGCTCATCAAGGTGGAAGGCACTTTGGCCAAGGGCATCACTGGCAAAGACATTGTGTTGGCCATCATTGGCAAAATCGGCACGGCGGGGGGCACAGGCTACACCATCGAATTTGGTGGTTCAGCCATTCGTGCTTTGTCCATGGAAGCTCGCATGACCGTTTGCAACATGGCCATTGAAGGGGGCGCTCGCGCGGGCCTAGTGGCCGTTGACGATAAGACCATTGAGTATGTGAAGGGCCGTTTACTCTCACCCACGGGCGTTGAGTGGGATCACGCTGTCAGTTACTGGAAAACATTGCAGTCCGATGCAGGTGCGCATTTCGATGCCGTGGTTGAAATCAATGCAGCCGACATCGTGCCCCAAGTCACCTGGGGTACATCACCCGAAATGGTGCTTGGCATCAATGGCATCGTGCCCGATCCTGACAAAGAAAAAGATGCCAACAAGCGCGATGCCATCGAGCGCGCCCTCACCTACATGGGACTTCAACCTGGCAAAGCTCTGAACGATATCTTTGTCGACAAAGTCTTCATTGGCTCTTGCACCAACAGCCGCATTGAGGACATGCGCGAGGCCGCCGCTTTGGTTAAAAAGCTGGGCCAAAAAGTTTCAAAAACAGTCAAGCTGGCAATGGTGGTGCCAGGCTCAGGCTTGGTGAAAGAACAAGCCGAACGTGAAGGCCTGCACGAAATTTTCAAGGCCGCTGGTTTTGAATGGCGTGAACCCGGCTGCTCAATGTGTTTGGCCATGAACGCCGACCGTTTAGAGCCCGGCGAGCGTTGCGCTAGCACCAGCAATCGCAACTTCGAAGGCCGTCAAGGCGCTGGCGGACGCACCCACTTGGTCAGCCCCGCCATGGCCGCTGCGGCTGCCATTCATGGTCACTTTGTGGACATTCGTCAGTTTGCCTAAAAAGGAATCCACATGCAAAAATTCAATGTACACAAAGGCCTCGTGGCGCCCATGGACCGCGAGAATGTTGACACCGACGCCATCATTCCCAAGCAGTTCTTAAAGTCGATTCGCAAAACCGGCTTTGGTCCCAATCTGTTTGACGAATGGCGCTACTTGGATCCAGGCTATCCAGGCCAAGATCCAGCCAGCCGCAAACCCAACCCAGACTTCATTTTGAATCAAGCGCGGTTTCAAGGTGCCTCTATTTTGCTGGCTCGCAAAAACTTTGGCTGTGGTTCATCCCGCGAGCACGCGCCCTGGGCCATTGACCAATATGGTTTTCGCGCCGTCATCGCGCCCAGCTATGCCGACATTTTTTTCAACAACTGTTTCAAAAATGGTTTGTTGCCTATCGTTTTGCCTGAAATTATCGTTTCAAAATTGTTTGACGAGGTGGCGGCCTTTCCTGGCTACCAACTCACCATCGATCTTGAGCGCCAAGTGGTGGTTCGTGCACAAGGTGAAGAAGTTCCATTTGAGGTCCAAGCATTTCGCAAATACTGTTTGATCAACGGTTTGGATGACATTGGTTTAACTTTGCGCCACGCTGAAAAAATCAAAACCTTCGAAGCTGAACGATTGGCCACAAAGCCATGGTTGGCGCATGTTGCTTAAAAAAGCGATTTTGAAAAAACAATTGGTATACATCGGCCAACTCAACTCGGCTGACTCAAAAAATATCCCCTCTTTATAGTGAATACATCATGAAAATTGCAGTCCTGCCGGGCGACGGCATTGGTACCGAAATCGTTGCAGAAGCCGTGAAGGTTTTGAACGCACTTGAGTTGAAATTCGAAATGGAAGAAGCTCTGGTGGGTGGTGCTGCTTACGAAGCACACGGACACCCCTTGCCAGAATCCACTTTGAAATTGGCCAAAGAATCAGACGCTATTTTATTTGGCGCTGTAGGCGACTGGAAATACGACAAACTCGAGCGTCCTTTGCGCCCAGAGCAAGCTATTTTGGGTTTGCGCAAAAACTTGGGGCTGTTCGCCAACTTTCGTCCCGCCATTTGTTACGAAGAATTGGTTGGCGCTTCCAGTTTGAAGCCCGAACTCATCTCAGGGCTTGATATCTTGATCATCCGTGAACTCACGGGCGACATTTACTTTGGCCAACCCCGCGGCCGCCGTGTGGCCACAGATGGCCACTTCCCTGGCGCCCAAGAAGCCTTCGACACCATGCGTTATTCGCGCCCCGAAATTGAACGCATTGCCCATGTGGCCTTTCAAGCCGCCCGCAAGCGCAGCAAAAAGGTCACCAGCGTTGACAAGTCCAATGTGCTTGAGACTTTCCAGTTCTGGAAAGATGTGGTCACGGAAGTTCACAAAGAATATCCCGATGTGGCGCTCGATCACATGTATGTCGACAACGCAGCCATGCAATTGGTCAAAGAACCCAAAAAATTTGACGTGGTGGTCACTGGCAACATGTTTGGCGATATCTTGTCCGACGAAGCCTCCATGCTGACAGGCTCTATTGGCATGTTGCCATCGGCCAGTTTGAACAGCAAAAACCAAGGTTTGTACGAGCCCAGCCACGGTAGCGCACCTGATATTGCTGGTAAGGGTATTGCAAACCCATTGGCTACAATACTGTCTGCAGCCATGATGTTACGTTTTTCACTGAACCAAGCCCAATCCGCCGATCGCATTGAGACGGCGGTGAAATCTGTATTGGCTTCAGGTTTACGCACGGTCGACATCTGGTCTGAAGGCACACAAAAGGTCAGCACCCGCGAAATGGGCGAGGCCGTTGTGAAAGCCATCACGAAAACGACTAAGAGCTAACAGCTCCGACTCGTCATGCCCTTCCGGCTCGACGAGTCGGAATCTCAAAATTAAATTGAAAGGGTGATGACATGAAATTGGTAGGACTTGTAGGCTGGCGCGGCATGGTGGGTTCCGTTTTGATGGACCGCATGCAGGCCGAGGGCGACTTTGGTTTGATCGAACCTTTGTTTTTCTCCACTTCCAATTCTGGCGGCAAAGCGCCCGCCATGGCCAAAAACGAAACGACTTTGCAAGATGCTTTCAACATCGATGCACTGAAACGTTGCGACATCATCATCACTGCACAGGGCGGCGACTACACCACCGAAGTTTTCCCCAAGCTGCGCGCTACTGGCTGGAATGGTCATTGGATTGACGCCGCCTCAACATTGCGCATGGACAAAGACGCCATCATTATTTTGGATCCGGTCAACATGCCCGTCATTCAAACGGCATTGAAAAATGGCGGCAAAAATTGGATTGGCGGCAATTGCACAGTCAGCTGCATGTTGATGGGCGTGGGCGCTTTGTACAAGGCTGGTTTGGTTGAATGGATGAGCACCCAAACTTACCAAGCAGCCTCCGGTGGTGGCGCGCAACACATGCGCGAATTACTCACGCAATACGGCACACTGAACGCCGAAGTCAAAGATTTACTCGACGATCCGAAGAGTGCCATTTTGGAAATAGATCGCAAAGTGATTGCCAAACAACGTGCTCTTACAGATGCAGAAACAGCCAATTTTGGCGTGCCACTGGGCGGCTCCCTCATTCCTTGGATCGACAAAGACATGGGCATTGGCAAGAACCGTGACGAGTTCGGTTGGGGTGTCGCCAAAGAAGAGTGGAAAGGCATGGCCGAATCCAACAAAATTTTGGGCTTGGGCGAAAGCTTCAACAAGCCAGCCATTCCTGTCGATGGTTTCTGCATTCGAGTTGGCGCTATGCGCTGCCACAGCCAGGCCCTTACCTTCAAGCTGAAAAAAGATGTGCCCGTGGCCGACATTGAAGCCATGGTCGCCGCTGACAACCAGTGGGTCAAAGTGGTTCCAAATACACGTGAGGCCACCTTGCAACACCTCACACCCGTGGCGGTGACTGGCACCATGACCATACCCGTGGGACGTATCCGCAAGTTGGCCATGGGCCCTGAGTATGTAGGCGCTTTCACCATTGGCGATCAGTTGCTGTGGGGTGCTGCAGAGCCATTGCGCCGCATGCTGCGTATTTTGTTGGCAGCTTAAAGCCCCCATGACTTTTCGCACATGACTCAACCCGAATGACCCAATTCCAAGCCCTTTTAACCATGCTCCGCGTTGGATTGCTCAGCATCATTGCCGTTGGCTTGAGCTGTCTGAGTCTGAGTGTTCACGCATTGACCTTGGCCGGCATCGAGGTGCAATCGAACAAAGGTGAGCCATTGCGCGCCGAGATCAGCGTCTCAAGTGCTACAGCTGAAGAATGGGGGCAGCTGGCCGTCAGGGTCGCGTCCGCCGAAAGATTTGCACAACTGGGCTTGGTTTTCACGGCTGCTGTTGGTCAATTGCAAGTTGAGCTGTTAGAAACAACAGATGGCAACAAACGCATTCGCTTGTTGAGCTCACAAACCTTCTCAGAGAATTTTGTCGATCTTTTGATAGAAGCTCAAACGCCATCAGGCAAATGGGTGAAAGCATTCACCTTGATGCTCAAACCTGCGCCAGTGAAAGTCGATGCACCCGTCAAGCTACCCCAAGCGGCAACTGCGCAGGCACAAGCTCAGACTCAACAAGCTCCCACTGAACACGTCGTTCAAAAAGGAGAAAGTGCCAGTCAAATCATTCAAAAGTGGCTTTCTGAAGACATGAGCACGCAGCAGATGTTGGTTGCCTTGCTCAAAAATCAGCCCGATGCTTTCATTCAGGGCAATGTGAATTTGCTGCGTGCAGGCGTTGTTCTTAAAGCACCCTCACCTACGGCTGTTCGCGCCATCGATACAGAAGATGCACGTCAATTTCTCATCGCACAACAAAAAGAATTTATCGCTTTTTCTCAGGCTGCGGCTCAAAATACTCAATCCATCAATGCGCAAGCCCCGTCCAGGCAAATGATTGGCAAGGTGGGGCAAGAGGATCCCGCCGCCAACACGCCAAGCATCACCATAGATCAACTGAAACTCTCGCAAGCCAAGCTAGAAAAGCAAAATGCAGAAACAAGATTGGCTGCCCAGCGTGCCTTGAAGGATGCTCAAAAACAATTGACCACGCTGCAAGAGAACGTCAACCAATTGGTGCAACTCACTGCCTCAGCACCCATCAGCGTGGGTCAAGCACCACTAGCCACTCACACCCAATCGGCCGAAAGTGGCGCTGGTATTCTTAACTTAAATCGCCTGCTTGAAGCACCTCACAAAAACGCTTATCTTTGGGCCGCTCTCACTCTTTTAGGCGTGCTTGCTGTTTGGGCAGGGCTTCGAATTCAAAGTCGAAAGTCAAGTCATACCTTGAGCACTTTGATGTCTTCTGACGAGATTGGGAAATCAGCTGGCATAGCTACTCAAAGCGACAAGTTAGAAATGCCAGCCAACATTGCGGCACTCGATTTGAATTTAGATTTAACGCCCCAAACCAACAACAATTTGGGCAGCGTCAGATCCCGTGCGAGCACTGAGACTCTCCAGTGAGAATCGCTTTGGGCATCACCTACAACGGTCAGCCCTATCAGGGCTGGCAAAGCCAGAGCACGGGCCTCACCATCCAAGACAAATTGGAAAAAGCCCTCAAAGAATTCACCACCCAAAAAGTCACCACCCTGTGCGCAGGGCGCACCGATGCGGGCGTTCATGGTTTGATGCAAGTGGTTCACTTTGACACACCCCTTGAGCGCGACATGGGCTCTTGGGTTCGCGGCACCAACCGTTATTTGCCCGATGACATCTCTGTTCAATGGGCGCACGAAGTTCCAGCGGAGTTTCATGCGCGGGGCAGCGCCTTATCGCGCCGCTATGCCTATATCTTGCTTGAGTCGCCTGTTCGCCCTAGCTTAGAGTTTGGTCGTGCAGGTTGGGTCTACCGCCCTTTGGACGAATCAGTCATGCGCCAGGCCTCCCAATTTTTGCTGGGTGAGCACGACTTCACATCTTTCAGGGCCAGCAGTTGCCAGGCCTTGTCGCCCGTCAAAACCTTGATGCGCGTCGACATTCACAAACACGGTCCCTACTGGCGTTTTGAGTTTGAAGGCAATGCCTTTTTGCACCACATGATTCGCAACATCATGGGTTGCATGGTCACCATTGGCCAGGGCTTTCAAACGCCAGAATGGATGGCTGAAGTGATTGAAAGCAAACGCCGCGATGCAGCCGCTCCCACATTTTCGCCAGACGGTTTGTATTTTCAAGGTCCGGTCTATGAGCCAAAATGGGGGCTACCTTCTACCACCCCCCCATTTCACTGGTTGCCATGAGCTCTGCGGTTCACAACACCCTCATCAAAATTTGCGGCCTCACCCGAGAAGCCGATGTCTTGGCTTGCGTCCAAGCCGGTGCCAACGCCATTGGATTTGTGATGTACCCCCCAAGTGCCAGATACGTTTCGCCAGAACGTGCCAACATTCTGGCCAAATTGCTGCCACCCGACATCACTCCGGTTCTCTTGTTTGTCAATGCCAGCCTAGAAGACGTTCTTGCGGCCTGCCAAGCCGTCCCCAATGCCCTGCTTCAGTTTCACGGCGACGAATCGCCTGCTGAGTGCGAGCGTTTGGCCCACGCAGTCAATCGCCCCTACTGGCGCGCAGCCCGAATTCCAACAGAAAGCACCACTTCGTTTGACTTGGTAAAATTCTCTCAAGATTACTCAAATGCCCAAGCCATTCTGCTCGACGCTCATGTCGACGGATACGGTGGTGGCGGGAAAACATTCAATTGGTCACAGCTTCCTCCAAACGTCAACGCTCACCTCGTTTTGAGTGGTGGATTGACACCTGCAAATGTGACCGATGGCATTCGAACGCTTCGGCTCAAGGCCCTGTCTTTGGCCGTTGATGTCAGCTCGGGCGTAGAACTAGATGGCCAAAAAGGCCTCAAAGACGTCCGGAAAATCCAAGAATTTGTGGCTGCTGTCAAAGCAGCCGATGCCATTGAGTAACAACATGAACGATTATCAGCAACCCGATGCCTCTGGCCACTTCGGCATTTATGGCGGCAGTTTTGTCAGCGAAACCCTGACACATGCCATTTTGGAATTGCGCGAAGCCTATGCCAAGTACCAAAACGATCCTGCGTTTTTAGCCGAGTTCAACTACGAACTGGCGCACTTTGTTGGACGGCCTTCCCCCATTTACCACGCAGCGCGAATGAGCCGTGAAATGGGTGGTGCGCAGATTTATTTGAAGCGCGAAGACCTCAACCACACTGGCGCGCACAAAATCAACAACACCATTGGGCAGGCCATGCTGGCCAAGCGCATGGGCAAGCCCCGCATCATTGCCGAAACAGGCGCCGGACAACACGGCGTGGCCACGGCCACCATTTGTGCGCGGTATGGCCTAGAGTGCGTAGTTTACATGGGCTCAGAAGACGTGAAGCGCCAGAGCCCCAATGTCTATCGCATGAAACTGCTGGGGGCCACCGTGGTGCCTGTGACCTCGGGCAGCCGCACCTTGAAAGATGCTTTGAACGAGGCCATGCGCGATTGGGTGGCCAACGTCGACAACACTTTCTACATCATTGGCACGGTTGCGGGCCCGCACCCTTACCCCATGATGGTTCGTGATTTCCAAAGTGTGATTGGCATAGAATGTATTGAGCAAATGCCCAAGCTGTTGGCGCAAACTGGTTTGCACAGCCAACAACCTGACGCAGTCATTGCGTGTGTGGGCGGCGGCTCTAACGCCATGGGTATTTTCTACCCCTACATCAACCACAAGAACACGCGTTTGATTGGCGTAGAGGCTGCAGGCGAAGGCTTAGAGAGCGGCAAACACTCCGCCTCCCTGCAACGCGGCAGCCCTGGCGTACTGCACGGCAACCGCACTTACATCTTGCAAGATGACAACGGCCAAATTACCGAGACGCACAGCATCAGCGCCGGCCTAGACTACCCCGGCGTTGGACCAGAGCACGCTTTCTTGAAAGACATTGGCCGTGCTGAATATGTCGGCATCACCGACCAAGAAGCCTTAGATGCCTTCCACTATTTGTGTCGCACCGAAGGCATCATCCCTGCACTTGAATCCAGCCACGCCGTGGCTTATGCCAAAAAACTGGCCGCCACCATGAAGCCCGATCAGTCTATTTTGATCAACATGTCTGGCCGAGGTGACAAAGACATTGGCACTGTGGCCGACCTCAGCAACGCCGACTTCTACTGCCGACCTAGCTGCCAAGGTCAAGGCGTTAAAGGTGGCTTGGCAATGGGTGAGCAGCCTGTGAAAGTTTTCAAATGAGCCGCATTGAATCCACCTTCCAACAACTGAAAGCCTCTGGTCGCAAGGCCTTGATTCCCTACGTCACAGCTGGCTATCCGTTTGCCGACGTCACGCCCGAACTCATGCATGCCATGGTGGATGCAGGCGCTGATGTGATTGAACTGGGTGTGCCTTTTAGCGACCCTTCAGCCGATGGTCCTGTCATTCAAAAAGCAGGCGACAAGGCCTTGGCCTTTGGCATTGGCACCTCGCATGTGATTGACATGGTAAAAATCTTTCGCGAGAAGAACCATGCCACCCCCGTGGTTCTAATGGGTTATGCCAACCCCATTGAACGTTATGACTTGAAACACGGCAAAGACAGCTTCATTCGTGACGCCTCTGCAGCCGGCATCGATGGGGTCTTGGTAGTGGACTACCCGCCCGAAGAATGCGTTGAGTTTGCCGCAAAATTGCGCGCACACAAAATGGACTTGATCTTCTTACTGGCCCCTACCAGCACCAATCAGCGCATGCAGCAGGTGGCCGATGTGGCCAGCGGTTATGTCTACTATGTCTCTCTGAAGGGTGTCACAGGATCTGGCGCCCTGAACACGGCAGAAGTTGAAGCCATGTTGCCTCGCATTCGCCAAAAAGTGAGCATCCCAGTCGGCGTTGGGTTTGGCATCCGCGATGCCGAAACAGCAAAGGCTATCGGCAAAGTGGCTGATGCAGTGGTCATTGGGAGCAAAATCATCCAATTGATCGAAAATGAACCCCGCGATAAAGTGGCAGCAGTGGCTGGCACTTTCTTGCGCGAAATTCGCCAGGCCATGGACGCCTGATTAACACACAAGGACATCGACATGAGTTGGCTCGAAAAACTGCTCCCCCCAAAAATTCTGCACACCGACCCAGCCGACCGCCGCAGTGTGCCCGAGGGTTTATGGATCAAGTGCCCCAAATGCGAGTCCGTGCTTTACAAAAATGATTTAGAGCAAAACCAAAATGTTTGCCCCACCTGCAGTCACCACCACCGCATGGGTGCTCGCGCTCGCTTGAACAATTTTTTAGACAACGAAGGTCGCTATGAAATTGGCCAAGAAGTGGTACCCGTTGACGCTTTGAAATTCAAAGACAGCCGCAAATACCCCGAGCGCATCAAAGAAGCCATGAGCAACACCGGTGAAACCGATGCCTTGGTGGTCATGGGCGGTGCTATTCACAGCATCAATGTGGTTGCTGCTTGTTTTGAATTTGATTTCATGGGTGGCAGCATGGGCTCTGTGGTGGGCGAGCGTTTTGTGCGTGGCGTTGAAACGGCCATCGAGCAAAAAGTGCCCTTTATTTGCTTTACTGCCACAGGTGGCGCACGCATGCAAGAAGGACTTTTGTCTTTGATGCAGATGGCCAAAACGAATGCCGCCCTCACCCGATTGGCCAAAAAAGGCTTGCCCTACATCAGCGTCTTAACCGACCCCACCATGGGCGGCGTATCGGCCGGTTTTGCTTTCATGGGCGATGTGGTCATTGCTGAACCCAAGGCCCTGATTGGCTTTGCGGGCCCTAGGGTGATTGAAAGCACCGTGCGCGTTACGTTACCAGAAGGTTTCCAGCGCGCCGAGTTCTTGCAAGAAAAAGGCGCTATCGACTTCATTTGCGATCGGCGCGAATTGAAGATGAGCATTGCCAATACTTTGGCCATGCTCACACGTCAATCGGCCGACGCGGTGAGTTGATTCACTTCAAGCTGCGAACAAAAGTTCGCTGCGTCTAGAACCCACCGTGTTGCAAACCTGCCAGCAACATGCCGGCAATTTGCAAGATCACCAGCAACACCAAGGGCGACAAGTCAATGCCGCCTGGCTGAGGCAAAGCATTTCGAATAGGCGCCAACCAAGGCTCAACCAATCGAGACAAAAGCATCATGCTGCCGCTGTTAGGCTGCACCCAAGACAAGACGGCATACAGCAAAATAATGACGCTGAGGCCAGATACCAGCCAGTGCAAGACGCCAAACAGACTGGCCACCAAAATACCCAGAAAAGCCGCTTGTGTGCCTGTGAGCACCCACATGGCAGTCACATGGCTCAATTTCATCAACCATGCCGCGACCAGACTGGCCGTATCCAAGCGCCCAATGGCTGGCAAAAAGCGTCTGAGCGGCATCACCATCCAATCGGTCACAGCAAAGACAAAGCGGCCAATGGGGTTCTGAAAAGGCAGTCGTTGCCATTGCATCACCAATCGCATGAGACAAGCTCCACCCACCAAACCTGTGGCGACATCCAAGATCAAATTGACAATTTGTAGAAACACTGAAGACCTCCGAGATCACAAATGATAGCTTGAGCCATAAGGAATCGTAAAATAACGGGTTCCCGCTGAATTTCAGCGTATTTAAGGGCTTTTGTGGCCCTCACTTTAGAAGCGCTCCTCATGTCAGACACGCCAGCAGAAAATCAAACCGCACCCATCGTTGACGAGAACCAACTGATTGCCGAACGCAGAAGTAAGCTCAAAGCCATGCGAGAAGCTCAAAAAGAAGGTAAAGGCGTCGCCTTCCCCAATGACTTCAAGCCAGAAGATCGCGCAGCAGGCCTCACAAATGCCCATGGTGAGAAGGCGCCTGAAACTTTAAAAGGCGAAGGCATTGCGCCAACCACAGCCAAAATTGCAGGCCGCATGATGCTCAAGCGTGTGATGGGCAAGGCCAGCTTTGCCACCTTGCAAGATGCAACCGGTCGCTTCCAAATTTACGTCACACGCGACGACATTGGCGAAGAAGCCTACAACGATTTCAAGCATTGGGACCTGGGCGACATCGTGGCGGCCGAAGGCTATTTGTTCAAAACCAAAATGGGCGAATTGTCGTTGCATGCCGCAAGCGTGCGCATGCTGACCAAGAGCCTGCGCCCCATGCCAGACAAGTTTCATGGCGTGGCGGACCAAGAAATCAAGTACCGACAGCGCTATGTTGATTTGATGATGGACGAAGATGCGCGCAAACGTTTCACGGCCCGCAGCAAAGCCGTCAGCGGTCTTCGCGATTTCATGGTCAAACACGACTTCTTAGAAGTTGAAACACCCATGTTGCACCCTATTCCTGGCGGTGCCAACGCCCGCCCCTTTGTCACGCACCACAATGCGCTTGACCAAGAAATGTACTTGCGCATTGCCCCTGAGTTGTACTTGAAACGCTTGTTGGTGGGGGGGTTTGAGAGGGTGTTCGAAATCAACCGCAACTTCCGCAACGAAGGCATTTCTGTTCGCCATAACCCCGAATTCACCATGATGGAGTTCTACGCGGCTTATTGGAATTACCAAGACTTGATGGGCTTTACCGAAGAGTTGGTGCGTGACGCTGCCATGAATGCAGCAGGTCATTTGCAACTGAGCTATGGTGGCAAACCTGTCGATTTGGCAAAGCCTTTTGAGCGTCTCACCATTCGAGAAGCCATTGTGAAGCACACAGACGCTGGCGACAAAGTTGACGACGCAACATGGCTCATTCAAGCCCTGCAAAAATTGGGCATGAGCGAAGCCAAGAACAAATTGTCTCAAAAATCATTGGCCGGCTTGCAAGTTTTGTACTTCGAAGAAACTGTCGAAGACAAATTGTGGGAGCCCACGTTCATCATGGAACACCCCACCGAAATTTCACCCTTGGCACGCGCCAACGATCTTCGCCCTGAAGTCACTGAGCGCTTTGAGCTCTACATCACTGGCCGTGAATTTGGCAATGGCTTTTCAGAGTTAAACGACGCCGAAGATCAAGTGGCACGTTTTCAAGCGCAAGTGGACGCCAAAGACAGCGGCGACGATGAAGCCATGTTCTTTGACCACGACTTTGTGCGCGCCCTGGAATACGGTATGCCACCCGCTGGCGGTTGCGGCATTGGCATTGACCGATTGATGATGCTGCTGACTGACAGCCCCAGCATTCGCGATGTGATTTTGTTTCCCGCGTTAAAGCGAGAGCAAGATTAAACGTCAGAACAGGCAAGTTCTAAATGCTTGCCTTGGCTTATTGTTTGGGCAAGCGATCCGAGCGAGGCGCTTCTGTGATTTCTTTGACCTCAACGTCTACCACCTCTGGCGTATTTTGCGAGCTTGTGCGCCAAGCACCAAAGGGTGCTTTGTTGCGAGCCATGTTTTGATAGCGTTGCCAGACCACGGCCACTTCGGGTTTTCGGCCACGAACCAAAGACCAAAGCGCGCCAGAAATTAAAGCCAATAGCAAGATACACAGTGTGCCTAAGACAAAAACCAGTCCTAGCAAACTGAAAAAGATTTTAAAAATCCAAGCAATCAATTGCATATCAGGGCAAGCAAGCCAAGGCTTGTTGGTAATGGACAGACCGCACCAAATCATCCCAAGCCAAGGCGGGCAAGGTGGGCAGCAGCGCCAAGCGCCGTGCTTCACTTAAGTCATTAGGCTGCCACCAGCCCTTGACTTGCGCTTGGGCAAGACCTTCTAAGACCTCGTCAATGACTTTGCTGCCCTTCAAGGATTGATTGCACAGCAATGCCACATCACATCCGGCTTCGAGCGCCGCCAAGGCACCTTTTGTGAAGCTGATGGGTTGGCCATCCAACACACGAGCGCCTAGCATCGACAAATCGTCGCTGAACACTGCGCCAGTGAATTCCAATTGTTCGCGCAGAATTTCTTGGACCCATTTTTGGGAGAACCCAGCAGGCCGTGAGTCCACTTTAGGATAAATGACGTGCGCGGGCATGACAGCACTCAACTCGTTGCTCAACCACTCATAGGGCTTGGCATCTTCTTGAAGGATGGCTTTCAGGCTGCGCTTGTCGACGGGGATGTCGACATGTGAATCGGCCTTGACGTAACCGTGTCCTGGAAAATGCTTGCCGCAATTGCCCATACCTGCACGCTGCAAGCCATGGATCAGACTTTTGGCCAGCAAACTGACATTGCGGGCATCGCGGCCGAAAGCGCGATCACCAATGACACTGCTTTCGCCATAGTCCAAATCAAGAACGGGCGTGAAACTTAAATCAACACCACAGGCGCGCAACTCTGCAGCCAATAAGTAGCCCACTGCTGTGGCGGCTTTGCAAGCCTTTAAAACACCTTCACCGGCCAGACCTTTGCCATCTTGGGCCCACATTTCGCCCAATCGTCGCATGGCAGGCAAATGTGTGAAGCCATCGTTTCTAAAACGCTGAACCCTGCCGCCTTCGTGGTCGACACAAATCAACAGATCTTTTCGAACAGCCTTGATGTCTGCACACAAAGCCGTGAGCTGCGCGCGGCTTTGCCAATTGCGTCCAAACAAAATGAGGCCACCCGTCAATGGGTTTTTTAGACGTTTTTTGTCGGCAGCTGTGAGCTCAAAGCCTTCAATGTCGATGATGAGGGGGGCTTGGATGTTCATTCGATTTTTTCCACGATGCAATAACTTCCTGCGTAATCTGCTTCGTCAGTGACGCTGATGTGTGCTTTTAGATGTTGGGACTCAAACCAGATTTTCAAGGCATCGTGCAAAATAATCACAGGTTGGCCAGAAGGCAGTTTGCCAATTTCGCACGAGCGCCATGTCATTGGCATGCGCATGCCCATGCCAATGGCCTTGCTAAAAGCTTCCTTGGCAGAAAATCGTGTAGCCACATAACGAATACCCCGTTCTGGCCATCTGGCACTGCGCGCTTTGTAAGTTGCAAACTCCTGGTCGCTCAAAACCTTTTGAGCAAAGCGGTCGCCGTGCTTTTCCAAGCTGGCTCTGATGCGCCTGACATCACAAAGATCTGTACCGATGCCGTAAATCATGTTGGAAGTTTGCTCGTTCAGTTCAAAATAAAGGGGCCAAGGCTTGGATCATCTGCCCAAGGCATTTAAATAGCCGCGAACTGTAGCAGCGTATCCCACCTCTAGTGCGTCGGCCATCAAGGCGTGGCCAATGGAGACCTCCAACAAACCCGGCACGGCTTGTGCAAATTTGGGCAGGTTGTCTTGGTTCAAATCATGTCCGGCGTTGACGCCCAAGCCTTGCTCAATGGCTGCCTTAGCAGTGCTAACGTACTCTGCCAAACAAGCATCGTTGGTGGGTGTGCCAAAGCTTGCTGCGTAGGGCTCGGTGTACAACTCCACGCGATCGGCACCAACTTGTTTCACAAAAACCATTTGATTGGGCTCAGGGTCCATGAACAAACTGACGCGAACACCCAAGGACTTGCATTCCTCAATCAAGGGCTTCAGTGTGTCGGCATCTTTGGGAAATGACCAGCCGTGATCGCTGGTGAGTTGACCCTCGCTATCGGGCACGAAGGTTACTTGGTGCGGCCGGAAGGTCCTCACAAAATCCATCAATTGGTGAAACGGATTGCCTTCAATGTTGAATTCCCTGTCTGGCCAACGCTTCATCAAGTTGGCCAGGTCAAACACGTCGGAGGCACGAATGTGACGCTCATCAGGGCGGGGGTGAATGGTAATGCCCTGGGCACCCGCTTCTAGGCACATCTGAGCCGCTTTCAGGACACTGGGAATACCCAAGTGGCGTGAATTGCGCAGCAACGCTACTTTGTTGACATTGACGGACAGCGCCGTTTTGGAATCAGGGGTCATGAAGGTCTCACAAACTTTGAATGTCGATCATCATTTGACGGGTCTTTAAAGTGCCGACACCACAATGGTAATTGAGTAAGGTGCGAAGTTGGGTGCGAAGGGGCGTCAACATGTCTAAGCTCAAACGAAGCGTGTCTGTAAATGGAGATTCTCCATCCAACGCGTTTTGCAGTGCCAGCCATTGAAAGCCGCTCAAGGCGTGACGATCATCACGGTGTGCCAATCGCAAGCCGCCTTCGGGCACCAAACAATAGTCTCTCGCCTCATCCAAGTCAGCCATGGTGAGGGTCTGAGAATTCAAACTGGGCAGCAGTCCAATTTCTCGAAGCAAGAGCAATTCAAACACTCTGAGAGACGCCTGCAGCAATTCGCCTGGCTCTGTGGCCATGACACGCACAGTGGCAGCGTAGGCATCAAACAATTTGGAGTGAGGATCATCGCGCGCCAAGAGGCGCAGCAACAACTCATTCAGGTAGTACCCCGAAAGCAGCGCATCTCCAGTTGGCATGACATGCCCACCGATCCACTCTACTGACTTCAAGGTTCGAATGTCGGCATCGCCACCATAGGCAACTTGAATGGCTTGAAGCGGCAATAAAACAGGCCTGAACGAGGAGCTTGGTTTTTTGGCCCCTTTAGCAACCAAGGCAATGCGCCCATGGTGCCGAGTGAAAACTTCCAAGATAAGGCTGGACTCGCTCCAGTCATAGCGGTGAAGCACATAGGCAGGCTCATCCGAAATTCGTTTCAAGACAGCGGCCATGGGCTGCCCTTTTTACTCGTAACCGAAGGAGCGAACACGCGCTTCGTCGTCGGCCCAGCCAGAGCGAACCTTGACCCACAACTCAATAAAGACCTTGGCATCCATGAGCTTTTCCAACTCTTGGCGTGCTTCAGTGCCAATGCGCTTCAGGCGCTCACCCTTATCGCCAATGACCATGGCTTTATGGCCCTCGCGCTCCACCACAATGGTGGCGGCAATGCGAATCATGCGATTGGCTGAACGGCTGGGTTCTTCTTCGAATTTATCAATGACCACGGTGGAGGTGTAGGGCAATTCATCCCCCGTGAAACGAAACAATTTTTCACGCACAATTTCGCTGGCCAAAAACTTTTCGCTTCGGTCAGTGAGTTCATCTTCACCATACATCCACGCCTGTTCTGGCAAGTATTTTTCGCAATACCCCATCAGACGTTCAATGTCTTTGGCATTTTTGGCCGACATCGGTACAAACTCTGTGAAGGGATGGCGCTCTTGCATGTCTTTGAGCCAAGGCGCCAACTCTTCGCGCCGGTTGACGGTGTCCAGCTTATTGGCAATCAACAAAACAGGCACATCGGGTTTGAGCAATGTCAAGACTTTGGCGTCGGCGGTGTTAAACATGCCTGCCTCCACCACAAACAGCACCAAATCGACATCGCCCACCGCGCCCAATACTGTTTTGTTCAAAGACTTGTTGAGCGCCGTGTTATGGCGGGTTTGAAAGCCTGGTGTGTCCACAAACACATACTGGGTAGCACCCTCTGTGCGAATGCCCGTAATGCGGTGACGTGTGGTTTGCGCTTTGCGCGATGTGATACTGATTTTTTGGCCCACCAGCGCATTGAGCAATGTCGATTTGCCCACATTGGGCTTACCAACAATGGCGACCAAACCGCAACGTTGGGCGGGGTTGGTTTCTGTGTTCATCCGCGGGCCTTGACTTTCAAAATTTCAAGCATGGCAGCTGCCGCGGCTTGCTCACCAGCACGTCGCGAGGGGCCGCTACCATGCTGTGAGAGACTGAGTTCGGGAATGTCGCAAGCGACATCAAATATTTGTCTGTGTGCTGCTCCCGATGTGGCGACCACAGAATACTGAGGCAGTAGCAATTTTCGGCCTTGTAGCCATTCTTGCAATTCTGTTTTGGGGTCTTTGGCAGCGGCCTGCATCTGCGGATTGATTTCAACATTTTGAAACAATCTGTGCACCAATTGTTCTGCGACTTCATAACCTGCATCCAGAAAAACAGCACCTAGCAAGGCTTCCAAGGTATCGGCCAAAATAGAGGGTCGGCGCTGTCCACCCGATTTCAACTCACCCTCCCCCAACTTAAGACAAACTGGAATTTGAAGCGTAAGGGCCAATTGATGCAAGGTTTCTTGCTTGACCAAATTGGCTCTGACGCGAGACAAATCACCCTCGGGTAATTCGCTCAATTGGGCGAAGAGTAAGTGGGCAACGGCTAGGTTTAAAACCGAATCGCCCAAAAACTCGAGGCGTTCATTGTGATCAGCAGAGTAACTGCGATGCGTCAACGCACGCTCCAGCAAACTTGCATCTTTGAAGGTGTGCTGAAGGCGAATTTGCAATTGACTGAGATCGTCGTTCAAACGGATAGCCTGTCAGTGAATTTTAAATGTGGCAATTTAAATGCTTGCTGAAAAGTTAGAGACGATGAGCTCAATTAAAAGCACCAATGCGTCCCAGATTTCCAAAGTTCATCCAAACAAAAAACGCTCGGCCGACGATGTTGGCGTCGGGTACAAAACCCCAATAGCGCGAATCTAGAGAATTGTCTCGATTGTCGCCCATCATGAAGTAGTGTCCTTGCGGCACCTTACAAACGACACCCTCTATGGTGTAGTTGCACTGATCTCTGTAAGGAAAATCGTCAGCACCCGGAATAAAGGCAGGCCGCTCGTCATCGACAATCAAATTATGTGGTTTGTTGCCCAATTTTTCTTGCGATTGTTTGAAGTAGCGCATGACCGACTCATCAAAAAACTCTGGCAACGCCTCGGTTGGCACAGGCTGACCATTGATCGTGAGTTTTTTGTTCAAATAGGCCACTTGGTCACCCGGAATAGCCACCACCCGTTTGATGTAATCGACACTGGGGCGCGGGGGGTAACGAAAAACCATCACATCACCGCGCGCGACGGGCGTACCCTGGGTCAGTTTGAGGTTGACCACTGGCAAACGAACGCCGTAGTGAAATTTATTCACCAAAATCAAGTCACCGATCCACAGGGTTGGAATCATGGAACCAGAAGGAATTTTGAAGGGCTCAAATAAAAATGAGCGCAGCACAAAAACGACCAAGATGACGGGAAATAATCCGGCGGTCCAGTCCAACCACCAGGGTTGCATGAGAAGTCGATCGCGCGCTTCGCTCGTTTCGGTGTCTTGTCTGCCGATGCCCATTTTGGACAATTCTTGTTGACGCTTGGCTTTTTCTTGGTCAAGTTGTTCGACTGCTTTAAGTCGCTGCGGCCAAAAATAAAACTTTTCAGCCAGCCAATAAACACCTGAAATGATGACCGCCATGAGCATCAGCAAGGCAAAGTTGCCTTCAATCATGCCGCTGTACCAAGCACCTGCGTAGCCTAGCAAGGCTGCCAGCAAAAAACCCGTTATGACTTCCATCAATCTTCTACCTGCAAAATAGCCAAGAATGCCTCTTGCGGCACCTCAACTGAGCCAATTTGTTTCATGCGTTTTTTACCCGCTTTTTGTTTCTCGAGCAATTTGCGTTTGCGCGAGATATCACCACCATAGCACTTGGCCAGCACGTTTTTACGCAAGGCTTTGACCGTTTCACGGGCAATGATGTTGGCACCAATGGCCGCCTGTATGGCCACATCGAACATTTGACGGCTGATAATTTCTCGCATTTTGGCCACCACAGCACGGCCGCGATAGGCCGACTGCGTGCGGTGGACGATGATGGACAGTGCATCAACCTTCTCGCCGTTAAGCAAAATATCGACTTTCACCACATCGGAGGCGCGGTATTCTTTGAATTCGTAATCCATTGAAGCATAGCCTCGTGAGACCGATTTCAATTTGTCAAAAAAGTCCAAAACGATTTCGCCTAAAGGCATCTCATAAGTGAGCATGACCTGTCGACCGTGATAGGACATGTTGAGTTGGACGCCCCGCTTTACGTTGGCCAGTGTCATGACAGGTCCCACATAATCTTGGGGCATGTACAAATGCACCGTGACAATGGGCTCGCGAATCTCTAGCATCTTGCCTTGGTCGGGCATTTTGGCGGGGTTCTCGACCATCACCACCTCACCATCGCCTTTGACTACTTGATAGACCACACTGGGTGCCGTGGTGATCAGATCTTGGTCAAACTCACGCTCCAGGCGCTCCTGCACAATTTCCATGTGCAACAAACCCAAGAAGCCACAGCGAAAGCCAAATCCAAGGGCTTGAGAAACCTCAGCTTCGTAATGCAAAGATGAATCGTTGAGCTTCAGTTTTTCAAGTGCGTCACGCAGAGAGTCGTATTGGTTGGCTTCAGTGGGGTACAAACCAGCGAAAACTTGGGGCTGGATTTCCTTGAAACCTGGCAATGCCTTCTCGGCAGGACCTAAATTGTTGGGGAGCTTCTTTTCCAAAGTGATGGTGTCGCCCACTTTGGCGGCTTGCAGCTCTTTGATGCCTGCAATGATATAGCCCACCTCACCGGCCTCAAGACTGTTGCGCGATTCATTGGCGGGCGTAAATACGCCCATGGTATCTGCGTTGTAAACAGTCCCTGTGGCCATCATTTTGAAACGTTCGCCTTTGCCCAATCGGCCATCGACCACACGGACCAACATGACAACGCCAACATACGTATCGAACCAACTGTCAACGATCATGGCGCGAAGGGGCGCGTTGGGGTTTCCTTTAGGTGCCGGAATTTTGGCAACAATGGCCTCCAAAATTTCATCAATGCCCATGCCTGTTTTGGCCGAACACGGAATGGCTTCGCTGGCATCGATGCCAATGACGTCTTCGACTTCGGCTTTGGCGTTTTCGGGATCGGCTTGAGGCAAGTCCATCTTATTGAGAACGGGCACCACCTCGACACCTAAATCAAGTGCGGTATAGCAATTGGCAACTGTTTGTGCTTCAACACCTTGGCTGGCATCGACCACCAACAAGGCACCCTCGCAAGCAGACAACGAGCGTGAAACTTCATAAGAGAAGTCAACGTGCCCCGGTGTGTCGATCAAATTGAGGTTGTAAATTTGCCCATCTTTGGCTTTGTATTGCAGCGAAGCTGTTTGCGCCTTGATGGTAATGCCGCGCTCTTTTTCAATGTCCATGGAGTCTAGAACTTGCGATTGCATTTCGCGCTCTTGCAAACCACCGCAACGTTGAATCAACCGATCGGCGAGTGTCGATTTGCCATGATCGATGTGCGCAATGATGGAGAAATTTCTGATGTGATTCATCAAGGACCAGCTACAAGTGTTTGAGATTCAAAGAAAGACAAGAAAAAAGGGCGCGTCGAATGAGGACGCGCCCTGAACCAACAATCAATGGCAACTGCGATAGTTGGGACTTCATTGTAGGCAAAAAGCCAGACACGTACAGCCCCAAAACGGCACTTTGCAGGTCGTTGCAAGCTTGCAACAGAAAACTTATCAACAGCTTATACACAAACAAGGGTCACTGAAAATGAATAACTTGTGGGTGTTCTGTGGATCACCGGTGGACTGATGTGGGAGATCCCACATTGTGAACCCACCCCTGCTTTTTTTGTCATGAATATTGGTTCAAGAGAGCAGATTTTAACCATTTTCGAAAATCAACTTGCCAGAAAGTTAGTGACTGCAAACATAAAAATATTTTTAAAACGTGGCAAACCCTGTGGTTCCAAAGGGACTCTTGACAAGCGCAAGATCAAGGAATTGGGCGAACTAGCGCAAATCGAGTTAACTCTCCGCGCCGGAATAGGACGTTCACTGGTTTTGTCTTGTCCAATTTGCTCAAGGCCGCAGCAAAGTCTTTGACTTGGGTGACCTCGATGTTGGCCACCGCCAAAATCACATCGCCTTCTCTCAATCCTGCTCTGATAGCAGGCTCCATCAAGCTTTCGACTCTGACGCCCCCTTTGATTTTCAGTTCTGCTTTTTGAAGATCGGTCAAATCGGCAACCACCAATCCCAATCCCTGCACAGAATTAGCCGCCTTCGGTTTTTCTTCAACTTCAACAGGTTTTTTAGCCACTTTCTCAGGTTCCAACTCCGCGATCACGATGCTCAACTCTTTGGTTGCGCCGCGCCTGAAAATGGTCAAGTTACTTTTTGTTCCAGGCTTTGTATTACCGACCAATCGAGGCAGGTCGGAAGACTTCTCAATGGGCTTGCCATCAATCTTGATGATCACATCGCCAGGCTCCAACCCAGCCTTGTCGGCTGGCGCACCAGGCTCAATCCGGTTGATGAGTGCGCCCTGCGCTTTGCCTAAACCAATCGATTCAGCAAGCTCTTTGGTCACTTGCTCAATTTGAACGCCAATGCGTCCACGTGTCACACGCCCATTGGCGCGCAATTGCTCACTGACGCGCATGGCCTCGTCCATGGGAATGGCAAAGGAAATGCCCATGAATCCACCAGAGCGAGAGTAAATTTGACTGTTGATACCAACCACCTCCCCTCTCATGTTAATAAGGGGCCCTCCTGAATTTCCAGGGTTAATGGCAACATCTGTTTGGATAAAAGGCAAGTAGTCACCGGTGTCACGTTGCTTGGCGCTCACAATGCCAGCCGTGACGGAGTTATCAAGTCCGAATGGTGACCCAATGGCCATCACCCACTCGCCCACTTTTAAGCGCGAAACATCACCCACTTTCACTGCAGGAAGTCCCGTGGCTTGGATCTTGACAACGGCCACATCAGTGCGTTTATCAGCGCCAATGATTCTGGCTTTGAATTCGCGTTTGTCTGGCAAGGTCACCAGAACCTCATCGGCACCGTCAACCACATGGGCGTTGGTCATGATGAAGCCATCAGCAGTCAAAATAAATCCTGAACCGACGCCCCTGGGTTGCGACTCTTCGGGTGCTGGCGTTCTGCCTTGGCGAGGCGCCTGTCTGGGCGCATTGGGCGTGTTGGGCATTGGAATACCAAAGAATCGACG